>DATMND010000186.1:0-3221 GCA_035569235.1 Acetobacteraceae bacterium | reverse complement strand
TGCGCGAACAGCGTCTTGCCTGTGTTCATGGCTTGGCCCCCCTGCCATATTGTCGGGGAGAGCCATGGGGCGATCAAATCCGCCCCAGCAACGAACTATCAAGATTCCTTATATAGACACCATGTTTGGAAAATCCAAGCTCAGCGAACCGGACAGGAGTGGTGCGCCAATTAGATTTTCTTGCCGTGGCTGCAGATCTGCTAGAACTGCGTCGTCAGATCAGTCAACCATGCCGGCGATGCGCTGACCAAGGTGGTTTCCACGCGGCGGTCGACACCGGTCAGGATCATTGCGCCAACCGCGATGGCACTCAGGCCCATGGCGACCTTGCCGAGATGCCCCGCTGAGAGCATGCGCTGACGCCAGCGCAGCAGAGCCGTCCGAGAGAGTACGGCAACCGCCAGCATCGGCAGCGTCGTGCCCACACCGAACGCGAACATGACCGCTGCAGCGCTCGCCAGATCCTTCCGCTGCGCTGCCAGCACAGAGGCAGCCCCAAGCGTGGGACCGACACACGGGCTCCAGACCATGCCGAGGAGAACACCAACAACAAATTGTCCCGTCGCGCTCTTCAGCGACAAGCGACGGATAATACGGTCCCCGGCGCCGCTGAAACCGCCAGCCGCGACGCCGAGGCGAGCCTGGATCGTCGCGCTGAGAAGCACGAGACCCAGCAGCATCAGAAGAACCGCGGAGATCGTCCGGAACAGATCGCCGTCGAGACCGATCGCAAAACCGATCGTTGCGACAAAAAGACCGGCAGCCGTGAACGACGTCGCAACGCCTCCCGCGAGCCAATAGGCGCCCGATCGATGCGTCGACGTCGCAGCGCCTATGACGAGTGGAAGGAGAGGAAAGACGCAGGGCGAGAGCGTCGACAGAATGCCTGCTAACAACCCCGCGCCAATGCTCGCGATCGGCACGACTCAGCTTGCGGAGGTTTCGAGCAATCGCTTGATCACGGCTGGGTCGGTGGCCCCTGTCATGCGGCCGGTTTCCTTGGTACCGTGATAAATGATCAAGGTGCTCTGCATCTGCACGCCCAACTGCCGCAGAAGTGGCTTGCTGGTGTCGAAATCAACGTCGAAGACCTGGAGATGCGCAAACTCCGGCGTGCCGTAGAGCTGATGGAGAACCGGCCGCTCTTTCGCGCAGGTCGGGCACCAAGACGCCTCAACGAAGATAAGGATCGGGTCGCCGCTCTTCTGCGCCGCTTCGAAGGCGGGCTGCTGATATGGCTGGACGGTCGCGGCGTGCGCGACGCCGTATGCACTGACACCCGTTGTCAGGACAAGGGCGGCGAGAATGGCCAATTTCTTCATGGTTTGGATTCTCCTCAAAGTGGAAGGTGACGTCACGACATTCACGAGCACATGGCGGAACGGACTGCCGTTCTCGGTCACCGAGCCGTGCCTGGCTCGGTTGCTGATCCGACGGGCGCGCGTTGAATGGGGGAAGGGCAAGTCTCGATACCCAGGCAAGCCTCCGCGACGGCACGGACCAGCGCGAGCGACGCTGTCGCGCCATTGGCCTCACCCTTCTCGAAGTCCCCGACTTGACCCATCTGATTGGTAACATGCGCGAAGCAGAGCACCGGCTTGCGGCGTGCCTCGGCGAATGCATAGAGGGCGGCCGCCTCCATTTCGACAGCCAGAATGCCCTCGGCCCGCGCCGCAGCGATTGCCGCCGGCGTCTCCCGGTAGGGCGCATCAGTCGTCCAGGTCGCACCACGCTCCACCAGATCGCCGATCGTGGCCAGCGCACCCTCGACGACGGATAGTAGCGCGGGGTCGGCCTCGGCGTATTCGGATCCGGCGGGCAAATAATGATAGCTGGTGCCTTCGTCGCGGAGCGCCCGCTCGATCAGGATGAAATAAGGCGGCGGACCCAACGTGGTAACCTGGCCTGACGAGGTGATGCTGAGAAGCAGCCGGCAGCCGGAGGCGAACAGTTGCTCGGCCACCAGCACGGCGTACGGCGCTCCGACGGCGCAGCCGACGATCCCGTATTCCCGGCAGCTGTCATCAAAGCGGTCCATCGTACTGTGATAACAGGCCCAGGTTGCGACGGGCCGCGCACGGTCTTCGGCGCGCAGGTGGCGCACGATGTCACCGTCCGGATCGAGGATGCAGATATCGGGAACCGGCGTGTCCGGCACGTCCTTTTGACGACGGGCCTCCCGCAACAGGCTCTCCGGTGTGAAGGCCGAGGGTGTGCTGTAGTGTTTATCACGCAGGATGGGTGGCAGAACGCGGAGGCTTCGATCATCCATGCGCATGGTCAGATGGTCCCGGAGAGAAGTAGTCAATTGGATCGTCGAGGAATGGGCGGTGGATGCGTGAGCGCACCAAACGGCAGGGGAATGCCGGCCGGGTTGCGTGGATCATGACGAACCGGGGGGCGCATGGGCCACGGCGGCACCCACGATATGCCCGTCATCCCGCTGCAGGAGGACAGCGACATCCTGCCCGGCAGGGTAGGGCACCTGCAGGCGAACCGGCTTGCCGGACCATGCGTTGAGAACCGACATCGAACGGACGATATTTGCTTCCTCGAGTGTCCGTCCGCCGTTCTCCCCGCGAACGACAGGGGTCTGGTGCAGGCGATCGTAGCCGATAAGGAGCAGTGTCCCATTGCCGGTGCCTGCGCCGACCGAGATGGTCAATCCCGTCGGCCCTCGCTGGAGGTCAATCGGTGCGGCAGTCTCCTGACGCAGCGCCGCCTGTCGCAGGGTGTGGTCAACCGCCACCGGATCCGAACCCACCACGTCGAGCTTGCCGTCCACGATCAGCGCCGGCGTGTAGACCTCGGGGCTCACACCGAGTGCGACATAGCGGCGTTGCCGCTGCGTCGCGGCGTCAAACGAATAGGGATCGTGCCAACCGAGGTTGTTCCAGTAAGTCACGTGGAAGGCCAACAGCAGCAGGTCCGGCCGTGTCCGCGCCAGCTCGGCAACTTTGGTGTCCGCGGGCGGACAGGATGAGCAGCCTTCCGAGGTAAACAGTTCGCCCACGACCGGCCGCGTGGCCGGTTGAGCGACCGCGAGGGTCGGCACCAGAGCTCCAATCGCGGCAGCCAGCCAAAAACGCATGTCATGCTCCTGAACATCCGACGGCATGGCGGACGCAGACCGCGATCCCGATCGCCTCTTCTTGCTGTCTTCGTTCGGGAAGGAGACGGCTTTGGTTACACCCATCTTCGCGGCAACGGTGGATCTGCAC
>DATMND010000185.1:0-36483 GCA_035569235.1 Acetobacteraceae bacterium | reverse complement strand
AGTTCCCGGCTCGATGCGCCGAGCAACGGATTACACGGAAGGATCTCCCATAGAGAGGGTGGCGTGGATCCAGAACCTTGACCACCTCAGCCAATGATTCATCAGCCTCACCAGAGGGGATATTCCTGAAGGTCCTCGTTCCAAGTCAAAGACTGCACAGAAAGAAAGCCAACGCTCTGCGTGCGGCTCGGGACCACTGTCTTGCGCGAAGCGTGATACGATTCTTATCCGTGTAATCTGTGACTTAATCTGTGTAATCTGTGTCAATTTTGATTGCTTGCTTCCTTGCCTGTCCGGCTAACCCATACAGCCACCAATTCTAGGGCGGGAAATCCATGAACGCCGGATTTTTCCGTATACCCGTGGTGGTTGTATGTGACAACCGGATAGGCAAGGTTGGTTCGTGGCGACAGGCTAAGCAACACTTGAGGATCATTCAAGAAGATGTCGATGTCTTTGCTATATCTATGCGAGAACATATGGTGCAGCATTGTACCGCCACCCACAGTCCACTCTATCTTGTGACCCATCACTGTTTCGGCACGATCGATCATATCCATCGCAAGGTCAAACAGGATCAACCACTCGTCAGCCATCGTTCGATCCTTGTGATGCCTGCCCCACCGGTGGCCAAACTCCATGAGGTTGTTTATGACTTTCTCTTGCTGTTCAGCCGGGTAGGCGAACACGAGTTCAGCGAGCGCGCCAATCGGCAACTCCGCCAAAACGCGCTCCAAATGCGGCTCCAGCTGCTCCGGCAGCGATCCATTGGCTAGCGACTCGCGCAGTTCAGCGCCACTGATCTTGGTGCGGAAGGGCACATTCGCGGAGATTGCCACTGCGTCAAAGATTGTTAGCATCACTATTCAGCGGGCCTCCGATGACCGTCGCCAGCTGACGACCGCCAAGCCCATTGCGGCGTCAAGCACCTGCCTCTGGCTGCGGTCGAGACCATGGCCTGCCAGCACTTGCTCCGGGTTCCGAGTTGGCACGCCGGGAAAGACCGGCCGGCCACCGGGCAGACGCACACCGGGCGCCCGCGACAGGTGGAAAACGTCATAGCGGTCCAGAAACATCCCGAACACATCCGTGCCGCCGATGATGCCGACGCTGCCATCAGGCGCTCCGAGCGCAGCCAGGGCCTGCTCGAACGAGGCACCGGCAGGATTCCAGAACAGCGTCTTTTCATTCGTCGGATCGGCCGCGATGGCGGGGACCTGTCGCGTCAGGATCAATCGCCGGCGCAAATTCGAACGCGGCTGCCGCTCGTGGGAGTGACGCCCGTGCACCACGACATCGACCCCGTCGAGCCCGCGCTCGAAGAACCGCAAATCGGCCTCGAACTTCAGCGATTCCGGCATGATCCCTGCCGCGTCAGCGAGCATGCCGTCCTCGGAGACGATGGCATAACCTTCGATGCGACGTGGGCTGGGCATGGGAATCACGTTACCATTGGGAGTGATCAGAATCGATCGCCGGCACGGCGCCGGGTCAGGCGGACCGTGCAGCGATCAGGCCCTCGCGCTCCAGCACCGGATAAATACCGCCGCCCTGCATCATTGCCAGAAGCTGCCCCGGCACCGGCAGCACGCGCAGCGCCTGTCCGCTGCGCGGGTTGCGCACGCTCCACCTGTCGATGTCGAGTTCGGCCGTGTCGCCCTCCTCGAACGCCGCGGCGACGCCTGGGCACTCGCACACCAGCAGGCCGTAGTTCACCGCGTTGCGGAAGAACAGCCCGTTGATGGTCTCGGCCAGCAGGAAGCCGACCCCGCAGATGCGCAGCGATCGCGCCGCCGGACGCGACGAGCCCATGCCGTAGTTGTACCCGCCGACGATGGCATCACCGTCCTGCACCTGATCGACCCAGCCCGGCCGGTTGTTCATGAACACCGCGCGCGCCTGCTCCTCGGCGCTGCGATACAGATACGGCCCGGGCAGCATCAGGTCGGTGTTGATATTGTCGCCGAATTTCCAAACACGCCCTGCCATCATGACACGTCTCCCTGGAAGAACTCGGCTGCGCTGGCGATCTGGCCGGCCAGCGCCGAGGCCGCGACAGTGGCAGGCGAGGCCATGTATATACGCGCCGATGGATCGCCCATGCGTCCCTTGAAGTTGCGCGTACTCGCGGTGATGCACACCTCGTCCGGGCCAAGCACCCCCATGTGGCCGCCGACGCACGCGCCGCAGGTCGCCGGCGTGACGATCGCGCCCGCTTCCATCAACGTCGCGACGTATCCTGCCGACATCGCGGCGCGATGGATCGCCTCGGTGCTCGGCGTGACGATGAACCGGGTGCCCCGCGCGACCTTGCGCCCCTGCACCACGCGCGCGGCGACCGCGAGATCATCCAGTGTGCCGTTGCAGCAGGCGCCGATGAACGCCTGGTCTATGTGGCGGCCTGCAACTTCGCTGATGCCGACCGAGTTGTTCACCACCGCGTCGGGCAGCGCCACCAGCGGCTCGATTGTGCCGAGGTCGATGGTGCGGCGCTCCTTGTAGGTGGCATCGGCATCCGGCAGCGTCGGCGTTAACGGTTTCGGATTGCGCGCCTTCACATACTCGACCAGCGTGTCGTCCGGTTCAAAAATGACAAATTCGGCGGACAGTTCGGTGCCCATCGTTGTGAGCGTGCGACGGGCGTTCAGACTCATGGTGGCCATGCCTGGCCCGCCGTACTCGATGTTCTGGTTGACGTGCGCGCCCCACTTGCCGGCGATGAACAGGAAGATGTCCTTGGCCGACACGCCCGGACGGAGCTTGCCGGTCAGGTCGTAGCGGATCGTCTCCCCGACGCGAAACCATGCCTTGCCGGTGGTGACGGCGTACAGCATGTCAGGTCCGCCGACGCCACGCGCCGCGCAGTTGAAGGCGCCGGCGCTGCAGGTGTGCGAGTCGGCGTTCACCAGGACCGTGCCGGGCAGCGCGTAGGCGCGATCGGCGATCACCGCGTGGCTGATGCCCTGATCGGGGCCGACATCGTGCAGCCGCTGGATGCCGAACTTCTTCGCGAAATCGCGGCCGGTCTGCATGCAGGCTGCGGCCTGTGCGGTGGGCGCCGGCACAAGATGGTCGAACACGATCACCACCTTGGTCGGGTCGGCGACCTTGAGGACCTCGCGCCAGCCTTCGGGCAGGAAGGACAGGTCGATCAGGCACGCGGTCTCCACATCGACGACCGCGACATCGCCGGGCGAAACCGTCGCCACACCGCCGGCGCGCGCCAGGATCTTTTCCGTCATGGTCATGCCCATTGTTCCCTCCGCCCCGCGCTGCTTGGCGACATTCTGGCCCGTCTTGGTGTTCTGTCCAGGCGACGCTAAATTCCGATTCTCTTCCCTCCGTCGGAATCGCCCCACGTGAAACTCCGCATCGCCACCTGGAACATTAACTCGCTGCGCCTGCGCGTCACTTTGCTGAAGGAGCTGATCGCGGCGCTCGATCCGGACGTGATCTGCCTGCAGGAAACCAAGGTGCCGGACGAGCTGTTCCCGACGGCGGCACCCGGCGAGCTCGGTTATCCCTACGCGATATTCCGCGGCATGAAGGGCTACAACGGCGTCGCTATCCTGTCGCGCCGGCCGATCGAACTGCACGATATCGCTCCCGACTGGTGCGCCAAGGGCGACTGCCGGCATCTCGGCGTCCTGCTGGATATCAAAGGCGGCCCGGTGGAGCTGCACAACTTTTACGTCCCCGCCGGTGGCGACATCCCGGACCGCGCGCAGAACGTGAAATACGGCCACAAGCTCGATTTCATTGCAGAGACGCGCAACTGGTTCGCCGCCCGGACCGGACTGGCGCGCAACGTCATCGTCGGCGACCTGAACATCGCACCGCTGGAGCACGACGTGTGGAGCCACAAGCAACTGCTGGACGTGGTCAGCCATACGCCGCCGGAGACCGAAGGCCTGACCGCATGGCAGGGCACCGGCTTCGTCGACGCGGTGCGGCATTTCGTGCCTGCGGGGGAAAAACTCTACACGTGGTGGTCGTACCGCAACCGCGACTGGCGCGCCTCCGACCGGGGCCGGCGGCTGGACCACATCTGGGTGACGCCCGATCTGACGGGCAAGCTGAAGCGCCAGATCGTGCTGAAGGACGCCCGCGACTGGCCGCAGGGGTCGGACCATGTGCCGGTATGCGTGGAACTGCGGCTTTGATTGCGCCGGCTACGGAGGGCCGGTAAATCTGCGGGCGCGCCGCGGGTGTAGCTCAATGGTAGAGCTCCAGCCTTCCAAGCTGGCTATGCGGGTTCGATTCCCGTCACCCGCTCCAACCCCCTGGCGGTCGCATCAGTAGATGTCGCGCTGGTAGCGACCCTGCCGCGCCAGTGCCACGATCCAGTCCCGCGCCTGTGTCTCATCGAGCCTGCCCTCGGTCATGGCGATCCGACGCAGCGCGGCATCGACGTCGCGTGCCATGCGGTTGGCGTCGCCGCAGACAAAGAAATGCGCCCCGTCCTGCAGCCAGCGCCAAAGGTCGGCGGCATTCTCGGCCATGCGATGCTGCACGTAGTGCTTGCCGGTCTGGTCGCGCGAGAAGGCGGCGTCCAGCCGGGATAGCGTCCCGTCCGCGAGCCATGCCTTCAGTTCGTGCTCGTAGAGGAAGTCGTGCGCACGCTGGCGCTCGCCGAACAGCACCCAGGCGCGCCCCTTGATGCCGAGCGCCGCACGCTCCTGCAGGAACGCGCGGAACGGCGCGATGCCGGTGCCGGGACCGCACATGACGATCCTCGTGTGCGCATCTGCCGGCAGGCGGAAATGGCTCGTCTGGACGCTGGCGCGGATCGGTCCGAAGCCGGTGGCACGATCGGCCAGGAAACCACTGGCGACGCCATGGCGGAGACGGTCTCGCCGTGTCTCACGCACGACGGCGACACATAGATGCACTTCGGTCGGTGTGACTCGCTGCGAAGACGCGATCGAATAGAGCCGTGGCCGGAGCGGCGGCAGCGAGCGCAGCAGATCAGCCAGCGGTGGACGCGCAGAAGGAAATGCTTCCAGCAGATCGAGAAGATCGGCGCCGGCGGGTTCGGCGCCGTTCTCGCCTTCAGACAAAGCGCGCAATGCGGCGGCATGGCGCGGATGCGCTGCGGCCATGGCAAGCAGGTCCAGCGTGCGGTCGAGCGGGCGCGCGATGTCCAGTTCGTGGGTCAGAGTCTGGCGAATGGCAGCGTTGTCGGTGACCCGCAGCACAGCCAAGGTCGCATCAACCAGCCCCGGATCGTTTGGAACGGCGATGCTGAGCGAATCACCCGGTGCGTAGGTCAGTCCGGAACCGCGCAGATCGACGACAACGTGGCGCACGTCCTTGCTGGAACCTTGTCCGGTCAGGGGTTCGGCTGCGACCACGTGCACCTCGCGACCGGACAACACGACGGCTGCCTGCGGTGTCGGCGCGGCGGGCGGCGGGGGCGCTTCGGCCAGCAGGCGCTTCAATGCAAGCTGCGTCGGCTTGGCGCCCGGCACGCACAGGCTGATCGAACCCTCGCGTCCCTCGGCCAGCGCCGCCGCGTAGCTCTGGCACATGTAGCCGCACTGACCGCAGTCGAGCTGGCCCATCGCCGCCATCAGGCGCTGTGGCAGTGCTCGGCCTTCGGCCATGGCGAGCCGCTCCGGCAGTTCCAGCACCGGGTCGTGCCAGGGGAAGTCCTCCGCCGGTCCCACGGCTGGAGCGGGGGTGGCGGAAACGCCTGTGGCGGCGCTGCCGTAGAGGCCGGCCAGGAAGCCGTTCAGCCACGCGCGCTGGGTGGGCGAAAATGGTGCGTTCTCGGGGATCAGCGGGATGATGGCGTTCACGCAGGGACCGCCCTGACAGAACTTGCCCTCCCCTCTCGGGACCCCCTCCCCCCAACCCCCACCCGCGAGGGGAGGGGGAGCATGGTGGCGAGCTCGGCGTTGCTCTGGCGCGCGGTCCAGCTCTGGAAATCCTCGGCGTCAACACGCCGTTCCATCCAGGCCGCCAGCAGCGACAGCACCATTGGCGGCAGATCGTCGAACCGCACCTTGGGACGGATCAGCCGGCCGATCGCCTGACGCTCGCCGGCACCGCCGCCCACGTGCAGGTCGTAGCCTTCGACCATCTCCTCGCCCTGCTGGACCTTGGCGGCAAGCAGACCGATGTCGGCGACGTAATGCTGTGCGCACGAGTTATGGCAGCCGGTGAGATGGATGTTCACCGGCCGATCGACCGTGATGCGCGCATCCAGCCAATCGACCAGTTCCGCGGCGTGGCGTTTGGTATCGCTCGCCGAGAATTTGCAGCCGGCGTTGCCGGTGCAGGCGACCAGCCCCCCACGCAACGCCGAAGCACGCCAATCCAGCCCAAGCACCGCGATTGCCGCCAGCGCATCGTCCAGCACCTCGCCGGCAATGTCGCTGATGATGAGGTTCTGCCAGACGGTCAGCCGCAGCGTGCCGGAACCGAAGCGCTCGGCGATTTCGGCAAGGCCGCGCATCTGCCCGGCCGGCAGCCGCGCCATCGGCACGACAACACCGACATAACTCAGGCCCGGCTGCTTCTGGGCATGCACGCCGACGTGGCCATGCTTGTCCTGGCTCGGCCGCGGCACGATGGCGGCCGGATCGACGCGGAGCAACGGCGCACCAAGGATCTGCTCCATCGCTTCCAGGAAGCGCGGCACGCCCCAGCGATCGAGCACGTATTTCAGCCGCGCCTTGGTGCGGTCGGTACGGTCGCCCTCGGCGATGAACACGCGCACGACCGCCGCGGCGACGCGCGTCGCCTGCTCGGGCGGAACGATCACATCGGTGGCGCGCGCAAAATCGCGGTGACCGGTGATGCCGCCGAGCCCCAGGCGGTAATAGACGCCGGCGGGGACACCGAACCCGTCCGCCACCCGCACCGCGCTGAACGCGATATCGTTGGTGTCCTCCAGCACAGCGACCCGCCCGCCGCCGTCGAACGCGATGTTGAACTTGCGCGGCAGGCCGTAAAGCTCGCGTTGGTGCAGGATGAAGTGATGCAGCGCGCGCGCATGCGGGCGTGTGTCGATCAGTTCCTGCGGGTCGATGCCCGCTGTCGGGCTGCCGGTGATGTTGCGGATATTGTCCGCGCCGGCGCCGCGCGACGTAAGCCCGATCTCCGCCAGGCGCATCAGCACTTCGGGTGGCTTGTCCGGACCGATTTCCCGAATTTGCAGATTGGCGCGCGTGGTGATGTCGGCATAGCCGCCGCCGAGGTCCTCGGCGATCGCCGCCACGCCGCGGCACTGATGCGCGGTCAGAATGCCGCCCGGCATGCGCAGGCGGCACATGTAAGCGTTCTGCGCCGGCGCCGCATAGAACAGGCCGAAGAACTTGCTCAGGAAGATGTCGGTGCCCTTGGGAAATCGCGGTTCGGCGGCCATCGCAGTGACCTCGTCGAACCGGTCGAGCGGGTGCTTCCTGCGCTTCGCCTCCTCCTCGGCGGTGAGCTTGCCGCCGGCTGCGACGGTGCGGTCCTGGGCGGCGCGATGCGGGTCGGCGGGGTCCGCGGCGCTCTGGACCGGCGCGAGTGGCTGACCGGTGACCGCACGGCGCGCCTCCACTCCCGCCATGAAGCCTTTCAGGTACTCCTGCTGATCGGGCGTAAACGGCGTGTCGGCCGCGCTCGTCATGACACGCGCAGACTTACGAACGCATAGCCTGGGCGGCGCCGGTCGCGGCCGCCGGCGCCTCGGCCAGTTTGCGCGCATAGGTGATGTAAAGCGCAAGTCCGGTGAACAACGCGCCCCCGACCAGATTTCCGAGCGTCACGGGGATCTGGTTCCACACCCACCAGTCGGCGACGCTGACCTTGGCGCCCATCATCATGCCGGTGGGAATGATGAACATGTTGACGACGGAATGCTCGAAGCCCTGGGCGAAGAAGATCAGGATCGGCATCCAGGCGCCGGCGATGCGGCCGATCGTGGAGGTGGAGGCCATCGCCATCACCACGCCGAAGCAGACCATCCAGTTGCACAGGATCGCCTTGACGAACACGGTGAGCATGCCGGCGGCGCCGAAATGCGCGTAGCCGATGGTCTTCGCCTCCGCGATCTGGCGGATGCGGTCGGCGACGCCGGAGGGTTCCACCTGGCCGGCCATGGTCAGCGCGATGACGAGCAGACCGCCGTAGAAAATGCTGCCGATCAGATTGCCGAGGAAGACCCAGGACCAGTTGGTGATGATGACGGACGGAGTGGTCTGTCGGGCGAGCCATGCCATCGGCAGGAGCGCAAAACTGCCGGTCACCAGTTCCAGGCCGAGCAGCACGATCATCACGAAGCCGACCGGAAAGATCAGCGCACCCACCAGGGGCTGACCGGTCTGGACCGTGGCGCCAACGGCCAGGCTGGTGGCGAACCCCAGAAGTGCGCCGGACAGGCAGCCTCGGATCAGCAGGTCGAGCGGACCGAGCCGCGCCTTGACTGCGCCAGCCTGCACCATGTTTGCGACGATATCGGCGGGCTTGACGCTGTCCATGGTGGTCTCCGGGTCCCGAGGTTGGTTGGAGCCGGAGCAACCGATATGCCAGCCGCGCCGCGTCCTTGCTGCATTGCAGCAGACCGGGCCGGGAATGGCAAGCACGATTGCCACTAATTCGGGCAAACGATCGGAGATCACTAATTGCCACCTTGAATTAGCATAATTACCGAGCATTCTGCTTTGGGACTAGACAACAATATGCCTCGAAGAGCCCGCGTGATCCACCGATGGCGCGTAAGGCGGCGTTCCCGGCGCGCATGCCAGCCGCGTTGTTGTTGACCCTCTATTTCACCGTCATGGGCAGCCAAGCCCGGATAACGTGAGCAACGAGTGGCGACCGAAAGTTGTTGTTTTGGCGGTTGGAATCGCACGAAGAACAAGAGAAGCAACGACGCAAAGACGGGCGCGGCGGGAAACAACGACGAAGTCTGATGTACGCCGATGCCACGCTGGGCCCTGCAGGATTATCCGCCGGACCGTCGGTAATCCGGAGGAGGCAGCGTGAGGAAGTTCGCGTTATTGCCCTATTCACCGGGCTGCGTTCTCACATTCGTTATCTGTTGCCCTTGTTCCGGCCCCAATTTAGCCCCCTTGCAGGGCCATACCTTGCGTACCAACGGAGTCCTCGTCATGCGCCGCCATGAACTTCGGATATTGTGTTTTTGGGGAGCGATCTTTCTGGCGTCAGGCGCCGTTCTGGTTTCGAGGCTCTTCTGAAGTTCCTACCGCCATTTGAACATCCGATTTGCGACGATGATGGCCGCCCCTCGGGGCGGCCTTTTCGTACATGTCGCGATTCAAAGAGACGAGCCCGACAAGCTCATTTCCGGCCGGCCTGAGGCGAGCCGCCTAGACTTCCGCTCACGCAATCGCTACATGAGCCGCCTCTCGGGGGTCGCTTTCCTCTTGGAACGCAACCAAAGCGAGACCAGTGGAAGAGCGCAGAGCTGCTAAGTCGCTGAAATGACTAATAAAGGGGTGTAGCTCAATTGGCTAGAGCGCCGGTCTCCAAAACCGGAGGTTGGGGGTTCGAGACCCTCCACCCCTGCCAGCGGCGCGGGATCGCGCTATAGTCCCCGGCAACAGGGTTTGGAGAGTAACGACGTGGCGGTCGATCCGGCGAAATTCGTGCGTGAGGTGCGGGCCGAAATGGCGCGTGTCACCTGGCCGTCCCGCAAGGAGACGATGGTGACCACGGGCCTCGTGTTCGCCATGGTGGCGCTGGCTGCGATGTTCTTCTTCCTGGTCGATCAGGTCGTCGGGATCAGTATCCGCGCCCTGTTCAGCATGACTTTCTGAGGAAAGCATCAGAGAAATGGCCAAGCGTTGGTACGTGGTGCACGTCTATTCGGGCTTCGAGAAGAAGATTGCCCAGCAGCTCAAGGAGCAGGCGGCGCAGAAGGGACTGGCGGATCAGTTCGACGAGGTCCTGGTGCCGTCGGAGCAGGTGGTCGAGATGCGCCGCGGCCAGAAGGTCAATGCCGAGCACAAGTTCTTTCCCGGCTACGTGCTGGTGAAGATGGAGCTGAGCGACGACGCTTGGCACCTGGTGAAGAACACGCCGAAGGTGACCGGCTTCCTGGGCAGCAAAACTCGCCCCAGCCCGATCACCGAGGCGGAAGCCGAGCGGATCATGAAGCAGACGCAGGAGGGCGTGGAACGGCCACGCCCGGCGGTGCTGTTCGAGGTGGGCGAGCAGGTGCGCGTCGCCGACGGCCCGTTCACCAGCTTCAACGGCACGGTCGAGGAGGTGGACGAGGAGAAGGGGCGCGTGAAGGTCAGCGTCTCAATCTTCGGGCGTTCCACGCCGGTGGAGCTGGAGTATGGGCAGGTGGAGAAGGTTTAGGGGCGGTGGCGGTCAGTTGTCCGGATCGGCTTTCTTGCCCGCGTTCATGATGGCGTAAAGGCGGTTCATCTCCGCGTCGAACTCGGCCCAGAGGGCAGCCCCTTCGGCACGCGGCAGCATATCCTTGGCGAAGCGGAACGCGTTGTCCTCGCGGATGATGGCGAGTTGATCCGGCCATGGCATCGCATCGGCCGATTTGACCAGCGCCAGCGTTGCACGCAGCCGGGCACGCACGAGGGCCACAATCTCGGCGTCAGGCTGCGCGCTGCTGTGCGACGGGGTTCCGAACAGGTCAGCTTGCGCTTCGGGCATGTCGCCAGGGATAGCAGCCGCAGCCGAGTCGGCACAGGCCTTGGCGGAGTCCTCAAGGCTCCGCCCCCGGATCAAGTCGCATTCGCGCTAAAATAGCGCGACGTCGGCAGCACTACCCCCCGCGTCATGGCCGGCGACGGCCGGCCACCCACGACTTCGATGCGCGAAGCACCGCAAGACGTGGGTGGCCGGCCGTCGCCGGCCATGACAGCTGGGGAACGATGCTAGCGGTGACGGCCATTTTAGCGCCTATGGGATCAAGTCCGGGGCAGGCTCAACCCGCCCGAGGGCTTTGCCCCCGACACCACCACCAAAGGCGGAGCCTCTGGAATCTGATTCTTCAAGGGATGGGTTCCAAGGGCTGCGCCCTTGGCGGAGTCCAGAGGCGGAGCCTCTGGTGGTTCGGGGGCCCTGGTGGACGCACTCCTACCGCCGTAGCGGCCGGACCAGCAGCAGCGCAGACCCGCCGATCGCGGCCATCGCAAGGAAAGCCAGACCGCCAAATCGGGAATAGAGAAACCCGGCCAGGAGCATCAGCAGCCCGCCCGGCGCGCCGTAGCCCAGCGCCGCATGCAGCGCCTGCGCCGTCGCGGCGCGTTCCGGGGGCACCGACCGGCTCAGCACCAGCATCGCCGACAGATGCTGCATCGCGAACGTCGCGGCGTGCAGCAACTGAACCGCCGCAAGCACCGCGAGTGGTGGCGCGAATGCCATCGCACTCCAACGAACGATAGATGCCGTCGCGGCACAGGCGGTAAGCCCCGCCGGCCCGAGCCGTTCGATCAATCGCCGACCCCACGCAAACAGCGCGACCTCGGCCACAATCCCCTCGGCGATCAGCATGCCAATCATGCCATCGCTCAGTCCGTGTGCGCGCCAGAACAGCGGCGCGAAGCCGTAATACGCGGCATGCGCCCCCTGGATCAGCGCACTGGCCAGAACCGTCAGGCGGAATGGCCGGATAGCGAACAGATGCAGCCCTGCCAGCGAGCGGCGCACGCCGGTCCGGTCGGCGGTCTCCGGCAGCAGCGGCGTCACGGCCGCGCCAGCGCCATAGCTCGCGGCCAGCAACCAGGGCACCAGCCAGGTGCCGGCGACGGACAGCAGCCAGCCCGGGCCCGCGCTCGCCGCCATGTAGGCGACCGAGCCGATCGAGCGCACCTTGCCGTAGTCCATGCGCCCGTCCCGCGCGAGCGACAGCGCCAGCGAATCGATCAGCGGATTGAGCGCGGACGCCGCGACCCCCTGCACGCCGGCGACCACCAGCAGCAGCAGGAACCCGCGCGACGGCACGTAGCACAGCGCCGCCACGGTGGCGGCAACCGAGGCCGCCAGCATGACTGGCCGGCGCCCGATCCGGTCGGCGAGCGTGCCCCAGCCCGGGCCGGCGAACACGCGGAGCAATGCGGCCGCGCCCAGCACCTGGCCGATCGCAACAGCGCTCAGCCCGCGATCGGCGAACCACAGCGGCAGAAAGGCGGTGCTGATGGCGGCGGCGGAAAACAGCGCCGCGAAGAACAGCGCGACGCGGACGCCGTCCGACATTCCCCGTTACGCGGCGGTCTGCAACGCTGCGAGTTCGCGGATCTTGCGCGCCATCGCGGCGATACCGTTGCCGCGGTTGGTGGACAGTGCCTCCAGCAGGCCGAGGTCCTTCAGGAAGACCGGGTCGGTGGCGACGATCTCGGCCGGCGGGCGCCCGGAATAGACGCGCAGCAGCAGCGCGATCAGGCCGGCGACGATGGCGGCATCGGACGTGCCGGCGAGAAACAGCCGGCCATCGCGCAGTGCGCCCTCCATCCAGACCTTGCTCTGGCAGCCGGGCACGCGATGTGCGTCGTTGGTCCAGGCTTCAGGAAACGGCGGCAGCTTGCGGCCCAGTTCCATGATGAACTGATAGCGGTCCATCCAGTCGTCGAACACCGCGAGTTCGTCGCCAATCGCAGCGATCGCATCTGCTGCGGACGGCTCGTCGGGGATGACGAATGGATCCTCCATGCAAGCGCTACAGCTTCAGCAGCCGCACCGCATTGCCGCTGGCGATCTTCGCTCTGTCCTCGGCACACAGGGGAATCGTCGGCAGCCAGTCGGTGCCCGGCGTGTTGGCGACGAACGGATAATCCACCGAGAACATGATGCGGTCCACGCCCAGCTCTTGCACGCAGCACAGCAGCGCCGGGTTGGAGAAGAAACCGCTGGTGGTGATGAAGAAATGCTCGGAGAAAATATCGCGGAATGCGCGCCGCCCAGGGCCCTCGCGCTTGAAACCCATGTCGATGCGCCACACCAGGAATGGCAGGCCCTCGCCGAGATGGCCCAGGATGATCTTCAGCTTCGGATAGGCGTCGAACACACCGGACAGCACCATGCGGACGCCCTGCGTCGCGGTCTCGACCGTGAAGCCCCAGGCGGCGCGCATGATCATCGGCCACTCCTGCGCGTAGTCCTTGTAGTAGGTCTCGATCACCGCCGGATGCGGCATCGTCGGGTGCAGGTACAGCGGCACGTCCAGCGCCGCGGCGCGCTCGCAGATCGGCCAGAAGCGCTTGTCGTCGAAGAACACGCCGTTGGTCGTGCCGTTGATCAGCGCCCCTTTGAAGCCGAGTTGCGTCACCGCACGCTCCAGTTCATCGGCCGCCGCCTTGGGGTCGGGCGTCGGGATGGCGGCAAACGCGGCGAACCGATCGGGGTGCGCGCGCACCGTCTCGGCGAGCCGGTCGTTGGCGATGCGCGCCAGGCGCACCGCGGTCTCGGCGTCCATCTTCTGGAGGCCGGGATTGGCGTGGGACAGTACCTGCATGTCGATCCCCGCCTCGTCCATCTCGCGGATGCGGAGCGAGGTGAGATCGTTCAAGCGCTCGGCGATCGCGGGGAGCTGCCTGGCGTCCTCGGGCGCGTAGGCCCGTACCACGTCCGGGTCCTGGTAGTGCTCTTCGATGGTGATGACCCGCGGCTTTGCTGGCATGGCTGCTTCGTCCCCTGGTTTGTGGCGGTGTTTGAGCGCCGGCGCGTTGCGGGTCAAATGTAGGGCGAAATCGGCAGGAGCGGCAGCATGACCCAGGACCCAGCGAACGCGGTGCTCAGCCTGACGGCTGCCTTCGGGCCGAACCGCGTGCCGGTCAGCCGGATCGGCTTCGGCGGCGCGACCGCCGGCCTGACCAACTACATCGAGGCCTACGCTCCCGGCGACCCCGCCAACCGCGAGATCATGATGGCGGCGCTGCGCCGCGCGGTGGAGCTCGGGGTGAACTATTTCGACACCGCGCCGGGTTACGGCGATGGCTTGGCGGAAACGATCTTCGGCGAGGCGCTGGAGGGCGCGCCGGTGTTCCTCGCCACCAAGGTGCCGCTCACCGCCACCGGTCGGATGCGGCAATCGCTGGAGGCAAGCTTGCGCCGCCTGCGCCGCGACCGCATCGATCTGCTGCAGCTCCACGGCTCGTCGTACGGACCGGACGGCGAGGCACTTGTCCTGCGCACCGGCGGCATGCTGGAGGAGATGCAACGGCTGAAAGACGACGGCCATGTGGGGCTGACGGGGTTCACGACCGAGGACAACGACGCGGCGGTCTACCGCTTCATCGCCAGCGGCGGTTTCGATGTGATGCAGATCGGCTACAACTTCCTGCACCAGCACCCGTACGATCCGACGCGACCGTTCGGCAGCCTGATCGAGGCAAAGCGTCGCGGCATGTCCACCGTGACGATGCGGACCGCGACATCGGGCACATTCCAGCGCTGGGTCCAGATGGTGAACCCTGCCAACACGTTTGACTATACGCCCGCGCTGATCCAGTTCGTGTTGTCAAATCCGCTGGTGGACGTGGCGCTGGTGGGCATGCGCGACACCGCGACGGTCGACGCGAATGTGCGGATCTGGCGCGATACGGCAAATCGGATCGATCTGACGGCGCTGGACGCGCGATACGTGGCGAGCGAATGATGGTACCGAACACCGGTCGTGACCAAACACATCGCCCCAATTTCGTCATTCCCGCGCAAGCGGGAACCCAGGCACGTTCCGTGCTGTTGCCCCTGGGTTCCCGCTTTCGCGGGAATGACAATGGAGGCGCTGCACTGTCTGCGCGAGACACTACATCTCCAAAAACGCCGCGACCGCCGGGCGCCGGCGGAGTGTCTCCAGCTCCTGTGCGTTCGGCAACTGCGGCTTGTCCCGCTCTGCGTTCACCATGCACATGAACCCAAACGGCTCGCCTTCGGTCGCACGGAACTGATGCCAGGTCCACGACGGGATCGTGACCAGATCGAACGGCTTGACCGCCCGCACCTCCTCACCTACCAGACACCGGCCGTGCCCGCGCAGGATCATCACCGCGTGCATGTGCTCATGGCGCTCCAACGTCGAATAACCGCCCGCATCCATCTCGAAATAGCGCAACTCGCAGCCAAACTCGGGCTCGTGAAACAGCACCTGGCGCGAGATCGCCTTGAACGGTGCGGCGCCCTCCTCCTTGTAGGGAAGGTGGGCAACCCCGTCCCAGCGGTAGTCCTCGCGGAATTCCCGAATGTGCGACTGCTGCTCGATGTCCATGGCCGTTTACCGATGGCGCTGTTCGACTTGGCTGTGGATAGGCGGCTAACTACGCCTCCAAATAAGCTGAGTGGCGCCCGTACCGGTTGATCCGGGGGTGGTGTACGTGAGTTCATCCCCTTTGAGGCTGAACGGCCGCTTCTGTTCAATACCATTCCAATTCGGAAACGTGCAACGTTCGATGTGAAAGATCAGTACATTCCCGTCTGCTGAGTATGTTCCGTAGTGGGCAAGAGTCCCCGACAATAGGGTCTTGGTTTCTTCAGCGGTTGCCTCCAGGCGATTATTGGAAGCAAATTTCTGTTGGTCCGCTTGGAACGTCAGAACTGCGTAATGGCCGCTATTGTCGAGTATGAGCCGCCCCTTCGGGTTTGGTCCCTGTATGTCACGCTTCTGGCCCCCCTGTTCGACGGTCACAGAGGCGAGGCTCCACGTTCCTACAAGGTCGCCTTTCGTCTGCGCTGACGCATACTCTCGGGGCATAACAAGTCCGCAGATAGTTGACGCAAGCACCAGACACACGATGAAACGGTCCATGATTTTCCTCACTGTTGTCTGCCTGCGCTAGAACATACCACCATCAACCATCCACAGCCATGCAGAACAGCGCATTACCGATAGCTATGTTGCGCCACCGCGCGCGTGAATGCGGCGGTCTCCTCGGTGAGCCGTTCGCGCGCCGCGAGCAGGCTGCCGCCGATCAGCAACATCGCGTCCGGTCCATAGAAGTCAAGCATCTCGGGCACGCGGTCCAGCGTCATGCCGCCGGCCGGAACAGGAACGCTCGGGCGCACACCATCCCAGTGTGCGCGCGCCTGTCCGGCCAGTGCGCGGCAGGTCTCCGGCGTGTAGCCGAACCGGCCGCCATGATTGGGGAAGATCACCGCATCCGCACCCAGCAGCCGAAACAGTTTTCCCACCAGCAGTTCCGGTGCAATGCGCGCGGCACCGCCCATTGTCGGATGCGCAATGAACGCAATGTCCGGAAACGTCCTCGCCAGCGTCTGGAATGTCGCCCAGCCCGCCAGCATCGGTGCGATCAGCACCGTGTCGATCCCCGCCGCGCGCGCCGCGTCGATCTGCCGCCGCATTCGGTCCAGGTCACCTGACAGGCTCGGCACATAACGCGTGGCGTGTCCCGTCGCCTGCGCCGCCCGATCGACCGCATCGGCACAGGCCGCCACCCGATCGGCGAACGGTGAATAACGTTGATCTGCCAGCCCATGGTCGTCCTTCACGAAGTCGATGCCGCCGCGGGCGAAGCGCCCCGCCAGTTCGGCGAGGCGCGCCGGCGGCACGCCCTGCGGCTTGATGGCCGAGCAGGTGAATGCACGCCCGACGGCGCCGACACGCTGACGCAAGCCTCCGATGCCGTGGCGCGGGCCGCCAAATGCCGTCGCCAGTTCGGTTGGAATTTCGACGTCCTGGAGAACCACATCCTCGTACAGCGACGCATTGCCGAACACCATGTTCAGGAACTGCGCGGCCTCCAGGCCGGTGGTGCTGAGTGCCAGGCCAATGCGCACATCGAACAGCCCGCCGCCACGATCCTCGATCGCTTCGACGCGCCCGACAATGTCCGTCACGATTTCCGGTTCGGCGATGGCCGTGACGGGCATCTCGACGCTCTGCTCGACGGCGATCGCCTGCGCGCGCGCCTCGATCGAGGCGGCATCGCCCTGAACGCGATAGACTGTCGTGAACCTCGGTGTCGCCATGGCGTTATTCTTTGGTGTTCCACGCAGTCTTGCACCGCCAACCGAACGGTCAATCGCTGCGGGTACGGACTTTTGCGAACTACGCGGCGCCATGCGCCTGTGACATCATGCGTAGTGTCATTTTACCAAGGTCGCACGCCATGTCAGACACAGCCAGACGTACGCATCGAACCCGCGCCCGCGCCAGGGTTGCTGCAACGACCTCCACGCAGTCTAGCCTGATCGCCTCGGCAGGGCTGGTGGTGGGCCTGCTTGCGATTTGGGCGCTGCTCGTCAGCATCTGATGCCAGACGCAGCACCGTCATGGCCGGGCTTGACCCGGCCATCGCTCGCGGCACCGTGCTTGACGAGATGGCCGGGTCAAGCCCAGCCATGACGAATAGAAAGGCGCGGCGAGGTGCTTTCCGGTCAGCGTCAAAATGCTCTAGTCGGACTCCACAGGCACACGCCAGATCTCCTCGGCATATTCGCCGATGGTTCGGTCTGACGAGAACCATCCCATGTGCGCGGTGTTAAGCACGCTCGACCGCCACCAGGCGCGGCGATCGCACCAGCGCGCCACGACGTCGCGCTGCGCGGCAAGGTAGGCGTCGAAATCCGCCGTTACCATGAACCAGTCGCTGCCCGTCAGATCGGCGAGCAGATCATGGTAGCGATGCGGCTCATCAGGCGAGAACTCGCCGGACCCAATAGAGTCCAGCACCTGCAACAGCACCGGCGAAAAAGCCCTCGGCGGGCCAGGCTGCCGTCGGCGCTCGTCCACCTCCTGTGCGGTCAGACCGAATGTGAACATATTCTCCGCGCCGACACGGTCGCGAATTTCAAGGTTCGCACCGTCCAGCGTGCCGATCGTCAGCGCGCCGTTCAGCGCCAGCTTCATGTTTCCGGTGCCGGAAGCCTCCATGCCCGCGGTGGAGATTTGCTCGGAGAGATCGGCGGCCGGGATGATCGCCTCGGCCAGGCTCACATTATAATCCGGCAGGAACACGACCTTCAGCAATCCCCGCACCGCCGGGTCGTCATTCACCACATCCGCCACGTCGTGGATCAGCTTGATGATCAGCTTGGCACGCCGGTAGCTGGCAGCCGCCCTGCCGGCAAAAATCTTCACGCGCGGCACCCAGTCCCGGCCCGGCTGATCGCGCATCGCGTTGTATAGCGCGACCGCCTCCAGGATGTTCAGCAACTGTCGCTTGTATTCGTGTATGCGCTTGATGTGCACGTCGATCAGTGCGTCGGGGTCGATCGCGATCTCCAGCCGCTCGGCGACCAGCCTTCCCAGTGCCGCCTTGTTGGTGCGCCGGGCGGCGATCAGCCGATCGTGCAACGCCGGATCGTCCGCCAACGGGACGAGCCGCTCCAGCGCCATCGGATTATCCATGACCTCCGGTCCGATCGCATCCCGGAGCAGCGCGGTGAGATGTGGATTGGCGGTGAACAGCCAGCGGCGGAATGTAATGCCGTTGGTCTTGTTGACGATCCGGTCCGGATAGAGCTGGTGCAGCGACTGGAATACGGTGCGGCGCATCAGTTCGGTGTGCAGTTCCGACACGCCGTTCACATTGTGGGAACCAAGAAACGCCAGCGTGCCCATGCGCACGCGCCGATCGCCGCCCTCGTCGATGACCGACACCTCGGAATGCGGCATCTCCGGCTTGCGCGAACCCGCCAGCGAGTCAAGATGAAGCTTGTTGATCTCGTAGATAATCTGCATATGGCGTGGCAGCAGCCGTTCCATCAACGGCACCGGCCAAGTCTCCAGCGCCTCCGGCAACAGTGTGTGGTTGGTGTAGGAGATGGTGCTTGTGGTGATCCGCCAGGCCTCAGCCCACGGCAGGCCATGCTGATCCACCAATAGCCGCATCAACTCCGGCACCACGATCGCGGGGTGGGTGTCGTTCAACTGAATGGCGCACTTGTCGGGTAGGCTGTGCAGTTCGCCGTATTGCTGGATGTGTCGGTGCAGCAGGTCCTGCAGCGAGGCAGACGAAAAGAAAAACTCCTGGCGCAACCGCAGCTCCTGACCGGCTGGCGTCTCGTCGCTCGGGTACAGGATCTGCGAAATCGCGTTCGCCTGCGCTCGTGCGCTCAGCGCGCCGACATGATCGCCGCGGTTGAATGCCTCCAGTGCCAGTGGGTCCGGCGCCCGTGCCGACCACAGGCGCAGCGTGTTCGCGTGCCGGCCGCGCCATCCGACGACGGGCGTGTCATAGGCAATGGCGAACACTGTTTCGTGCGGATGCCAGACTGCGGATGAACGGCCGTCCACACCCTGTGTCGAATCCACCCAACCGCCGAAGCCGACTTTGTAGCGTACATCGGGTCGTTCGAACTCCCACGGATTGCCGAGGGAGAGCCAGTTCTCCGGGTATTCGTGCTGCCAGCCGTCGCGGATGACCTGCTGGAACAGTCCGAAATTGTAGCGAATGCCAAAGCCATGGGCGGGAATGCCCAGGCTCGCCATGCTCTCCATGAAACAGGCGGCCAGCCGACCAAGCCCGCCGTTGCCGAGCGCCGGATCGGGTTCGACGGCGCGCAGGCGCTCGAGGTCAACACCGAGTTGGCCGAGTGCGAGCCGCATCGGTTCTGTCAGACCCGAATTGTTCAGCGAGTCGAGGAACAGTCGGCCGGGGAGGAATTCCAACGATAGGTAATACACGCGCTTGCGGTTCTTGCTGGAGTCGTTGCGCGCGCTCGTCAGCCAGCGATCGACGATCCGGTCGCGCAGGGACAGCGCCGCCGCGACGAACCAGTCGCGGTCGGTTGCGGCCATGGGATCTCGTCCAGTGGCGTATGTCAGCTTCGACACGATCAGATCGCGCAGCGAGTCGATCGCCGCCTCATTCGCCGGCAGGGCAATTGGCGACGCAATTCTGTCGCGCGAGGGGGAAACCAGCATTTCAGAAACGTCCATGGAGCCTCACCGGTACTGGATCGCGGCGACACCGAGGCCCGCGACATACCCCTGCCGCGCGATGGCGCCGGGAAGGTCGCCGATGTCGTCCGCTTTATTGTCAAAATAGCAAGGCACGGAAATCCAATAGACAGCCGCGCCGCGCCGCCATTCGGCTCGCGTCATGAGAACGTCTCCCCAGTGTCACGTGTATCGAACCGTCGCGCGCTCATGCAATGGCAAAATCAAGGAATTACGGTGGCACCGAGATGTTCCTGGTGTGATGCCGCGAAATCGCCGCATTGTGGCGCCGTTTCGTTGCGAGATGAGCCAAAGAACAACCAATAGTTACCTATCGAACCTCGTATTCAACCTATTCTGTCGCGCTACGGAGCCCGGCACCAGCGGCGAGCGGACATAGCGGCAGGGCTGCCGCCAGCAGCGCGGCGAGCAGGAGCAGATGTGGGCGCGGGCTGAGGCCGCCGGACGCAGCGTCTGCCGCGCCAACGCCGAAGATCAGCACGGGCGCGGCAAGCGGCAGGATCAGCAGTGGCAGCAGCACGCCGCCTCGGCGCGCGCCCAGCACGATCGCCGCCACGGTCGTGCCGAGCAGGGACAGCAGCATCGTGCCGGGCAGCAATCCGATCAGCAGCGGCGCGATCGCCGAGTCGGGCATCCGGAGCATCACCGCCAACGGCGCCGCTGCAAGCAGCAGCGGCAGGCCGGTGACCAGCCAATGCGCCATCGCCTTCGCCATCGCGATCGCCGCGGGTGGCAGGCCGCACAGCATCAACTGGTCGAGTGAACCATCTTCGAAATCCGCACCGAACAGCCGGTCGAGCGGCAGCAGCGCGGCCAGCAGCGAGCAGACCCAGACGATCCCGGGTGCGATGCGGCCCAGGGTTTCCGGAGCCGGCCCGATCGCCAGGGGAAACAGCGAGGCTGTGAGCAGAAAGAACAGCAGCGCCGCCAGCGTGTCGGCGCCATGCCGCAGCGACAGCCGCAGTTCGCGCGCCACGACGGCGGTGAAGCGGCGCACGACGGTGACTAGCCGTGCCGTAGCCGTCGTGGCCGGGCTTGACCCGGCCATCCCCACACTTCGGTTGGTGCGTGGATGGCCGGGTCAGGCCCGGCCATGACGGTTGCGCGTGTAATGGTCATGCCAAGCGCAAATCGGCTGCATCCGGCAGGGGCAACGTCAGGTGCGTCGCGGCGACGACCAATCCGCCACGTGCGCGATGCGCCCCCAGCATGTTGCCAAGCCGCTCCACTGACGCCGTGTCAAGCCCCAGGGTCGGTTCATCCAGTAGCCACAGAGACGCACGGGACAGGACAAGCCGTGCCAAGGCGAGCCGTCGCTTCTGTCCCGCCGACAGCATCCGCGCCGGGAGATCGGCGAGTTCCTCGAGGCCGACCGTAAGCAGCGCCTCGCCAACATCCGCGCCGCTCAGCCGAGCCGCGAAATGTAGGTTCTCCGCAGCCGTGAGCCCTGGCTTTACCGCGTCCTGGTGGCCGACATAGGCCACCCGCATGGCATGCATCGGCGGATCGGACAGCGCATCCTCGCCGTCCCAGATCAGCATCCCCGCCGCAGGCCGCAACAGGCCGGCAAGCAACCGCAGCAGCGTGGACTTGCCTGATCCGTTCGGCCCAGTCAGCAGCAGCGCCCCGCCCGCGGCAACCGCGAAATCGATATCGCGGAACACCAGCCGCTCGCCACGGAATGCCGCCAAGCCGGCCGCCTGCAACAAGACCGCCCTCCCCGCCCGTGGACGCTGGCGGGCTGGTGTGTAAAAACCCGCGCTGCAACCATTGCATCCGCGGCACGCACCCTCAACCGTGCCGCACAACGGAAGGCGAACCGGCCAATGAAAGCGATCGGGCAGGATACCCTGAAGACTCGCCGCACACTGACAGTCCAGGGCAAGCAATACGATTACTTCTCGCTGCCCGAAGCAGCGAAGTCGCTGGGCGATATCTCCCGCCTGCCGGTCACGCTGAAGATCCTGCTGGAGAACGTGCTGCGCTTCGAGGACGGCACGAGCTACACAGTCGAGGACGCGAAATCGATCGCCGGCTGGCTGGCCGCGGCGCATTCGGACCGCGAGGTGCCGTTCAAGCCCGCGCGCATCCTGCTGCAGGATTTCACCGGGGTTCCCGCGGTGGTCGATCTCGCCGCGATGCGCGACGGCATCACGCGGCTCGGCAGCAACCCGCAGAAGGTAAACCCGCTGGTGCCGGTGGATCTGGTAATTGACCACTCGGTCATCGTCGATGTCTCCGCGCGACCCGATGCGCTGACCCGCAACGTCGAAATCGAGTTCGAGCGCAACGGTGAGCGTTACCGTTTCCTCCGCTGGGGCCAGAACGCGTTCTCCAACTTCCGCGTGGTGCCGCCGGGCACCGGCATCTGCCACCAGGTGAATTTGGAATACCTCGGGCAGTGCGTGTGGACGGGACAGGCGGACGACGCGACGATCGCCTATCCCGACACGCTGTACGGCGCCGACAGCCACACTACGATGGTCAATGGCCTCGGCATTCTGGGCTGGGGCGTCGGCGGCATCGAGGCCGAAGCGGCGATGCTCGGCCAGCCGATCGCCATGCTGATCCCCGACGTGATCGGCTTCCGCATGACCGGCAGGCTGCCAGAGGGCGCCACCGCGACCGATCTCGTGCTGACCGTGACGCAGATGCTGCGCCGCAAGGGCGTCGTGGGAAAATTCGTCGAATTCTTTGGGCCGGGGCTGGACGAGCTGGGTCTCGCCGATCGCGCCACGGTGGGAAACATGTCGCCGGAATATGGCGCGACCTGCGGGTTCTTCCCGGTGGACAAGGTGGCGCTCGACTACCTGCACCTGACCGGGCGCGACGAGCACCGCATCGCGCTGGTGGAAGCGTATCTGAAGGCGCAGGGCATGTTCCGCGAGCCCGGCACGCCCGAGCCGGTGTTCACCGACACGCTGGAACTGGACCTGTCCACCGTCGTGCCGAGCCTCGCCGGCCCGAAGCGGCCGCAGGACCGTGTGGCCCTGAAGGATGCGTCATCCGCATTCAAGGCGGAACTGACCAAGGGCCTGGGCGTGCCGGCCAACGATGTGGACACGCGGGTGAAGGTCGAGGGCAAGAACTACGAGATAACGCATGGCGACGTGGTGATCGCGGCGATCACCTCGTGCACCAACACGTCGAACCCGTCGGTGCTGGTCGCCGCCGGCCTCGTGGCCCGCAAGGCGCGCGCCAAGGGCCTGACGCCGAAGCCGTGGGTGAAGACTTCGCTGGCGCCCGGCTCGCAGGTGGTCACCGAGTACCTGGAGAAATCCGGCCTGCAGGCCGATCTGGACGCGCTCGGCTTCAACCTTGTCGGCTACGGCTGCACCACCTGCATCGGCAACTCCGGCCCGCTCGACGCAGCGATCGCCGATGCGATCGAGGACCATCGGCTGGTCGGCGTCGCGGTGCTGTCCGGCAACCGCAACTTCGAGGGCCGCGTGCATGCCAATGTGCGCGCCAACTATCTGGCGTCGCCGCCGCTCGTGGTGGCCTATTCGCTGCTGGGCAAGATGACCGAGGACATCACCACGGCACCGCTCGGCACCGGCACCGACGGCAAGCCGGTCTATCTGCGCGATGTGTGGCCCTCCAACAAGGAGATCGCCGACGTGATTGCGGCGTGCCTGTCGCGCGAGCAGTTCCTCAAGCGCTACGGCGAGGTGACCAAGGGCCCGAAGCAGTGGCAGGCGATCGAGGTCGATACCGGCAGCGAGACCTATCGCTGGACCGACGGATCGACCTACGTGAAGAACCCGCCCTACTTCGAGGGCATCACGATGGACCCGCCGCCGGTCGGCGACGTGAAGGGCGCGCGCATTCTTGCTGAACTTGGCGATTCGATCACGACCGATCACATCAGTCCGGCGGGCTCGATCCGGAAGACCTCGCCGGCCGGCGAATACCTGCTGGAGCGCCAGGTTCTGGAGCGCGACTTCAACAGTTACGGCGCGCGGCGCGGCAATCATGACATCATGATGCGAGGGACGTTTGCCAACATCCGTATCCGCAACGAGATGCTGACGAATGTCGAAGGCGGCATGACGAAGCACCTGCCGTCCGGCGTGCAGATGCCGATCTACGACGCGGCGATGCGCTACAAGGCCGAGGGCGTGCCGCTGGTGGTGTTCGGCGGCAAGGAGTACGGCACCGGAAGCTCGCGCGACTGGGCGGCGAAGGGCACCTTGCTGCTCGGCATCAAGGCGGTGATCGTCGAGAGTTTTGAACGTATCCACCGGTCGAATTTGGTCGGCATGGGTGTGTTGCCGCTGACGTTCAAGGACGGCATGGACCGCAAGTCGCTCGGCATCACCGGCGAGGAGGTCATTGATATCCTTGGCCTGGAGAAGGACATCTCGCCGCGGATGGACCTGTCGCTGGTGATCCACCGGCCGAACGGCAAGGCGGACACGGTGCCGGTGACCTGCCGCATCGATACGATCGACGAAGTGGCGTACTACCGCCACGGCGGCATCCTGCATTACGTGCTGCGCGGAATGGCGAAGGCGGCGTAGGACGAAAGAGAATACGCCCGCGCATTTCCCTCTCCGCCCTCGGGGGCGGAGAGGGTCAGGGTGAGGTGGGGGACTCGTCCAGCGCACGCACCGCAACCAATAGGGCTCCGTCGATATCTGCGGTCACGTCCTTGTTTTAGGCCGAAACTTGTTCCGCGGACCGAGACGCAATTCGGCGGCGGCAGCATTGCGACACAGGCCGCATGCCGTGATTGTTGGTCGTCGCAGTGACATCGGTCCCCCACCTCACGCCGACCCTCTCCGCCCCCAAGGGCGGAGAGGGAGTTACGCCGCATCGCGCGCACGCTGGCGCTGCGAACCGATGGCAGAAGCGTTGGAACGGTTTGGCGGCTGGGATAGCCTGCCCAGGAACATCGGGGGCGGAGGATGAGCGACGAACCGACGGCGTGGATGAGCGTCATCGAGGAGCGCGTGCGGCGCAACGCCGGGCGCTTCATGTTCACCGCGCGCTGGATCATGGCGCCGATCTATCTCGGCCTGCTCGTGGCACTCGCCCTGATCGTCGTGAAGTTCGTGCAGAAGCTGGTGCAGGCCGTGCCGAACCTCCTGGCAGCGTCCAGCAACGAGGTCATCTTCAACGTCCTGACCCTGGTCGATCTCTCGCTGGTCGCGAACCTCATCGTGATCGTGATCTTCGCCGGGTGGGAGAACTTCGTCGGCCGGGTTCTGACCGTGCAGTCCGGCGAGCGGCCGCAATGGTTGGGCGCGCTCGACTTCAGCGCGATGAAGCTGCGGCTCGTCGCCTCGATCGCTGTAATCGCCGCGGTCTTGATCCTCGAAACCTTCGTGCATGTCGATGAGATGCGGCCCGTGCAGGCGGCGTTGCAGCTTGCCATCCTGCTCGGCATCGGCGTGCTTGGCGTTCTGCTCGCGTTGATGGACCGCCTCAGCGAACACCACGGAGATAAATGAGGCCATGCAGGTCGGCATCCAGTTCTTCCCCGATATCGGCCCGGACGTTAAATCGGCCCGCGACTACTGGCAGGAAGCGCTGTGCCTGGTCGGTCTGTGCGATCGCTACGGCTACACGCATGTCCGCACGGTCGAGCACTACTTTAATCCGTATGGCGGTTACAGCCCAAATCCCGTGGTGTTCCTGGCCGCTGCCGCGCAGGCGACAAAGCACGCGCGGATGATTACGGGCGCGGTGTTGCCCGCATTCAACAACCCATTGAAGCTTGCCGGCGAATTGGCGATGCTGGACGCGCTGTGCAACGGACGCCTCGACATCGGCTTCGCCCGCGCCTTCTTGCCGCATGAATTCGCCCGATTTGGCGTGAAGCTGGATGAAAGCCGGGCGCGATTTGAGGAGGGCATGGAGCAGGTGCGGCTTCTGCTCGAGCAGGAGAATGTCACCGCCGAGGGTCGTTTTCATAGCTTTCGCAATGTCACGTCACTGCCACGGCCTACCCAGACTCCGCGTCCGCCGTTTTATGTCGCCGCACTTTCGACCCGCGAGTCGTTTGAACGAGCCGGCGCGGCAGGCCATGGCATCATGGCAATCCCGATGGCAGGCGGTGCGATGGCCGAGCTGATCGGTCTCTATCGTGACGCATGGCAGAGCGCCGGCCACCCGGGGCACGGGACAGTGATGCTCGCATTTCACATGTTCTGCCACGAGGATCAGGCGGAGGCCGAACGCATCGCACGCGAGCCGTTGAACCGTTATCTGGGTTCACTGGTGGCGGCGGCATCCGACTGGATGAGCGGTGAAAGTTCAGCCGACTATCCCGGCTACGACAAGGTCATCGCCGCATTGGCGCAGGAGAATTTCGACACTCAGGTTGCCAAATGCGCGGCCTGGGTGGGCACGCCGCAGCGCATTCTCGACACCGTGGCAAGCTACCGGCGGCAAATCGGCAATTTCGAGATCGCCTCGCTGCAGGTGAATTTCAACGACATGGCTTTGGCGGATGCGGGGTCGTCAATGCGGCTGTTCGGCGAGAAGGTGCTGCCGCGGCTGCCGCGGATTTAGTAAAGGAACCGGTTAATACGGTCGGATCTACCGCCGTCATGCCGACAAAGAGCCTGCCCCAAGCGAAGGCTGGGGTCGGCATCCACGTCTTTCCTTGTTGCAATCAGCAAAGACGTGGATGGCCGGCCTTCGCCGACCACGACGGTGTGGACTGTCGGCACCGCCCATCACGCCGGATAGGACACGAAACACTTCTCCGACATGAAGACGTGGGTTTCCACGTAGTCGTGCACCACCGGCTTCCGGTCGAGCGCCTCCATCGCACCCATCAGCGCCATCCAGTTCAGCATTTCGTGTTGACCCGCCTGTTCCATCTGTTGCAGCGGACGCTTCCGCCAGAACTCGTAATCGGCGTGCGAAAGCGCATCGAACATCAGACGGTCCGCCGCATGGTCGGGCCAGAGATAGCCGTTGGTCGGCGACAGGAAGCAGTGCGACCAACTCGACGACGCGATCAGCGCCACGCGCCATGGCGATGCGGCGAGGATTTCGGCCACGGCGCGGCCGACCTCCATGCAGCGCCAGGGCTGCGGCGCCGGCGGATCGGGCATTTCGCTGTCGTCGCGCGGCGGCAGGAACAACGCCGCCATGCCGCCCTTCGCATGGATCAGGTTGCGGCCGTAGCAATTGATGGCGAACGGAATGACCGGCCAAGGGAAGCCACGCCGATCCCAATCGAGATACAGCAGCGTGTTGGTGAACGCGTGCGCCAGGCCGTCCATATGCAGCGTCTTGTAGGCATACGCCATGTCGATGCCGCGTTCGATCAACCCGCTGGCCAGATGCTTCGCCGCATTGCGCGCGCCATGCAGCTTCATTGCCCACTCCGCGGGTTCGTTCCAGCGGTTGGTCTTGGCGCCGTTGCCGGTGTGCCAGGGCTTCAGCTCGAAATCATCATCGAGGCCCATGACGCAGAACGCGGGGATAATGTCCTCGCGGAAATTCTCGTACTGGTCGTCGCCCCAGATCAGCACGAGGTCGGGGTCGAAATCGTCGAGCTGCTTGCGGATCGCCCGGAAATCGTCGCCCATGCGTGCGCCGTATCGCCGAGCCGACGAAACGCCTGCGTCGTTGCCGAGTTCGGCCAGTAGTTCGTCGGGCCAGTTCGCGCGGTCCTTGTAGTGCGCTGGCATGTTGGGTGCTGTGAGCAGGTGGTGGAAGCCGGCGGGCAGTCGTTCGTCTGGCAGCGTCAGGCCGGGATAGTGCGTGCAGCCCAATCCGATGATCTCGCCCATGTCCTGGTTCCTTCCTGCCTGATGGTAAGTTCGTCCGTGGCGCCAACGGTAGGAGGCGGCGGGCCTTGAAGCAACGGCAGCCCAGGGGTCACATCGTCAGTTCGCCGTCGCGCGCAACGATGCGTCCATCGGCCACAACAAGACGGCGTGGCGGCGCGGCAACCACAGCTTCCGCAATCGTTTCAGACGTGACCAGCACAAGGTCCCCGCGGTCGACGGGCGCCAGCCCGTAGTTGGCGAAACCGCAACCACGCGCGGCTTGGTCGGTGACGCAATCCAACGCCCACCCGAGCTCATCGTCGCGGCGCAGCGCGTTGCGCAATCCGATATGCATGGCGCGATCCAGCATGTCCGGCTTCGCATAGGGGGTCCACGTATCGCGGATGCCGTCGTTGCCTCCGAACATGATGACGCCGGCGGCCCGACACACGGCAAGCGACGGCACCGGACTGCTTGCCGGCGCTGTCGTGGCAATCGCCACCTTAAGCTCGGCCATTCGCGCGAGCAGCACATCGCGGTCGCGGTCGGGAATTGAACCGAGACAAAAGGCGTGGCTGATCACCACCATGCCCTGCATGCCGAGCGCCGCGGTGCGTTCGAGGATCAGGTCGAGCGAGAACGCACCCATTTCGCCCGGCTCGTGCAGGTGAATGTCGATCGGCTTGCCATGGCGGGTCGCCAGACCGAACAGCGAGTCGAGGCAGCGCACCGGATCGCGATCGATAGCGCAAGGATCGATGCCGCCAACGATGTCGGCGCCGTCTTGCAGAGCGGCGTCCATCAGTGCCTCGGTCCCTGGGCGGCTGGTCAGGCCGGATTGGGGAAACGCCACGATCTGCATGTCGATCGCATCGGCCAGGGCATCGCGCGTACGCATCGTCGCATGTACGTGCGCGAGGCCGATCTCGGTATCGATATCCGCGTGGGTGCGCATGCGCGTGGTGCCGTTGGCAAGGAAGGCGCGCGCCAGCGCGAGCGACCGTGCCGCGGCATCGAGGCGGGAGAGGCCGCGCCAGGCGCGTTCATTCTCGATGCGGTCAAGGCGGGTGGGCCCGACCTCGTTGCGGTACCACTGTCCGCCCCAAACGGTCTTGTCCAAATGGGTGTGGCCTTCGATCAGGCCCGGCAACACGAGCGCGCCAGCCCCTTCTTCCGCGGCGGTGCCGGCCGCCACGACGAGATGCGGTCCGATTGCAGCAATCCGGCCATCGCGCATCAGAACATCTACGGTTGCGGCGCCCAACGGACGGACATTGCGGATCAGCACATCAGACATTCAAATCCTCTAGGTTGTTGCCCACCGTGCTGCGTGTCGCTCACCAGGTTGCGGCGTAGCAGGCGCAGTCGCGCGGAACATCCGAAATGTTTGGATGCATGGCCCATCGGCGCAGCACGCCCTCGAATACCAAGCCGGACTTCTCCATCACGCGAGCCGATGCGGGGTTGTCCACGTCGCAGACCGCCCACAGACGATGAAGATGCGGCGTGGTTCGTGCCCATGCCACCGCGGCGGAGAGCGCCTCGGTCATCAGTCCGCGTCCCCAGTACGCGCGACCCAGAACGTATCCGACCTCCATGCGATGCTGATCGAAACGCGCATCGAAGACGCCGATCGGCTTGTCCGGAGCCGTCTGTTCCGCAAGCGCGAGCACGCGGCGATTGCCTTGCGCCATCAGTGCCTCCATCGCGACGAGATAGCGTTCTGTCTCCGACACGTCACGAGGCACGCGCCATGTCATATGTCGTGCCACCAGACAGTCCGAGGCGTAGGCAGAGAACAATGCGGCCGCATCGGTCACGCGCACCGGCCGGCTCGTCAGCCTGGCCGTCTGCAACGCGATCATCCCAGAACCCAACTCCGGAACAGCGCGAGGTCGATGTTGCCGCCGCTGATCACGAGGCCGACCCGCTTGCCCGCCATGCGCGAGCGTTCCTGCATCAGCGCGGCGAGTGGCGCGGCGCCGGCGCCCTCCACAAGGTTGTGCGTGTCGGTCCAATAGGCGCGGATCGCATCGCCGATGTCGTCATCCGTCACTGTCACGATGCGCGCCGCGCCGGCGCGGATGATGGCGAATGCTTCGTGATCCGGCTGCCGCACCGCAATTCCATCGGCATGCGTCTGCGCTCGGTTGAGCGCCACCACGCGACCTTCGGCGAACGAGCGTGCGTAGGCCGGTGCGCCGGTGCTCTGCACGCCGATGATCTCGGTCGCGAGGCCCAGGAGATCGCGCGTTCGGATTGCGCCGCAGATGCCGGAGCCGAGGCCTATCGGGACATACAGAGCGTCGAGCGGAGGTGCGGCGCGGAACAGCTCGAGCGAATACGTTGCAACGCCCTTTACCAGATCGGGCGCAAATGAGGGCGCGAATTCCAGACCCTCGGACACGGCGAGCCGTGCCGCTTCCTCGCGCGCCGTCTCGAAATCGTCGCCATGCTCGATCAGACGCGCACCGAACGCCTGCATCGCCGCGTTCTTCTCCACGCTGTTGCCGTGCGGCACCACGACAACGACCGGCACGCCGTAGCGCCGACCTGCCCATGCGAGGGACTGTCCGTGGTTGCCGCGCGTCGCCGATATTATGCCGCGCACCCGCGGTTGTTCGCGGCGCAGACGTTCGACGTAGATCAGCCCGCCGCGCAGCTTGAAGGCGCCCGTCGGCGTATGGTTCTCATGCTTCACCCAAACTTCGGCGCCGCTGCGCTCGGCCAGCAGCGGCCACGCATATTGCGGCGTGCCCGGGAAACTTTCGTGCACGAGCGACAACGCTGCATCGAGTTCCGTCAGCGAGAACATGGCGCATTCGTCCGGACTGAATGAAGCGAAGCTGGTCGCAATAGCAAATGGGCTGCCACCGGAGGGATCGCCTCCGGCCGCAGCCCGATAAGTATTCAGAACTTTGGACTTGCCGTCAGGCGAGTTGGAGGTTGGTGGCCGCGGCTTTGCCGCGTTCCATCGCCACCTCGTAATTCACCTTCTGGCCGTCATTCAGGCCCTTCAGCCCCGCTGCCTGGACGGCGGTGATATGGACGAACACGTCCTTCCCGCCGTCCTGCGGCATGATGAAGCCGTAGCCCTTCGTTGCATTGAACCATTTGACGGTTCCAACAGCCATCGTCGTCACTCCTTCCGGTGCGCGTCCCCTGTCGCGCTGGGGGGGAATGGTTGGACCTTAGGCAGTGGGCGAGCAGCTGCCTCAGGCGAGTTTGAGGTTCGTGGCAGCAGCCTTGCCACGCTCCATCGCCACTTCGTAGCTGACCTTCTGACCCTCATTGAGGCCGCGAAGGCCAGCCGCCTGCACTGCCGTGATGTGGACAAACACGTCCTTGCCGCCGTCTTGCGGCATGATGAAGCCGAAGCCCTTGGTCGTGTTGAACCACTTGACTGTACCGATAGCCATCGTCTGCGTCTTCTCCGTCTGATGCACCACGCAACATCGCGCGGTGCCTGATAGACAACCGGCCCTTTGGACGTCTTGAGGGCACCCGATTGGACGGAGGCGCAGCAAGCCAAGCCAAAATGCGATTGCGTTCCTTAGTTGGCACAGAAAGGCCGGCGCCTGTCAATCACGGTCGCGCGACATTGAAGAACCGTACACGCTTCGCACAGATTGTCGAGAACAGTCGAAAAAATGCGGAATATTGGACAGATCGATCGTGGGGGGAGTTCCCCGTCATGACGACGGCGCGGCGACCGATGCGTCACTGTCGGCGGTGGTTGGCACCACAAGCATCAAAAGCCGCTGCGCGAACCGCGCGTTGTCATAGCACGCGCGAATTCTCCACCTGCTGCGATGGCGCGCCGCCCCGCGGACAGTTCGGGATGATAGAGCTGCCAGACGTGAATCATCTCCGGCCAGATCTGAAGGTCCACTGCAACGTCAGCGGCACCGGCGACCCGCGCGAGACGGATCGCATCGTCCAGCAACGTCTCCGCGGCACCAACCTGGATAAGCAACGGAGCGAGACCTCGAAGGTCACCATAAATCGGCGCTGCCAGCGGCGAGCGCGGATCGGCGCCATGCAGGTAGAGGTTCGCCATGTCGAGAATGCCAGCCTTCTGCACGGTCGGATCGGTGGCGGCCTTGCTGGTCATGCTGTCGCCGATCGCTTCCATGTCGACCCAGGGTGAGATGGCCCAGCCGCAAGCAGGTTGCCGCAAACCCGCATCGCGTATCGCCAGCATCGCCGCCACGACCAGGCCGCCGCCCGCGGAATCGCCGGCGATGGTAATGCCGCCGGGTTGCACGCCGCCGTCAAGCAGGAACCGATAGCCGGCGACTGCATCGTGCACTGCCGCGGGGAATGGGTGTTCCGGGGCCAGACGATAATCCAGCGCCAACGTCCGTGCGCGCGCCGCCCTGCCGGCCTCGGCGGCGACGTGCCGGTGGCTGTCCAGCGAGCCGATCACATAGCCGCCGCCATGCAGATAGAGGATTGCCCTGGAGCGGTCGGCGTCCGGCGTCGTGGACCATTCGGCCTTGACCCCGTTGGCGGTGACAGGCTCGACAGTGACGTCCGCCGGGAGTTTGCACTGTTTGCCGCGCTCGTCGATGTCGCGCCGCCGCTGGCCGATGTCGTCCGAGCGCACCCGCTTCGCGATGACTTCTCGCAGAGCCGAGATTTCCGGATCGCTCATTGCAAGTCCTCCCGTTGGATCGTCCTTCCTGGTGGCTACTTCGCCTTGGCTAGCTCGTCCATGTCCTTCTTGCGCAGCTTGGATACCGGGAGCTGGAAGAAGCGCGCGGCCTCGAAGACAGTGGTGTCTTCCTGGTTCCAGCAGACATAGCCGCGGCAGTCGCGCGGCCGTCCCGCATAGACCGTGCAGCGCCTGTCGTCGCCAAGGAACTGACAGGTCCCGGTGCCGGTCTTGATACGCTTCTCGCCCTTGCGGGTGCGCTCGATGATGTGGCGTTCCTCGAATTCGCGCACCGTCAGCTTGAGGAACTTCGCCAAACGCCGGATGTCGTCCCGGCTGACCCGAACATAGCCGGCCATTCGGCAGCACAGGCTGGGGCATTTCAGGCAATTGAGCGATTCGCCAGTCATGGCAGCAGTCTGAGCATCTGCATCGACCTGTTCAAGTGCCCGTCACCCGATACCACACGCGAACAGCCGCCCCGCGTGCGGCACGGTGTCGTTGACGCCCGCAAGCCGCAGGCAATGCCAGGCCAGCGCGTGGTCACTGGAGGTGATCGGTATGCCTGTATCCGCCTCGATCGCCTCGATCCGTTCGGCGAGACGCAGGCTGGTGCATGACACAAACACCGCGTCCAGTCGCGCGCCGCGGACAAGTGCGGTGATCCCGGCGGCAATCGAATCCACCGAGATACGTGCTGCCTCCCTGTCGTCGCGCTTGTCGAACGTGGCGAAGGCCGCGACATCGGCGCCATGCCGGTTGAGATAGTCGCGCACCACTTCGTTCACTTCGGGTGCATACGGCGTCAAAACGCCGATCCGTCGCGCGCCGAGCGCCCTGAATGCGGCGAAGGCGGCGGTGACCGGCGTGGTGCAGGCGACCTCCGGACGCGCGCGGTGGATCTGGCGGAATATTTCTCCCTCGCCGAGCGCCATGCTGGCCGATGTGCAGCCGAACGCGACCACGTCCAGGTGGATGTCGGGCAGGATCAGTTCGGCGGCAGGGGTGATGCGATCGCGCATGGCACGCAACGTCTCGGGCGTGATGTCGGCGTCGTTGAACAGGCGAGCGCCATTCACCGCGACACCGGGCAGGCGGATCAGATGGCGGAACTCATGTTCCATCGTCTGGTCGGTCGCCAGTACCAAAAGCCCGATTGCGGCCCGCGCGGCGAGGCCGTCGTCCAGCGTGCTGGGCAAGACGCCAAGGTCGGTGAATGTTGCGCTCGCGTCCATCGGTTCCGCCTCCGTCAATTGCCCAGCGGAATCGCCGGCTCGCGTCCGGCAATCAGGTCCGCGGTGATGCGCGCACTGCCATGCGACATGGTCCAGCCGATATGTCCGTGGCCGGTGTTGTACCAAAGGTTGCGGTGACGCTTGCGGCCGAGGATCGGCAGGTTGTCGGGAGTCATCGGCCGCAGACCTGCCCACATCTCGGCGCGATGATAGTCGGCGCCATCGGGATACAGTTCCTGCGCGATCGTCTTCATGAAGGTGAAGTCCGCAGGCTTGTGGGTTGTGTCGTAGCCGGCGAATTCCGCGGTGGCGGTGATGCGCACGCGGTCGCCGAAGCGCGAGATTGCGACCAGGTTCGTCTCGTCCACCGAACCGATGGTCGGCGGCGCCTGATGGTTGCCGACCGGAATAGTGAGCGAGTAGCCCTTGATCGGATAGACCGGAGGAGCGACGCCGATCCTGCGTGACAGCAAGGGGCTATGGCTGCCAAGCGCCATCACATAGGCATCGGCGTTGAACGCCTGGCCGTTGGCACGCACCCCCGTCACTTCATCGCCGGATGTCTCGATCCCGGTTATCGCCGTGCCGGTGTGGAACTCGGCGCCAAGCTCGACGCAGCGCGCGCCAAGAGCGTGGGTGAACTTGTGCGAATCGCCGGTCTCGTCGGTCGGGCAGTAGATGCCGCCGGCAATCTTCTGCGCTGCGCCTTGCAGCGCGGGCTCCAGCGCAACGACCTGTGCCCGGTCGAGAACACGGATCTCCTGTCCGTCGTCGGCCAGCAACCGCATGTGCGCTACGCCCGCGTCCAGCGCTGCCTGATTGCGATGGAAATACAGGACGCCGCGCGCATTGCGGTCGTATTCTAACGTTTCGGTCGCGATCACCTCATGCAGCACGCGCTGCGAATACCTGGCGATGCGCTGCTTGCGCAGCGTGTTGGCCCGCGCCTTCGCGTTCGTGCACTCGGCGAGGAATTTCAGCGACCAGCTGTAGAGTCGCGGATCGGCGGAGAAGCGGAAACGCAGCGCCTGGTCCTTGAGGAACAGCGACTTCAGGAGAATCCAGGGCGCGCGGGGCGAGGACCAGACAAACGAATGGCCGGGAGCGATCATGCCGGCATTGCCCCAGCTGGTTTCCAGCGCAACGCCCTGGTTGCGCTCAAGCAGCACGACCTCGTGCCCGTCCTTGAGCAACTGATACGCCGTGGTCACACCGACCACCCCGCCACCCATGACCAGAACGCGCATCGCACTCCCCAGGCCGGCTGATCGCGCAGGCGGACATTGTGGGCCCGACAATACGGAAGCCTCAAGTCCTGCTGGTGTCCGCTTGCGGCAATCACTTGCAAGGCGTCAAGCGCCTGCGCCGATTGTGGCAGTGTGGAGCAGAAAATTCACCGCAGAGGCGCAGAGGGCGCCGAGAAGGCGAGATGTTGAGTATGACCGCTGGCGATGAACTTCAATATCGTACCACGTAAACTGAGGTAACGTCGGTTTGTCCTATCTGAACTCGACTTCTCCGCGGGCTCTGCGCCTCTGCGGTGAATTCTTCTGTGTGACCTCTGCGAAGTTTGCGCGCCTGACGGACTTTGGCAGGGCACAACTTGTAGCGCCACGGCCGTCAAGCGGCATCCCTTGTTGCACGGATCCACTCCACGGTGCGGCGCACGCCACCAAAGGTGAAGACGTGCAGGCCCACGATAGGAACGCTCGCATCTTCGCCTGCAACCAGCTCTCCTATCAACGTATCAGGACCGGCTTCCACCAAAATCCGGGCAAATGCAGTGTGCCCGCGGGCCAGCGCCCGCAACGACGCGCCGATACCGCAGCGTATGGCGAATTTGGCGAGAGTCGCGACACGCGCGGGACCGGCCACGCCGACGCGGACCGGACACGCGATGCCCTGCGCGCGCAGCGATGCCGTCCAGCGCAGGATCGGGTCCGCCTCGAAGCCGAACTGGGTCACCAGCGATACGTCGAGGCCGCGCTGGCGCGCGAGTGCCACTTTCGCCTGCAACGCTGCATCGAGCGTGTGCGAGTCGATCGCGGGATGGCCTTCGGGATAACCGGCGAAGGCGACGCTTTTGATTCCGTGGCGTTCGACCACGCCGGTCGCCAGCAGGTCGAGGCTGGCGCGGAACGGCCCGGCCGGGCTGTCGTCGCCACCAATGATCAGGGCGGCCTCGACACCCGCCTCGGTCACCGCACGATGCAGAAAGTCACTGGCCTGCGTGTAGCTGGCCAGCCGACGCGCTGCGACGTGGGGGACGGGCACGAAGCCTGCACGATTCAGCCGGACGCAGGCGGCAACGATATCATGATGCGTTACACTCGGCGCGTGGTTGACGAAGACTGTCCTGCCCGGGTCGAGCAATTTCCGCAATGCTTCGCCGGCGAACTCGTCACGCGGCGACAGCTCGATCGAGCATCCGCCGATCAGCTCTGCTGCACGGCTGCGTTGTGCCGCCTGTGACGTGGCCGCATCCATCAGCCCGAATCCCGCTTGCGCGAAATCACGAAGGACTCATCCCAGAACCACAAACCGCCGTGCTCGCGCAGCACCGCCTTGGTCGCCTCCAGATAGGCGCCGCTGCTGATCGCTTCGGACAGCCGCTGGTCCTCGATCTGCGCGACGTAGATCGCCGCATTCCAGGCGGCAAACAGCGTGGAGGTGCCGATCGTCTCGCTGATCTCGCTCGGCAGCGTGTGCATGTCGTAGCGGAACAGCGAACGCGCATCGGCATAGGCGCCGAAATTCAAATCTCGTCCGGCGCTGCCGAGTTCCGTCTTGGTCGCGCGCAGCAGGGCGTGGCGGTCGGTGGTGAACGGGTTCTCGCCCGGCCAGATGCGCTGGATGATCTCCAGTCCCGGATCGTTGCCGTGCGAGTGGATGGCGATAAGTCGGCCGCCCGGTGCGAGCGCGCGCGCCAGCGGAGCGACGACGCGGCGTGCCTTGAACGCGATCGTGGCGCGGGCGCGATAGGGCTGCGACGCTATGATCAGGTCATACTCGGCGTCGGTG
>DATMND010000184.1:0-3580 GCA_035569235.1 Acetobacteraceae bacterium | reverse complement strand
GCGCGGCTCTATCCGATTAGACGCCGGCGATAAATTGACCGCAGTAGGAGCCGCCGCCCCGCCTGCGCCGCGGCGCTGCTCACCGCACGATAATCGGGTCTCGACCCGGTCGACGATCGGCCCTCCTGTCCGGCCGATACTTGGGCGCGCTCGCGGCGCAGCTCGTCTAGGGGTAGGTTCAGGATACGTGTAAAAAGTGGTCACAAGGTCGGCTCGAACGGGAGCGGCTGTGGGTTGAGCGGGCCTGGAAGGTCGCTCATGTCGAGGGCGTATTGGCCGAAGCGCAGGATGTGGCTGCGCGTGTAGGGGCTGAGACCGGCCGCCAGGCCGGGTGTGACCGGGTGCCCGTCGGCGGCCATGTCCGACAGGACACTGGTCAGGTCCGCGACGTTGGACAACATGATCGTGTTGGCGACGAGGCTAGCGTATTTGAGTTGCTTCTCCTGCTCGACGGGATCGCCGCTCTTGATCACCGGGCCGCCGAACGACACCCAGTCCAGGAAATCGTTGAAGGCTTCGATCTTGGTAGTTTCGGCGCGGATGACGCGGCGGACCTCGATGTTGGAAAAGAAGCGCAGCAGGAATAGTGTGCGCTCGACCCGGCCGAGTTCGCGGACGGCACGGTAGAGCAGGCTGCGGCGGTTGTATGTGCCGAGTTTGCGCAGCAGCATCGACGGCATGGCCCGCCCGGCCTGGATCGACAGCACGACCTGGATCATGTCCCGCGCGTGCGTGGCGATCAGGTCCCAGTCGGTGTCGCCGGTGAACAGCGCTTCGATATGCTCGTAGCGGATCGCCTTGGCTGGGCGGTAGAAGATTACGTCGCCCAGGCCGCGCATGCGCGGCATCAGCTTGATGCCGAGCAGCCGGCACAGGCCGAACACGGGTTCGCTTTGGCCCTGGGTGTCGGCATGCAGCGTGTCCGGCTGGATCTCGGACCGGTTCTTCAGCAGCCCGTCCAGGATATGGACGGCTTCCCAGACGCCGCACGGGATGAAGCTGGTGAAGAGCGCGATGTAACTGTCAGCGATGTGATGGTAGGCGATGCCGCCATAGGCGCCGTAGCGGATGTGCTGGGAGCCCAGGAGATTGTTCTCGCGCAGCTTCACGTGCGTGCCGTCGGCGATGGCGGCGCGGCCGCTGCCCCAGTGCCGAGGCAAGGCAAAGCGGGCGTACTGGTCGATGACGTCGACCAACGCCGCCTCCAGCTTGTCGGCGTTGATGTGCTGCGCGTTGATCCGGCGCAGCGCCTGCGCCGACGCAATCTCGGGGGCGTGCCGGGCGGTCTGCCCTGGACCGAGATTGCAGCCGTATCCGAACACGGTGAACAGGTAGCGCTGGACGGCCTGCGCGAGCTTCGGATCGGAGCCGGACGGCGGCCCGAAGTGACGGGTGTAACGAGACCAGTGCTCGGCGTGCTTGAGGATGTCGAGGAGGTGGCGCTCCGGCATGCGTGCGCGGATCTCCTGCTCGAACTCGGGCAGCCCGACTGGCTGCTCCGTCGTCGCCAGTTGCTTCAGGTGCGGCGTCCCGTCGGCATCGACGCTGAACTCGGTGTTGGCTGGAAAGCCGGCGTCGACAGCGGCGGCGAGCGTCGTCAGCTCAGCTTTCAGCGCGGCAGCAAAATCTTCGCCCTGTTCCGGAATCCCGAGAGCGGCGCAGTAGGCCGGCAGGCGTGCTTCGCACTCCGCCCAGGGCAGGAGCTGGGCGCGGTAGTCTGCAAAGGTCTCGGCGCCGACGACGTAGAGATCTCCAGTTTGCAAGGCATCGGTCAGATAAACGAATACGCAGACCTCGAGCGCGCGTCGGTCGAACGTGCCGGGTTCGGACCGGCGTTTAGCGACAAAACTTTGCCAGCGCTGGGACGCGAAGCCGAGATCGATGTCGCCCGGCACCTCGTCGCGGCGCGCGTGGCGATGCGTGCTCACGACCGTCAGCGCATTCAGCAGGCTGCGGTCCTGGGTCGCCGACTGGATGTCCATCAGGTCGAGCAGCCGGAACAGCAGGACGCGGTGCTTGGCATGGATCGGCCAGAGCAGCGGCAGGTCATTGCCGCGATGCCAGGCGGATACGGTTTCGCACTGCTCCGCCAAGGCCGCGACACCGCCTTGCTCCGACAGGAGCTTCCTGACGTGACGCCCGAATGCCGCATCGGTGTCCTGCGCCTGCTCGGTTTCCAGCACCTGGCCGAAGATGCCAATCAGGTTTTCCTCGATCCCTCGATGCTGGTCGTGAAGGGCATTGAGCTGTTCCTTGGCCGCGGCTTGTGTTCGCCGGACGCGGCGCAGCAGCATCTCGATCAGCTCGTCGCAGCAGCGCATGCGGGCCTGGCGCAGCAAGGCGAGCAGCAGGGTGTGCCGCTTGCCGGACTGGGCAATGTCGAGCAGGTCGCCCACTTCCAGCGCCGCGGCCTCGGCGGCGAACCGCCGCAGCTTGGTGTGAGCGATGCCTTCCAGCAGGGGATCAGGATCGATCAGGCCGCCGAGCCAGTCGAGACGGTCGGTCCAGAGCGTTTTCGGGGTCGCTGGCCCAGGCGCCTGTTTCAGGCGATTGAAGCCGGTCGTCGTGCCGTCGGGCGGCTTGGCCAGCAAGGCGTCCAGCACTGTCGCATGTTCGGATACAAGACGTCCCGCGACGCGATCGTACATCCGCCCATGGACTTCGGCGCGCAGCCGATTCACCGGCCGGTCGAGCGTGCTGAACGCCGGGAGGTCGATTGCGGTGACCTCCAACACCTCGACTGTCCGGTTGATGAGGTCGGCGGGGTCACTCATGGTCTCGGCCGCCTCGAGAACGGTGCTGATGACCATTTGTTCGACTGCATCGCCATACGGCGTGACGGAAAGGTGGGAACGAACCGCGGCCTGGTAGCGATACAGCGACTTGGTCCGGCGTGTCTCGTCCGTCCACGCCTGCGGTGCGGCGCTCCCAAGCTGCGCGGCCAGGTGGGCCACGGTGCCGGCATGGACCGCGTCCGGCGCCGGGAAGCACCCGAGATCCCGGCGCGTCTTCAGCAGCGTCGCCAGCACCAGGCGGCCCATGTCGCCCCGGGCACTGACACGAATGAAGGCGAGGTCCGCCTCGGTCAGGTCGTATCGGGCGCTCAGCTCCTCGCGGGTCAGCCGCGTGCCCGGGCGCGGGTAAACCGTGCGGTCGATCGCCGTCATGGGATGTCCGGAAAAGGGTGCGCCGAAGCGGCAGGGCAGATTAAGTGTTTTGAAGGCGGTAGGAGGTAGCGGTTCGGTGTCCGCAAAGGAATACCTTCCTGGACGAAAGCACCGGCCCGCCCCGGCGCGGTACGGAACCCGCACAGCCCTCTACCTCCGGGTCTCGACCGCCGACCAAAAGCCGGACCTGCAGTATGACGGTCTCCGTGGCTACGCCGCGTGCGCCGGCCTCGACGTCGTCCAGGATTACTGCGATGTCGCTGTGTCAGGCCGAAGGGAGGGTCGGCCCCAGCTCAACGCCCTGATGGTCGCCGCCCGGAACCGCGCGATCGACTGCGTGCTGGTCTGGAAATTCGATCGCTTCGCGCGGAGCACGCGCCATCTGCTCGCCGCGCTCGAAGAGTTCGACCATC
>DATMND010000183.1:0-4616 GCA_035569235.1 Acetobacteraceae bacterium | reverse complement strand
ATCGCACCATTGCGTTGACCCCACCATGCCGGCCGATCTAGATACTGCTTGGCGAACTGATCGGGTGTAGCTCAGCGGTAGAGCAATCGGCTGTTAACCGATTGGTCGTAGGTTCGAATCCTACCACCCGAGCCATGAAATCAAGCACTTCAACCCAGTGGCGGCCCTGGGTCCTCGCCATTGCGGGGATGACAACAGGGGATTGCGGTCCTCGGATCAGATGGTTCGCTTATCCCGGCTCGTATCCTTAGCCTGCCGGAACCGGTTCTCCGATTACCTCAACGAAACGCCGCCAGGGTGATGCCTGTGACCTCGAAGTCCATCGCAGGGGATGCAGGGCTACCGCCTTCCAGCACGCTGCACGACTTCATTGGCGTCCTTCAGCGTATGCTGATCTGACCGCGGAAGTTCCGCCATTTTGGCGGTGAGTGAGACTACCACTTCGCCACGCTCGTCGAGAGCTGCCAATGGCGTCCTCGGCCCATCGACCACGACTGTCCAGCCAAGCCATCACAGCGAGCAGACAGCCCGAGATTGCTGTCAGCAGCCCAGGAACGAAGCTGTCACTGGCCACGCCGTGAATAGCGCCCAACACCACCAGGAGGACCAGAAAGATCTTCATGGCCTGAATGTCTGCCCGATGGACGATTTATGCATTGATCTGAATCAAAAGATCGCTGCCGCCGGGCGGCTTAGGGGCGAACTCGAGAAGCCTGAACAGGATGGCGAAGGTTGCGACGCCGTTCTGGCCGGTCTGACAAACGCTCGATGTTCGTTTCCCAGCCACCGCCAGAAATCAGCTCTTTGATACCCCGGGAGCTTGACCGGTGTGCGGCCATGCATCGTACTCTGCGCGTGTCCCACCCGAGTCTCCGCCTCACACCGCATGGCCACCTCGTTCTTGAACCATCTCCAGATGCACCGGAGCTCGACAAGCGCATTGCCGGGCGCCTGAGTGACGCGTTCGGGCGTGGTGGTGGCCACGGGTTACTGCAGCTCGGCGCCGGCGAGGTGGGGCAGACCCTGCCGCCGATCTTCCTGTGGTGGCGCGGATTTGCCGCACGCTACGTCGCAGCGCTGTGCCAGCAATCGCCCGGCGCGGACGGCGGCGGCGCGGCGTCCTCCAGCATTCCGGACATAGCGACGCCGACCGAGGCCGAACTCGCCTCGCTCGTGCTGACGGCACCCATGATGGCGGGGGCAGAGTACCTGACGCCGGTCGTGCTGCGCGCGCTATGGCAGGATACCGCAACGGCACTGGGAAACTCGCTTGCCGCTGCGAAGACGGATCTCCAGAGCTTTCTGAAGGGACTGAATCCGGCCTGGAACCTCGTCGGGCGCGTGCACTTCAATTTGGCGGAGAACCGCCGTGACGAGGAAGCGCCGTTCGCCTTCATGGCGACCTACACGACGCGGCTCTCGGCGCAGGCCACGGCGCAGCATCTGCCGCTGGGGCAGGCCTTGCGCGAATACGCCGGGGCGGCGAACCGCCAAAAACTGCTGTCGCTGCTGGTGCCGGTGCAGCGCGCCGCCGAGAAATGCGATTGGCTCAAGCCGATCATCGATGCCGGCGAGATCTTCCATCCGCTGCGCTGGACGCCGCAGGAGGCCTCGCGCCTGCTGGCCAGCGCGCCTGATCTGGAGAATGCCGGTGTCGTCGTGCGCATGCCCGCGACATGGCGCGCCAGTCGCCCACCCCGACCCCAGGTGACCGGGACGGTCGGCGCGCGTGCGCCATCGGCGATGGGTCTCGATGCGCTGCTGGATTTCCGCATGGACATCACCCTGGATGGGGAGACGCTCAGCAAGCGGGAAATCGCGACGCTGCTATCCGGCACCGACTCCCTGGTGCTGCTGCGCGGTCAATGGGTCGAAGTCGACCGCGAGCGGCTCGAACGCGCGATGCGGCAATTCCACGAGGCCGAACAGCTGGCCGCGCGCGATGGTCTGACGTTCGCCGAGGCGATGCGGATGCTGGCGGGTGCGGCGGTTGCAGATGATGCGGCGGAAGTGGCCACCGCCGACTGGTCGCACGTCACGGCCGGTCCCTGGTTGGCGCAGACGTTGCAAAAGCTTCGCGCTCCAAATGGTGCGGACGCAAATCCTGGACCGGCGCTGCATGGCGTGCTGCGCCCGTACCAGCAGGCGGGTGTGCAGTGGCTGCATCTGCTGTCCGGGTTGGGGCTCGGCGCATGCCTGGCTGACGATATGGGGCTCGGCAAGACGATCCAGGTTCTGGCGCTGCTGCTCGCGCAACGGCGGCAAAATGGCGATGCCCGGCACCAACCGAGCCTGCTTGTCGCGCCGGCCTCGCTGCTGGCGAACTGGGCGGCGGAGATCGAAAAATTCGCCCCCGAGTTGGAAGCAACAATCGTGCATCCCTCGGCTATGACCGCGGAGCAGATCAGGGAGTTCACGCCGGCGCGGGCGGCAGAACTCGATCTGGCGATCACCAGCTACGGATCGCTGCTGCGTATGCCGGTTCTGGCCGAGACCGAGTGGCGCTTCGCCATCCTGGACGAGGCGCAGGCGATCAAGAATCCAAATGCCAAACAGACGCGTGCGGCCAAGGCGCTGAAGGCAACCGCGCGCATTGCCCTGACCGGAACACCGGTCGAGAACCACCTCGGCGACCTGTGGTCGATCTTCGATTTCATCAATCCGGGACTGCTTGGATCGGCCGGGCAGTTCAAGCGCTATGCCAAAAGCCTGACCGAACGCGAGGTCAATCCCTATGGCCCGCTGCGCGAACTGGTGCGGCCGTACATCTTGCGCCGCATGAAGACCGACAAGGCGATCATCAGCGATCTTCCCGACAAGACCGAGGTGAAGGCGTATTGCGGTCTCAGCCGCAAGCAGGCGGCGTTGTATGCCAAGGCGGTCGACGATCTCGGCAACGCGCTGGAGGCCAGCGACGGCATCCAGCGCAAGGGCATCGTGCTGGCGATGCTGATGCGGTTCAAACAGATCTGCAACCATCCCTCGCAGTGGCTGAACGACAACGCCTGGGCCGAAGAGGACAGCGGCAAGCTGGCACGGCTGCGCGAGATTGCCGAAGTCGTGGCCTCGCGCCAGGAAAAGATGCTGGTGTTCACCCAGTTCCGCGAGATGACCGCGCCGTTGGCGACATTCCTGGGCGGCATCTTCGGGCGTCCCGGCCTTGTGCTGCACGGCGAGACGGAAGTGCGGAAGCGGCGCGCCCTGGTGCAGACGTTCCAGGAGGATGAGACGGTGCCGTTCTTCGTCCTGTCGCTGAAGGCCGGCGGTTCCGGGCTGACGCTGACGGCGGCCTCGCACGTGGTGCATTTCGATCGCTGGTGGAATCCGGCGGTGGAGAACCAGGCAACCGACCGCGCATTTCGTATTGGACAAAAGCGGAACGTGCTGGTGCACAAATTTGTCTGCCGCGGCACCGTCGAGGAGAAGATCGATAGCTTGATCGACTCGAAGCAGAATGTGTCTGATGAACTGCTGTCGGGTGCCGGCGAGATCAACCTGACCGAGATGAAGAATGACGACCTGCTGAAGCTGGTCGCACTTGACCTGAATGCCGCGATGAAGGACTGACGGCCATGTCGCGTTATTATGGAGGTTGGGCTCCCTACGTTCCGGTGGCCGAGCGCCGTCGCAAAGCGGTGCTCGCGATGGAGAAGCTGCGCAAGAAGGGGCATCCCGTCGCGCCGGTGGTCATCGCCGGGCGCGTTATTGCCGACACCTTCTGGGGCAAGGCCTGGTGCGACAATCTGGAGGGCTACCACGACTACGAGAACCGCCTGCCGCGCGGCCGCACCTATGTGCGCAACGGCTCGGTGGTGGATCTGCAGATCGGGCCGCGCGAGATAAAGGCGACGGTCAGCGGATCATCGCTCTATCATGTCACCGTCAGCATCGGTGCAGTCGTGAAGGCGCAATGGCAGTCAATCTGCAAGGACTGCGCCGGCGGGATCGATTCCCTGGTCGAGCTGCTGCAGGGCCGTTTCTCCAAGGGTGTCATGGAGCGCATCTGCCGCCAGGACAAAGGGCTGTTTCCGCGGCCCTCCGACATCCGGTTTTCATGCAGCTGTCCGGACTACGCTTCGATGTGCAAGCACGTGGCGGCGGTGCTTTACGGCGTCGGGGCGCGGCTGGACAAACAGCCGGAGCTGCTGTTCCGGCTGCGCGCGGTCAATGAGAACGAGCTGGTGGCCCATATCGATCAGTCCCTACCGATGTCTAAGACAGGTCCCGCCAAGGGCAAGGTTCTGGATGCCGACGACCTGTCGTCGATGTTCGGTCTGGACATGGCGGGAGCCGAGACTCCGCCCGTGATCGCCGTCGAAGGCAAACCGCCACGTGCCAGCCGCAAGGCTGCGACACGCCCGGTCGCCCGCCCGCGAACGAAGCCAGTTGCGGACAAGAAGGCCGCGTCGGGCAGGCGGCCGAAGTCGAAGCCAGTGACGGCAGCGAAACGCCGGCCGCTTCAAGCGGTGGGCGACTAATCCTACTGCGTCACTCATTCTGCACGACGGCCTTCTGACGGATTTGTCCGCAACAAGGACATCGCGGCAATGCATGCGCCAAAGTTCGCGCGAGGCGGATACGCAAGGTTGCGATTGAGTTCGGCATGTGACGTTGCG
>DATMND010000182.1:0-4133 GCA_035569235.1 Acetobacteraceae bacterium | reverse complement strand
CGTTCTGGTCTTCGTACGCCTTGATCCAGACGGTGTTGCGCATCTCGTTCTTGCGGATCATCGGACCCGCCTCGATCGAGGTGTGGATCTCGTCGCCCGTGCGATCGAGGAACCCGGTGTTGATGAACACCACGCGGTGCTTGGCGGCCATGATGCACGCCTTCAGATTGGCCGAGGTCCGCCGCTCCTCGTCCATGATGCCCATTTTAAGTGTGTTGCGCGCCAGGCCCAGCATGTCCTCGACGCGGGCAAACACCGTGTCGGTGAACGCTACCTCCTCGGCGCCGTGCAGCTTCGGCTTGACGATATATACCGATCCCGCGCGGCTGTTGCGCAGCGGCCCCTTGCCGCCAAGGTCATGCATCGCGATGAGCGACGTCACCGCGGCATCCAGCAGACCCTCCGGCGTCTCGCCGCCCGCGGCGTCGCGCACCGCATCGGTGTACATGTGAAGGCCGACATTGCGCACCAGCATCAGGCTGCGTCCGGGCAATGTGAGCGTGCCGCCGCACGGCGCGTTGTAAGTCCGGTCGCCATCGAGCCGGCGCGTGATCGTGTCGCCGTTCTTGCCGAACGTCTCGACCAGAGTGCCCTGCATGAGGCCGAGCCAGTTGCGGTAGGCGGCGACCTTGTCGTCGGCATCGACCGCGGCGATCGAATCCTCGCAGTCCTGGATCGTGGTGATCGCCGCCTCCAGCACGACATCGGCGATGCCGGCCGGATCGTCCTTGCCGATGGGGTGGCTGCGGTCGATCACGATCTCGATGTGCAGCCCGTTGTGCTTCAGCAGCACCGCGCCCGGGCTGTCGGCGTCACCGCGCAAGCCGACGAACTGCGCCGGATCGGCCAGTCCGGTCCGCACATCGTTCTTCAGGGTCGCCGTCAGCTTGCCGTCCTCGAGCCGGAAGCGGACGACCTCCTGGTGGCTGCCGAGGGCAAGTGGCGCCGCGCGGTCCAGGACCTGCCGGGCCTTGGCCACGACGCGCGCGCCGCGCGTGCGATTGTAGCCGGGACCGCGCGTCGCGCCGGCGTCCTCCGGAATGGCGTCGGTGCCGTACAACGCATCATACAGACTGCCCCAGCGCGCATTCGCGGCGTTCAGCGCATAGCGTGCATTGGTCACCGGCACGACAAGCTGCGGACCGGCGATGCTGGCGATCTCGGGATCGACGTTGCTCGTGCCGATGGAAAAATCGGCGGGCTCCGGCTGAAGGTAGCCGATGCCGCGTAGGAAGTCCTGATACGCCGCGGGATCGATCGGTTTGCCGCGATTGCCGAGGTGCCACGCGTCGATCTGACGCTGCAGTGCGTCGCGCCGGTCGAGCAGCGCCCTGTTGCGCGGTGCCAGATCGCCAATCAGTGCGCCGAATCCATTCCAGAACGCATCGGCGTCAATGCCGGTGCCAGGAATCGCCTCGGCGTTGATGAAGGCATACAGCGGCCTGGCAACCTTAAGGCCACCGGCGTTGACATAGTCCATAGCACTGCAACTCCCAGACGGGTTGAACCCAAGACGCAGCTCAGCGGCCCGGGATGTCCGAGCGCTGTTGCCTTATTGTCGTTGCCCCCCGTGTGAATGCCGCTACTTAGCCACGCTGTCGGGCCTTTCGCCATGCCTCGTAGGCAGCCCGGGTCGCCTCGTTCGGCGGATAGGTCCCGGGCAATGCGGCGCCACCCGCAACGCGCTCCAGCAGGAATGCCTCAAGGTCCTCCTGGTCCGCCGCATCCCGCGCCACCTCATCGGCAATGCCGCGCGGAAGGACGGCGACGCCGTCCCGGTCGCCCACGATGACGTCGCCCGGATAGACCGCGACGCCGCCGCAACCGATCGGCACGTCGTACTCCACCGCATGGTGGCGGGCAAGGTTGAGCGGGGCGCTCGGGCCGGCGCAGAACACCGGAAACTGCGCCATCTCGCCGATCGGACCCGCATCGCGGATGCCGCCGTCGCCGACCAGTCCCGCGACGCCGCGCTGCATCAGCCGCGTGACCAGGATCTCCCCCGCGCAGGCGGCGCGCGCGTCGCCGCGGCAGTCGATCACCAGCACGTGCCCCAGGGGCGTGATCTCGATCGCCTTGCGCTGCGGATGCTCGGGATCGCCCAGCGCGGTCACGGTATCGACATCCTCGCGCGAGGGGATATTGCGCAAGGTGAAGGCCGGGCCGACCAGATTCCCCTCGTAGCGTCCCAGCGGCCGCACGCCCTCCATGAACGCGTTGCGCAGGCCCCGCTTGAACAGCTGCGTGGTCACGGTCGCGGTGCTGACCAACCGGAGCCGATCGATCGTCGCGCGGTCGAGGCCGGACATGCAATCTCCTTGATTTCCGCAAATGTAACGAAACAACCGCCAATTGCAAGGCTGCAGCGGCGTCGGCACCCCCTTTGGCGCGGAAGGTTTTCGACATGCGGGAAAGCCGTTATGCATGCGCCGGACGCTTTGAGGAAACGACCATGATCAGAATGACGACCACCCGCCGGGGCCTGATCGGCGGCGCGGCAGGACTGGCCGCGTTCGGCGCGCGCGGCACGCTGGCCGCGACCGCGCCGGCCCTCCCATCCGCACCGGTGGCACTGAACGTCATCGACGTGGCCGGCCAGCTGCAGCTTACCCAGCGCGCCATGGAGGAATACGCCAAGGCCAATCCGAAGCTGGTTTCGAAGATCTCCTTCTCCCAGGCACCGGCGCCCGAACTGCCGGGCAAGATCAAGGCGCAGCAGGACGCCGGCCGCGTCGATATCGACCTGGTGCTGACCGGCACCGACGGCCTGTCCGCCGGCATTGACCAGAAGCTGTGGGTGCCGTTGGTCACCGACTACGCCGCCGCGCTGCCGAACCTGCCAGACATCTACCTGCCGGGCGCGCTGAAGATGCAGGGGCTGGCGCAGAACCAGGCGGTGTGTGTGGTGTTCTGTCCCGCCGGACCGATCATCGAATTCATGCCGGACGCGGTGAAGCAGCCGCCGAAGACGGCGCAGGAACTGCTGGACTGGACCAAGGCGCATCCAAAGAAGTTCCTCTACGCCCGGCCGGCCAATTCCGGGCCTGGGCGCACCTTTCTGCAAGGGCTGCCGTACATCCTGGGCGACAAGGACCCGATGGACCCGGACAAGGGCTGGGACAAGACCTGGGCCTATCTCGTCGAACTGGGCAAGAACATCGAATACTACCCGACCGGCACCGGCGCGGTGATGAAGGAGCTGGCCGAGGGCTCGCGCGACATGATCGCCTCCCACCTTGGCTGGGACCTCAACCCGCGCATACTCGGCGTCGTGCCGATGGAGGCGCAGATCGGCACGCTGGCGGGCTTCCACTGGGTGACCGACGCGCAGTACTGGGCCATCCCGAAGGGCGTGTCGAACGACAAGCTTGCGGTGCTGCTCGACATGACGAAATACATGCTGACCAGGCCGGCGCAGGCGATGACTTGGGACAAGGGGTATTTCTATCCTGGCCCGGCGGTGAAGGACGTTCCCCTGTCGATGGCGCCGCAGGACAGCCAGGACGCCGTGAACAGCGTGCGCCGCGACTTCATCGACAAGTTGATCACCGAGGTCCCGTCCGAGGTGCCGCTCCCGGCGGACAAGCTGGTGTTTGCATTCCAGCGCTGGGACCAGCAGGTCGGCGCGCGCGTCGGCAAGTAGCGGCGCATGGCCATCGCCTCGCGCGAATTCCGCGAGCTGCGGCTCGAGCGGATGAGCCGCGACTTCGGCCAGGTGCGCGCGCTGCGCGACGTGACGCTGACGGTGAAGCGGGGCGAGTTCGTCGCACTGCTCGGTCCGTCCGGCTGCGGCAAGTCCACCGCGCTGAATTGCATCGCCGGGCTGCTGGCGGTGACTGGCGGGGCGATCTGGCTGGACGATCAGCGCCTCGATGCGATGGGACCCGAGGACCGCGGCTTCGGCATGGTGTTCCAGAACTACGCGCTGTTCCCGCACATGACCGTGCGGCGCAACATCGGGTTCGGCCTGGCGACACAGCACCGGCCGAAGGCCGAAATCGCGCGACGCGTCGAGGAGGCGCTGGCCCTGGTGCGGCTCGGCAACCAGGGCGACAAACTGCCCGGCCAACTGTCCGGCGGCCAGCAGCAGCGCGTGGCGATCGCGCGCGCCATCGTGGTGGAACCGCCGCTGG
>DATMND010000181.1:0-2782 GCA_035569235.1 Acetobacteraceae bacterium | reverse complement strand
TCCCGCGTAGGCAACATCACGCTCGTGCATATGGCGAGCATCCGCGCGTTGCTCGGGAGTGCGGGCGATGCAGCGTGATCATGGACACGACGGACATCACGGCAGCCCTACTGCGCTTCAAGGGTAAGCGGTGCTCTATCGCCCTTCTTCAATGACCGTCCTGGAAGTGCTGGATTTGCTTGAGGCAGAGGGCTTCGAGCTATCCTTATGTTTGACGTTAACGATGACGCGAAGGGTGAATACCGGCGAATTGAGGTTCTAACGGGACCTGGTCGCCGGCGGCGCTGGTCGGCGGATCAGAAGGCACGGATCGTCGCGGAGACCCTGGTGGCAGGAGCGCGTGTGTCCGAGGTTGCGCGGCGCTGGCAGATCTGCTCGCAGCAGGTATTCGGCTGGCGACGCGCCATGCGGCAGGACTTGTCGAGCGCTGCTGGGACAACGGCAACGCCCAGCTTCGTTCCGATCGTGAGCGAAGCCGTTCCGCCGGCAACGGTGCAACGCACGACGTCTGCCGCGCCGGGGATCGAGGTCAGGCTTGCCGGTGCGGTGGTTCGGGTCTCGTCAGGCATGGAGGATGCCGCCCAATTGACCGCGGTGTTGCGCGCCGTGCGCGCCTCGGCGTCGCGGACATGATCAATATCCCCTCTGGAGCTCGCGTGTTGCTGGCAACCCGGCCGATCGACTTCCGCAAAGGTGCACACTCTCTCGCCGTCTTGGCGCAGGAGGTGTTGGCCGAGGATCCGTTCTCTGGCGTGGTGATAGTCTATCGCGCCAAGCGCAGCGACCGCTTGAAGATATTGGTCTGGGATACCAGCGGCCTGGTGCTGGTGTGGAAGCAATTGCAGCAGGGATCGTTCCGCTGGCCGCCGATCGTGGACGGGGTGATGAAACTGTCGCCGGTCGAGTTCGCCGCGTTGTTCGATGGGCTCGATTGGACGCGTGTCCAGACCGTAAAGGGGATTCTCAAACCGTCGGTTGCCGCGTAGGATTCGTTGCGTGATGGATTCGCCCCGCGACGACATGCAGAGCCTGCCCGAAGGCATCGAAGCGTTGCGGGCGTTGGTGCTGAGGACAATTGCCGATCGCGACGCAACACTTGTCGAGCGCGACGCGGCGGTCACCGAGCGGGACATTCTGCTGGCACAGAATGACCGGCTGCGTCACCTGCTGCTGCAGCTCAGACGCATGCATTTCGGCCCTCGCTCCGAGCGTCTGCCGGAGGAACAGCTGCAACTGGGCCTGGAAGCCCTTGAGCAGGCGATCGCCAAAGAAGACGCGGAGGCGGAGAAGCGCAATCCCGAACTGGGCCGCGACAATGCCGCCAGGCGGCGTGCCAGCCGAGGCGCACTGCCAGCACACCTGCCGCGGATCGAAGTGACGCTGGCGCCCGAGGACACCGCGTGCCCGTGCTGCCGGGCAACCATGACGGTAATCGGAGAGGACACATCGGAACGTCTTGACGTGGTCCCGACGCACTTCCGGGTGATCGTGACCAAGCGTCCGAAGCTCGCCTGCCGTGCCTGCACGGGCATTGTCGTGCAGGCACCGGCGCCGGCGCGGTTGATCGAGGGCGGCATCCCGACCGAGGCGACGGTCGCCCATGTGTTGGTGGCACGCTATGCCGATCACCTGCCGCTCTATCGCCAGGCGCAGATCCTGGCGCGGCAGGGCGTGATCATCGAGCGGTCCACCCTGTCGTTCTGGATGGGATACGCCGCGGCCGAAGTCGCCCCAGTGGTGGCGCGGCTGCGCGAGATGATGCTGGCCTCGACACGGATCTTTGCCGACGAGACCGTGGTGCCGGTGCTCGATCCCGGCCGCGGACGGACCAAGCAGGGCTACTTCTGGGCGATGGCCCGTGACGATCGGCCATGGGCCGGCCGCGAACCACCGGCTGTAGTTTATAGTTACGCGCCTGGCCGGGGGCATACCCACGCCAACACGTTGCTCGGTGGCTACCGCGGCATCCTGCAGTGCGATGGATACCAGGCCTACAAGAAACTCGCTGGGCCCAAGGCGGCCGAAACTTCCGTAACGCTGGCCTTTTGCTGGAGCCACGTGCGCAGGGGTTTTTACGATCTGGCCAAGACCAAGGCGCCGATCGCCGTGGAGACGCTGCGGCGCATTGCCGCGCTGTATGAGATCGAGGCGCGTGTCCGTGGCAAGAGTGCCGCTGATCGGCTGGCCGTGCGTCAAGCCGAGAGCAAACCGCTGGTCACTGAACTACGCATCTGGTTCGAAGCGCAGATCGCAAAACTGCCTGCTCGCAGTCCAACGGCCAACGCGATCAGGTATGCACTGAACCATTGGGATGGGCTGGAGCAATTCCTCGACGACGGACGCATCGAACTCGATAACAACAGCGTCGAGCGCGCCATGCGGCCGGTCTGTCTGTCGAGAAAAAACAGCCTTTTTGCGGGCAGCGACGAAGGCGGCGAAAACTGGGCCTGCCTAGCATCGCTCATCGAGACCTGTAAGTTGAATGGCGTCAATCCACAGACCTATTTCACTGACCTGCTGACACGCCTGGTGAATGGCTGGCCGCAGAAACGCATCGACGAATTGATGCCGTGGCACTGGGCGCCCGAACGGCCACCCTGAGTCCGTCGAATTCTGAAGGGTGGCGGGGCACCGCTTACGATCAGCGGCACGTTGCGCCGCCCCGAGAGCCGGACGTCAGGCAGCAGCGCGCCGCTCGGCCCGGTCCTCGGGCGCGGCGTCCACGGCGTAGGTCATCGAGCCGACTAGGTGGATCTCCAGAATGACGATGCCGCGAATTGCC
>DATMND010000180.1:0-7297 GCA_035569235.1 Acetobacteraceae bacterium | reverse complement strand
CTCCGCGAGAACCCGAGCCGCTGGTTCTACCAACGCCTCGGCGGCAAGCCGGTAGCCGAGGCGATGATCCAGTTCGCCGGCCAAAAGGTGCCACAGATCGCCTTCGTCTGGGACCCGATTGAGCGGTTGTTGACCGCCTCGCCGCAGGCATCCTGAGAACCGTTGGGCTTGTTCCACGTTTCCGGTTCCCAACCGGGAAGAGGAAAACGCCCATGCGGTATCCCGTTATCCTGGCCGGCAGCCTGCTTGCCGGCATGATGTCTGCCTTGCCGGCCGCGGCTCAGACCGCGCCGCCGCTCGCCTACGTCCAGCCGGTCGCGCCGCAGGTGGTGCAGGACGTGCAGAACCGGCTGCGTCAGGCCGGCGCCTACACCGGCCAGATCGACGGCGTCTGGGGCGCGGACAGCCAGGCGGCGCTGGAGCGCTACCAGCAGGTGCATCAATTGCAGGTCACCGGCCAGCTCAATCAGGCCACGGCGGCGACGCTGGGCCTCGATCAGGGCTCGCTGCTGGCTGTTCCCACCGCCGCTCCCGCACCGCCGCCGCTGCCCGGCGATCAGCTTCGCCCGGGCTCGGTGCAGGCCATTCAGGCACGATTGCGCTCGCTTGGCTTTTACAACGGCGCGGTCGATGGCGTCTGGGGCGGAGGCACCCAGGCCGCGATCGAACGCTTCCAACAGGGGCGTGGCCTGCAGCCGAACGGGCAGCTCAATCCGGCGACGGTCGCCGCGATGGGACTGGGGCCGGACGTGCTGGCGTATCGCTGAGGATTTTGCCGCAGGCTGCTATTGCGCGGGCATGGCGACCGGTTGAACCTCGACACAGTCCCAAATTGGACTGTGTCGAGGGGAAACGCCATGCACACGAGCCAGACGCGCATTCTGACCACGCACACCGGCAGCCTGCCGCGTCCGCCTGAACTCGTCAGCCTGTATCTGCGGAAGAACCGCGACGAACCGGTGGATGCGCAGCTTGCCGAAGCCGGACGCGCCGCGCTGGACCACGTCGTGCGCAAACAGCAGGAAGCCGGCATCGACATCGGCAACAACGGCGAGCAGCAGCGGGAGGCATTCTTCCTGTATGTGCGCTCGCGCATGACCGGGTTCGGCGGCGCATGGACGCGCATGCCGCGGGCCGATGTCGAACGCTATCCCGACTACAAGGCGGCCATGGATCGCGATCAGCAGCACATGCAGCAGGTCTCCAGTCGCGCGGAAATCCCGACCGCGATCGGCGAAGTGCGCTATCTCGACCGTGCCGCCATCGAGCAGGAATGCACCGACTTCCGCGCCACGCTCGACGCGCAGAACAACCCGTTCGTCGAACCATTCCTCACCGCACCGTCGCCCGGCATCGTGGCCGCCGCACTGCGCAATGACTACTACCCGAGCGAGACCGCCTACCTGGAAGCGCTCGGCGAGGCGCTGCGCGTCGAATACGAAACCATCGTCGCGCACGGCTTCCTGCTGCAGCTCGACTGCCCGGACTTGGCGATGGAACGCCACATCTCCTACCAGCACCAGCCGCTTGGCGATTTTCTCGGGTTTGTCGATCGCGTGGTTACAACGATCAACGCGGCACTGGTGAACGTGCCGCGCGACCGCGTCCGCCTGCATGCGTGCTGGGGCAACTACGAAGGCCCGCACGACTGCGACGTCGAACTGCACGAGATCATGCCGATCCTGCGCAAGCTGAATGTCGGTGGCTTCGTGCTGCCATTCGCCAATCCGCGCCACTCGCACGAATACGCGGTGCTGAAGGATTTTCCGCTCGATGCAGATCAGACCATCGTCGCCGGCGTGATCGATTCCGTCACCAACTTCATCGAGCATCCGAAGACCATCGCCGAACGCATCGAGCGCGTCGCCGAGGCGGTCGGCGATCCAAGGCGTGTGCTGGTCGGCACGGATTGCGGCTTCGACACATCGGCTGGGCAGCGCCGCGTCGCCGAGGATATCGTGTGGGCAAAGCTCGCCGCGCTCGGTGAAGGCGCGCGCATCGCATCACAGCGGCTGTTCTGAAAAGTATTCACCACAAAGACACGAAGACACCAAGATTCCTTCAGCGCTCTGCGCGAAGCGTATCATGGGTTCTCCGTGTCTTTGTGTCTTTGTGGTGAAATTTGACTGGATTTCAAAAAGGGGAATGTCGTGGCCGTTGCGCAGGAATTCGATTACATTGTCGTCGGCGCCGGTTCGGCCGGCTGTGTGCTGGCCAACCGGCTGACGGCCGATGGCACGACGACCGTCCTGCTGCTGGAGGCTGGCGGCAAGGATCGCGATCCATGGATCCACATCCCGGCCGGTTTCTACCGCAACATCTACAATCCCAAGGTCGCCTGGTATTACGAATCGGAACCAGTGCCCGAGTTCAACAACCGCCGCATTCCGCTGCCGCGCGGCAAGGTGCTCGGCGGGTCATCCTCGATCAATGGCCGGATCTACATCCGCGGCCAGAAGCAGGACTTCGACATGTGGCGCCAGTTCGGCAACGCCGGCTGGTCGTACGACGATGTGCTGCCGTATTTCCGCAAGGCCGAGGATCAGGAGCGCGGGTCGGACGAATTCCATGGCAAGGGCGGACCTCTCGCGGTGTCCGATCTGCGCACCGATCATCCGTTGCACGACGCGTTCGTCGCCGGCGCGAAGGAGGCAGGGTATCCGTACAACGCCGACTTCAACGGCGCCGAGCAGGAAGGCGTCGGACCGCTGCAGCTCACCGTGCGCAACCGGCGTCGCTGTTCCGCCGCGGCCGGCTACCTCAAACCGGTGATGCAGCGGCCCAATTTGAAGGTGGAAATCCGCGCACTCGCGCATCGCGTGCTGTGCGAAGGGAAGCGCGCGACCGGCGTAGAGTACAGCCGCGATGGTATCAGCCATCATGTGCGCGCGCGGGGGGAAGTGTTGCTGGCAGGCGGGGCAATCAATTCGCCGCAGTTGCTGCAGCTTTCCGGCATCGGTCCTGGCGCGTTGTTGCAGCAGCACGGCATCGACGTGGTGCATGATCTGCCTGGTGTCGGCGAGAACCTTCAGGACCATTGCGGCGGACGCATCATCTATCGCTGCACGCCGAACGTCACCACGATGAACGAGATCTACCACAACTGGTTGCGGCGGATTCACCACGGCATGCAGTACATCCTGTCGATGAAGGGCGCACTGATGACCGGCGCCGGACCGATGGGGCTGTTCGCCCGCACGCGCCCCGAGCTTGCGTCGCCTGACGTGCAGTATCAGTTCCTCGCCGGCAGCGCGCCGAAGACCGGCGACCCGATGCATCGCTTTCCGGGATGCACGCTTGTCGCCATCCCGTGCCGCCCGGAGAGCCGCGGCTGGCTGCGAATCGCCTCGCCCGACCCCACGAAGCCGCCGGCAATCCAGCCGAACTATCTCGCCACGCAGGGCGACAAGGACACCATGGTGGCGGGGCTGCATGTGTCGCGCCGGATCTTCGCGACCGCGGCGATGCGGCGATACCTCACCGAGGAGTTCATGCCCGGACCTCAGGCGAAGACGGACAAGGACCTGCTGGACCACGTGCGCGAAACCGCCGGCACGACGTTCCATCAGACCAGCACCTGCATGATGGGGCCTGGCCCGATGGCGGTTGTGGATACGTCGTTGCGCGTGAAGGGCATGGAGCGGTTGCGTGTTATCGACGCGTCGATCATGCCGACGGTGGTTTCAGGCAATACGAATGCGACATGCATCATGATCGGGGAGAAGGGCTCCGACATGATCCTGCGCGCGGCCTGACCCCCTCCCTAATCGTCCATCGCTGCAGGCGGCGCTCCACCCGCCCACCGGCCTGGGCCATTGGCCGAAGCCAATCACCCGACTGTAATACCGAGCGCCCTAAATGTTGACGTACGCCACTGGCCCCACACACGTCCTGGCCGTCCCCGGACCTGATCCGGGGATCAGACCCGGCCATCTGTACCGGCACCGCGGCTGCAAAGATGGCCGGGTCACGCCCGGCCATGACGGTTTTGCGGTGACGCCGCGGTCGCCCTGAGAGTCAATCTTTAGGGCGCTTGGTATAAGGTCAGGCTCCCTGCCTCGTTTTGCGATACCCGAGATCGACCTGTTGACCGTTGGATATAATCCGGGCTTTTTGGATAGGATTTTTGCGCTTAATGGTGGAATAAATGGACCTGATCGGGGGTCTTCGCAGCTTCATTCGCGTGGTCGAAACGGGTTCATTCTCGGCGGTCTCGCGCGAGAACCAGGTCAGCCAATCGGCCGTGACCCGTCAGATCGCCCAGTTGGAGCAGCATTTCGGCGCCCGCCTGTTCCATCGGACGACGCGCCACCTCAGCCTGACGGATGACGGCCAGGGCCTGCTGACCCATGCCCGACATCTGGTCGAGGCGGCCGACGAGATGGAGATGGCGCTCGGCCGCCAGAGCAGTTCTCCCACCGGCCTCGTCAGGCTTGGCACGTCGATCGCTGGCGGGCACTACCTCGCGCCACGGCTGCCCGCATTGCTGGAGCGCTATCCGGGGCTACGTGTCGAACTGGTGATGCGCGATCAGTTCACCGACATGGTGGACGAACGGCTGGATCTGGCGTGGCGTTCGGGGGAGATCGCCGATGCGTCGCTGGTGGTGCGGCGGGTCGGCCAGCTTGGGCGTGCGGTCGTCGCCGCCCCGATCTATCTGGAGCGGCGCGGCGCGCCCGCCGTGCCCGAGGACCTCGTGGCGCACACCTGCCTGATCCACGACTACCTGCCGGACGCGGACCTTTGGCGCTTCACGGGGCCCGACGGTCCGGTGTCCGTGCGCGTCAGTGGGGGCTTCCTCGCCAATGACAGCGCGGCGGTGCGCCTGGCGTGCCGTGCCGGCCATGGCATCGCATTGTTGCCCGAGATCCAGCTTATCGACGACCTGCGGGCGGGTCGGCTGTACCGGCTGCTGAACGACTACCCGTCGGAGATCGTGCCGGTGCACATCGTGTATCCGTCGCGCCGCAACCTCGCCCCCCGCACGCGCGTCGTCATGGATTTTCTCGTGGAGCAGGCACGGGAGATCTCGACGTTGCTTTCGGCCGGCGCGGAGGTGCTGACTTGAGCGGGTCAGCCGCACAGGCGTCATCACAGGCGTCAAAGCCGTGCGATATCGGCAGCATTCTCCGCCATGGGGAAGTGGGGCGGTGTGACCTTCCTTGATTCAAGTTCACGGAGGCCCTTCGCCGGCGGCCGAATCAGCGCGGCGGGACCACCCGTGGGCCGGCCCCCGGCCTTCGCCGGGGCAGGCCCGTGCGTCACGCCTCGATAGTCCGGCGAACAGGTTCAGGGCGGCCCGGTGCCGGGCGTGACCGCGAATGGCAGATGCGGTGGCGGTCCTGCGGGATGCCCGGCGGCGGGCGGATCGATCAGCCACACGCTGATCCGCTTGAATGTGTCCTTGAACAGCGTGGCGAGGTTGCCGCCGTTCTCGATGATGGCCAGGGAGAGTTCGCGCCACATCGGGTTGCTCGGCACGATCCCGAGGTCGCGGCAGATATCGGCGATGACGGCGCCGACCGGGCGGCGGCGGACCTCGGCTGCGATGTCCTCGGGGGTGGCCAGACGGGTAGGACGGGGGTCGGCTGCTCGGGCGCTTCGGTCCACGGGTCGGTCGGCGTGCGGTTGGCGACGGGACGGGGCGTTCGGCGCGGCTGGTGGGGCCGGCTGGCGGGCGAGGCGGCTGGACAGTCTGGTTTCGAGCGCGGCGGCGCGAAGCAGGCCGCGGGTGATGCGCGCGAGGATTTCCCCGATGTCGATGGTGCCGAAGTGCCGCGTGACGTCAGCGAGGTTAGTGGTGGAGGTGCGCTGTTGCAGCGTGCTGGCGAGTTGCCTGCCGTAGTCGATCAGCGTGCGGACGAGGCCGAGGAGACGCCCGGTGCGGCTGGGGGCGTCCGCGCCGGTGGGCCGCCGATCCTGGTGGGGATCGGGGCGGTTGGGTCGGACGGCGGCGGCGGGCGGGGCGGACATGAAGGGGACAGGAGCATGGGTGGACGGGCGGTGGCAAGGAATATTTTCTTACGTGGTTGCAACGCCACATGGGCTATGGTGATGAGCACCACGCGGACCATGGCAGAATATCAGGTGGTCGGGCCATGACTGGTCTGCGGCTAGGCCCGCGGCAAACGCTTACCTGACGATGGTCGTTCGCGGATGCGCTGCAACCGAGCACAAGGAGCAGCCACCTGGTCTCAGAACCTGTCTCTGATTGATTGCGCAACAGCCGCTTGCGACCCGAAGCGGCCGTTCGACCCCTCGCCGGCGCGCAGTGCGCATGGAATTGCCGCAGGTGCGGTAGCGGCATCCGTATCCGGCTTGTCTCCTCGATGGCACGGGCTAAGATCGCCCGCAATCTTTCCTAAACCTGCAAGGAGAGCGTCCCATGGCAATCACGATGTACAGCGGCTTTGTGCCGGTATGCCTGCAGTTGCTCGGCGGCCTCAAGACTGTGCTGCAGAAGGCCGAGGAGCACGCCACGGCCCAGAAATGGGATACCACCGTAGTGCTGAACCTGCGGCTCTTTCCCGACATGTTCCCGCTCGAGCGGCAGGTGCGGCAGGTTTGCACTCATTCATGCGGAGCGGGCCGGGTCGCCGGGATTAGCCTGCCGTCCTTCGCCGACCATGACAGCAGCTTCGCCGAGATGCAGGCGCGCATCGCCAAGACCATCGACTTCCTGAAAGGGCTGCGCGCGGATCAGCTCGACGGCAAGGAAGATACCGTCATCACGGTCCCGATGGGTGGCCAGCCGCGGGAGTTCAAGTGTCAGAACTACCTGTACCATTTCGCGATGTTGCAGGTGCAGTTCCACGCTACGACGGCGTACGACATCATCCGCAGCACCGGCGTCAACCTCGGTAAGCTCAATTATCTCGGCCAAATGCCGTCGTGAACCGACGCACTGTCCAATCGGTAGAGTCGACGACTGGCACGGTAACGTCAGTCGCTCGGTGAGTTGCAGGTGTCGCTTTCGCGCACTCCCTCGATCACGGCTGGCATGGCTCCGTTGGCTCCAGTACCAACGAGACGAGGCAAAACGATGGCGGCTACGCTTCACAGAGGAGATGGGTAACATGCCACAAAAAGGTCGCGGGATTTTCATGGTGTACGTTGATATCGACGCCAAGGACGTGCAGGAATTCAACGAGTGGTATCACTGCTGTCCGGTTAATAGCTGAACAAATTCAGTTGGTTATAGTCCATCACAGGTCCGGAACTGTCGACTGTTTGCAAGATCAATGATTCTATCGACGCTTTTTCAAATACTGTCACCGAAAAGACCTGCATCAATGTG
>DATMND010000179.1:0-2268 GCA_035569235.1 Acetobacteraceae bacterium | reverse complement strand
CCGAACTGGTCCCCTGCGGGTGCCATTTGGCAGCGGCGAGGTTCAGCTTGTAGCGCGCGGTGTGGATCTGGTGCTGGACATCACCGCGCGGCATTTCGACACGACCGGGTATCCGCGACGTGAGCATGCCTATGGCACCCTGACGCGCTGCGAGACGCAACGCCTGATCGCAGCACTGGTTGCGTTCCTGGCTAACACCCCTGACTCGCGGGAAGCTGCATGACTCACCAGTATCATATCCAACGATACGTTATGGCGAGACTATGAGCGCGCTGACGATCCAAGCTGCGCTGGCGCTCGCGCTGCAATGCACGCCGTCCGTCGATCCGCACATGATCGTGGCGATCGGTCAGCACGAGTCCGGGCTCGACCCCCTCACCATCCACGACAACACGACCGGGTTGGTGCTGCGTGGGGCGGGTGCCGCCAGCGCGGCGCCGCAGCTCATCGCGGCCGGGCATTCGGTCGATCTAGGCCTGATGCAAGTCAACTCGATGAACCTCGGCCTGCTTGGCCTGTCGGTGAGCGACGCGTTCACAGCCTGCCGATCGGTCGAAGCCGCCGCGAAGCTGCTGGCGCTCTTCAGCCGATACAACACGGGCAACCCACGGCGCGGCATCGCAAACGGCTACGCCGCCAAAGTCCTGGCCCTCATGGAAGGCGCCCGAGGCGTCTCTCCAGCAAACGCCGCGGAACCCGCCGCCACAGCCTCGCAGCTGACGCTGCGCAGCCAGCTCGCATCATTCACCACAACGCGTCAGAAGTGAGGAGACAGAGGTGACGATCGCCCAGTTCTTCCAGAACCTGCTGCAGCTCTTCATCTCGATCCAGATCCCTGCCGGCACCGTCGCGCTGGTCGGCGGCGGCCTGGCTGCCGGCTTCAAGATGATCTACTGGCACACGCTGTTCGAGATCCTCGGCGCGCTCGCCGTGGCATTCGCCGCCGCCAACATCGTGAACACGGTGCTTTGATCCGATGACCGGGGACGGCAGGGACATGCTGTATCTCGCCATCACGCGCCCCGCGATGAAGCTGGGCGTCCCGGTGGAGGGTCTCTGTCTCAACCTCCTTCTTTGCTACCTCGCCTTTCTGTGGTTCGCCCATGCGAACCCGATAACCGTCCGTGGTGTCATCTGCATGGTGATGCTGCCGATCGTGCACTTCGCCATGCGGCTGCTGGTCTCCATCGACCACAATCTGTTCCGCATCATCCGCCTCGCAGCCGAGACCCGCGGGCTGCAAGTCCGCGGCGTGTCCGTCCTCTGGGCCATGCCCTGGAAACATGCATCGAGAGCGAAGGACCAGGCCAGTGCGATTTGATTTTCTCGAGCGGCTCGTCGGAAGCTACCTGCCGATCTGGGGGCACGCGCATGATGGCGCCTGGCTGCTCGACGACGGCGGCGGCTTCGCCATGCTGGAGGTCCAGGGCGTCCTCTGGGACACCTATGCGCTGCAGGACGTTTTGAGCCGCAAGGATCGGCTCAACCACACCTACAAGCAGATCGTCTCCGACTCGATCATCCTCACAGTCTATCAGACCCGCGGTCTGGCGCCGGAGTCCGTCTATCCGGCCGGGACATTCCCATCGGCCTTCGCTGCATCGTTGGACGCGGTCTACAGGGCACGCCTGTTCGATCAGAGGCTTTACGAGAACCGGACGTTCGTCGGTGTCCAGATCCGTCCTGAGCGCTACGCCGGGGAGTTCATCGGCGATCAGATCGCCATCCGCCAGAAACCGGTCGAACAGGCATCCGAGGAGCGTCTGCAGCGCCTGGAGGATGTCGTCGCGCTGCTGATGGCGGAGCTGAAGCCCTATCGGCCGCGTCGTCTCGCACTCCGGGTCCAGGGGATGGCCGTGTTCAGCGAGATGGCCGAAGCCCTGGTGCTGGCCATGACCGGCATCTGGCGCCCGATCGGCCTGACCACGGGCCGGCTCGGCGAATCGCTGTTCTCCGAGCAGATCGTCGTTGACCGGGAGTTCATCAAATACGTCCTGCCCGGCCGCGTCTGGTATGGCGCGATGTTTGGGATGAAGCATTTCCCGGCGTGGACGTATCCGGGAATGTATGCCCAGCTCCTGGCGTCGTCCTACCTGTCGACCACCTGCCAGTCCTTCCGCTTCGTTCCCACGAGCACCGCGCAGGACATCATGCGGCGGAAGCGCTCGCGCATGCTGTTGGCGGAGGATCCCGCCGAGGCGCAGGCCGAAGCGTTGCGCACAGCGGCCGACGGGCTGGGCAGCGCCGACTATGTACTGGGCGACTATG
>DATMND010000178.1:0-3501 GCA_035569235.1 Acetobacteraceae bacterium | reverse complement strand
TGACAACCGGTTGCGACAAGACGACGCCGGCTTGCCTGATGGGTGCGGCCACCGTCAACATCCCGGCGATCGTGCTGTCCGGCGGGCCGATGCTGGACGGCTGGTGGCAGGGTCGCCTGTCCGGCTCCGGCACCATCATCTGGGAAGGCCGCAAACTCCACGCCGAGGGCAAGATCGACTACGACGAGTTCATGGAGATGGTGTCGTCGTCCGCGCCATCGATCGGCCACTGCAACACCATGGGCACGGCGACATCGATGAACTCGCTGGCGGAAGCGCTCGGCATGTCGCTGCCGGGCTGTGCCGCGATCCCTGCGCCGCATCGCGAGCGCGGCTGGATGGCGTATGAGACCGGCAAGCGGATCGTGGCGATGGTGCACGAGAACCTGCGCCCGTCGGACATCATGACGAAGCAGGCATTTGACAACGCGGTGGTCGCGGCGGCGGCGCTCGGCGCGTCGTCCAATTGTCCGATCCATATGGTGGCGATCGCACGTCATATGGGCGTGGAGCACACGATCGATGACTGGCAGCGTCTCGGCCCGGAGATTCCGCTTCTGGTGGACCTGCAGCCTGCCGGTCGCTTCCTCGGGGAGAAATTCCATCGCGCCGGTGGCGTGCCGGCGGTGCTGAAGGAGTTGCTGCGCGCGGGGAAACTGCATGGCGACGCGATGACCGTCACCGGCAGGACGCTGGCGGAGAATTTGCGCGACGTGCCTGACGGCGACCGCGAGGTGATTCGCGCCTATGACCAGCCGCTGCTGGCGGCGGCCGGCTATGTGGTCATGTCGGGCAACCTGTTCGACAGTGCGGTGATGAAGGTGTGCGTCATCGACCAGGATTTTCGCAGACGCTTTCTGTCAAATTCCGATCGGCCGAACGTGTTCGAGGGCAAGGCGATCGTGTTCGAGGGGCCGGAGGACTACCATCACCGGATCGAGGATCCGGATCTCGGCGTGGAAGACCAGTCGGTGCTGATCATCCGCAACTGTGGCCCCGTCGGCTATCCCGGCAGCGCCGAGGTGGTGAATATGCAGCCGCCGGCTGCGTTGTTGAAGCGCGGCATCGATGCGTTGCCGACGATGGGGGATGGTCGCCAGTCGGGAACGTCGGGTTCACCGTCGATTCTGAACGTGTCACCCGAGGCGGCGGTCGGCGGCGGGCTGGCACTGCTGAAGACCGGCGATCGCGTCCGCATCGACCTCAACACACGGAAGGTGGACGTGCTGCTTCCGCCCGGCGAACTGGAGGCGCGTCGCAGTGCATGGAAACCGCCGAAGCTGGAGAACATGACGCCGTGGGAGGAGATCTATCGCTCGATGGTTGGTCAGCTTGGCACCGGGGCGTGCCTGGAGCCGGCGACATTGTATCTCAACGTCATCGAGACGCGCGGCGAGTCGCGCAATAACCACTGATCGATGCGTGTTCCATTGCGCGGGTGGTCACACCTGCCGGGTGCGCCAAGCCGTCTGAGTTCGTTAATGCCCGATGCTGGTGTCGGTGAATTTCTGAACGGCTACCGCGGCCGTTGGATCTGGCCGGTCGCTATCATGGTCATTTTCTCTGTCGCCGCCGGTCACCTGGGCACTGATGTGGACTGGGACCTGCGCAATTACCATGCGTACAATGCGCAATCGCTGCTCAATGGACGTTTCTGGACAGACATTGCGCCGGCTCAACTACAGACCTTTCTGTCTCCGGCACTGGATATTCCGACCGGCGCGGTCAGAGACTGGCTGAACGACACGCCGGTTATCCTGAATATCGCGCTGAGCGTGCCACATTCGGTGGCGGTCTGGCTGGCCTTCGAGCTGACTCTGCGGACGGTTCCTACCGGGTTTCCAGGAGGTGCGCTTTTCGCTCTTGCGTTGACCCTGTTCAGTGCAATCGGAGTGGCAGGGTATCCAGTGCTCGCCACTTCGCAGGACAATGCGATACCCGTAGCCTGCACGCTCGGAGGGCTGCTTTGCCTCGTTGACGACACTGACCGGCCATTCACCAAGTCTGCCTGTGCCGGCCTGCTATTCGGACTGGCCGCCGGGCTGAAGCTCACGGAATTGCCCTACTGCCTTGCGGGCGCAGTCGCACTACTGCTCGCGCCAATCAGCCGCGGGCGTCGCCTGCAGTCAATCGCGGTCTTTACGTTGTCCGGCTTTGCGGCGGGTGCCGTGGTGTGCGGCCCATGGTGGCTGTTTCTGTATTGCCGTTATCAGAACCCGCTCTTCCCATTTATGAACAACTGGTTCCATTCGCCATTCGTTGACTCTCTGCCCTTCACCGACGAGCGGTTCAAACCGCACGGTCTCGGGCCGCACCTGGCCTATCCGTTCTATTGGGCACTACGGCCTTCGAGTGCGGCGACCGAATTGTACGTACGTGACCCGCGCTTTGCTCTGGCCTATGTCGCCGCATTAGCCATCATTGTGCGCCAGTCTGCTTGCCGGTGGCGCGGTGTGCCCGGCCTGAATCAAGCGGGCGTCGTGCTGGTCGCATTCTTCACGACAGGATTCGTGCTTTGGCAGCTCATGTTTTCAATTTTGCGCTACCTGGCAACATTGGAGCTTCTGATAGGGGTCATGATACTGCTTGCCCTGCAACCGCTGTTGACAATGCAACGGCCACGCGCCGCAGTTGCGTGCGCCGTGATTGCAGTTTTGGCCGGCATCCAAGCGGTCACCGATTACCCGAATTGGGGCCGGCTGCCGTTCCCTACTCCGCTTCGGGCCGAGTTTCCGACGATCGAGCCCAATAGTCTGATAGTGTTATTGGACTCGTCGCCGATGGCCTATCTCGCCAATTTGTTGCCGCCCTTCGTCCGGTTCGTCGGAGCGAACAGCAACTTAATTCAGCCCGGCAGCGAGGGGATTCTGTCGCGCCAGGCGGAGATGGCAATTCGCACACATGGCGGGCCTCGTTATGGATTGGAGGATCCCGTGGATACGCCTGGAGCCGCCGACCGAACGCTTGCCTTTTATGGGCTACGTCGGGACGACTGCCGCCAGATCCTGTCCAACCTGGACAACAACGCCATTCGTATCTGCCGCTTGCGTGCAGCAGGTTGAGTAATGACCAATAACCGCTCGAGGACTCAAGCCATGCAGTTCGGCATAGCCATCCCCACCGCCGCGGACTCCTGGCGCCTGGTGCGCCGCGCGGAGGAACTCGGCTTCAGCCACGCATGGTTCTTCGACACCCAGATGCTGAATGCCGACCCTTTCGTCGCCATGGCGGCGGCGGCGATGAGGACGACGCGGATCAAGCTGGGCACGGGCGTGCTGATCCCCTCCAACCGCATCGCGCCGGTCGCGGCCACCGCCTTCGCCTCGCTGAACAAGCTGGCGCCCGGCCGTATCGTGTTCGGCATCAGCACCGGTTTCACCGGTCGCCGCACGATGGGCCTCGGCGCGGTCAAGCTTGCCGACATGGAGGAGTACATCCGGATCGTGCAGGCGCTGTGGCGCGGCGAGACGGTCGATATCACCCTCGAAGGCAAGCGCCGGC
>DATMND010000177.1:0-3176 GCA_035569235.1 Acetobacteraceae bacterium | reverse complement strand
GGCCATGAGCGCCGAGGTTGGGGCCAAGAACGTCCAGATTTCCCGACTGCAGAATGCCATCAAGGTCTCGGTCAACAGCGAGTTGCTGTTTCCGTCGGGCGGCTGGGAGATGCCGGCCCAGGCGAAGGAGACCATCGCCAAAATGGCGGCGATCCTGGCACCGCACCAGACGACGAAGATCAACGTGAATGGCTACACGGACACCACGCCGATCGGCCCGGGGCTGATGAAGGAGGGAGTCACGTCCAATCTCATTCTCTCGCAGAAGCGCGCCGACAGCGTTTCGCAGTACATGATTGCGCAGGGCGTCAACCCAGCGCTCATCACGTCCCGCGGCTTCGGCGATGCGGATCCGGTCGCCTCCAACGATACGCCGGCCGGCAAGGCGCAGAATCGGCGGGTGGAGCTGACGCTGGCGACTCCTGGTCAGTAAACACGAGCAGAACTCGAGACAACCCATGAAAACACGATTCCTACCGTACAACGTGTGCGCGTCTTTGCTCACGATGGTCCTGCTGGCGGCGTGCGCATCGACGAAGGAAACCAACGTCCAGCAGATGTCATATGGAAATCTCCCGCGGCCGAACCAGATCTGGGTTTACGACTTCGCAGCCTCGCCCGCCGATGTGCCGCCCGAGTCAGCGCTGGCCGGCTCCGGGTTCGCGGCACCGGAGACGCCCGATCAGCTTGCCCAGGGACGCCAGTTGGGTGCGCAGATCGCAGGCGAGGTGGTGCAACAGATCAATGCGATGGGGATGCCGGCCGCGATCGCCTCGGCCGGAACGAGACCGCAACTGAACGATATCGTCATCGAGGGTTCCATCCTCTCGGTCCAGACCGGCAATGCGGCCGAGCGGGTCACCATCGGCTTTGCCGCCGGGGACACGGAGCTCAAAGTGGCGGTGGAGGGCTTCCATATGACGACGAGCGGGCTACATGAGCTCGGATCCGAGGATCTGGCGGCCAAGGGTGCAGAAACCCCCGGCGCGGGGTTTGGGCTGGCCACCATGTTGGCGACCCACAACCCGGCGGGGTTCATCGTCAGCACCGGGATGAAAGCGTACGGAGAAGAGAGCGGCAGCGACACGATCGCCGGGCGCGCCAAGCAGATCGGCCAGCAAATCGCTGATCAGCTCAAGACGAGATTTCAGCAGCAGGGCTGGATCTGAGGCACCGCACGGCGGGATGACCCGCATCGAGCTCGTTGAGCCAGGAGACCAGCGCCCGCTCAGCGGCACGGCGCGCTCGTGCCGTACCTACCCCTTAGCTATCGGCGCGGACCCGATCCGCGGTTGGCTTCGCGCCGTTCGAGCGCAGAAGATTCGCCCGCAAGGACTCGTAGATCGGCGCGTTACCGAGCATGAACGGAACCAGCATCGCGGCAAAGCATGCACCCAGCATCGGTAGCAGCATCGTGACGCTGGCCGTCATCTCCACGACTAGCACGATGCCTGTCAGCGGCGCACGCACGACGCCGGTAAACAACGCCGCCATGCCCACCACTGCAAACCCCTCGGGCTCAATGTGAAGCTGGGGAAGTACGAACTGGCACAGGGCTCCATACAGGAGTCCGAGTTGCGCACCGAGGACGAGCAACGGTGCGAACAGTCCGCCGGGCGTGCGCGCGGCGTACGAGACCGTACTCAATACAAACCGGACGACAAAAACCACGGCAACGAGGCCCAGAGCATCAGAACCGGTGAGCGTGCGCTGCGTAATCGCGTCACCTCCGCCGACTAAGCCGGGCGCGAACCAGGCCAGGATCCCGACGGCGGCGCCGATTGCTGCGGCGCGCACTGCGACCGGCCAGCGTTTGAGCCGGTCTGCCGCCGAGATAGTTGCAAGCAGGGCGCGGTTGTAGAGGATCGCAACGAGTCCCAGGACAGCCCCAAGCAGGAAGTAAAGTGGTCGCGTCTGACCAGTGGCGTAGGCCAGGGCGTTGACATGGAAATCGGGGGTGTTAACGAGCAGCACGCGCGCCACCGCGATGGCCGCCGCCGAGGCACCGAGCGCGGCGATGGCGATGCGATGCTCGAATCGCCCGACCAGTTCTTCCAGCACAAAAATCGCGCCGGCAATCGGCGCATTGAAGGCGGTGGCGAGGCCCGCACCGGCTCCGGCGGCGAGGAGCACCCGACAGTCGGGCCAGTTGCGCCTGAACACCTGCCCGATGAAGCTGCCGAGACTGGCACCCATCTGCACGGTCGGTCCCTCGCGCCCCAGTGCCAGGCCCGCGCCGATGGCAAGCCATCCGCCGAAGAACTTCACCGGGATCAGGCGAATCGGCACCTGCGACACCTCGCCCCGCAATACCGCCTCAACGTGCGGGATGCCACTGCCCGCTGCCGCCCGGGAAATCCGGTTAACCAGCCCCGCGGCCAGTGCGGTGGCGGCTGCAATGGCACCCGTGACCAGGAGGAACCCCGCCACGTGCGCGCCGTGCGCCCAGGCGATGAACGCGTTGCGCAGGTGATCCGCCTGGGTGAGGGCCATCCGAAAGGCTGCACCGAGGAGTCCGGCACCGACGCCCACGAGCAACGCCAACAGGCCCAGTACGAGCAGGCTACCGTGGCCGTCGCTGGCTTCAGCATCAGGCGGAATTGCGGACATGCGCGGCATTCTCAACCCGAACTGACGCCTGAGTCACCTGCTTTGAGTGCCCGGAACCGAAAGGCGCGGCTCAGTGAGCGCTGCAGCGTCCGAATACCCGTCATCGACATTGAAGCACCTGCGGATCGTGAGTTATAAGTTCAGCCATCGTTGCAGGGACGCCTTCACGTTAGTTTCTGATGAACCGTAAGTTCCTGCTGGTCAGCGCGTGCGCGCTGCTCGCGATTCTCATCGCGGTCTGGGCTCTGCACCGCACGCCGCCCGCGCCGCCATCAGCCTTGGCGCAAAGCCCGCCGCCCACGCCGCCCGTCTATGTCGGCGCCGAGGCCTGCAAGGGATGCCATACCTCGCAGTACCAGGACTGGATGAGTTCGCACCACCAGCTCGCCATGCAGGAGGCGACCACGGCGACGGTCCTGGGCGACTTTCACGATGCCAAGTTCGTGCATGGCAAGGTCACCTCGCGCTTCTACCGCAAGGACGAGAAGTTCTTCGTCAGCACCGAGGGTGCCGATGGGCGGCAGCAGGACTTTGAAATACGCTACACCTTCGGGGTCTATCCGCTG
>DATMND010000176.1:0-4074 GCA_035569235.1 Acetobacteraceae bacterium | reverse complement strand
CTCGTGCAGCATGCGGGAGAAACCCTGCATCAGCGGACGCAGCCTGGCTTCCGGCATCATGGGGATCAGATCGTAAAGCATGCAGCCCTGGCGGAACAACGAGTGGACGCGGCGTTTGGTCGTGTTGGTCTTGAGCATCCGGTCATAGCCCAGCGCTTCGCCGGCGGCGCCGAGCAACGTCAGCAGCACCACCGCAAAGGCGTTGATCAGCCATAGCCGGTCGCGCCGCTCGGGGGAATTCACATGCACCGTTCCCATGCCCATGCCGAAGCGCAGATCTTTGGTGTCACGCAGCGCGCACTCGATATCCCATACAAGACACCGCTGATAAGTTGACGCGAATCGGCGAATCCCCGCAACTTGGCTTCCAGGCATTGCGCGCCTTGGTGCGCTGGCTTGGATCACGCGATGATCGAAGGTTCACCCCATTGGCTTTGGGAGACGCTGCCGGTTGCACGGCGGCACAGCCTGTTGCTCACACTCGGGCAGATGGCGATGCGCCAAATTCGCAGTGTCTCGGCCACCGAGCAGATACCCATCGGGGAGACCGCCGATGATGACAGAGCGGGATCTCACACCACGGCTGCTCAGCGGCATGGCCGAGAAGATCTCTCGGCGGCATCGTGAACGCCTGGCGATTGTGTACATCCGACAGTCGACGGTTCAGCAAGTCGAGCGTCACCAGGAATCGACACGACTGCAATATGCTTTGGTCGATCGCGCCTTCCATCTCGGTTGGGCGCGGGAGACCATTGTGGTGGTCGATGACGATCTTGGCCGTTCTGGCGCGACCATCGAGGGACGACTTGGTTTTCAGAGACTGGTGGCGGAAGTCGGCCTCGGCAATGTCGGTCTGGTTCTCGGAGTTGAGATGTCGCGTCTCGCCCGATCATGCCGGGATTGGCATCAGTTGCTGGAGATCTGCGCCCTGTTCGATACGCTTATTGCCGACACCGATGGGGTCTATGATCCCGCCCAGTTCAATGATCGCCTGCTGCTTGGGTTGAAAGGGACGATGTCGGAAGCAGAACTGCACATCCTCAAGATGCGAATGCTGGAAGGGCGACGCGCCAAGGCCCGGCGGGGCGAACTCGGCAAGCCGGTGCCGATGGGGTATCTGCGCCGCCCCTCTGGCGAGGTGGTGCTGGACCCTGACGAGCAGGCGCAGGGCACGATCCGCCAAGTGTTCGATCTGTTCGAACGGTTTCGAACGGTTGGCAAGGTGCTGCGCTATCTGGTTGAGCACGACATCCGTATGCCGTTGCGCACCCCCGGCGGCCCTGGCAAAGGGGAGCTTGAATGGCGCCGCGCCAACCGGCCCTCGCTGCACGATTTGTTTGGCAATCCGATCTATGCTGGCATCTATGCCTACGGCGTCCGAGCGACCGACCGGCGACGCCAGAAGCCAGGACGTCGTGGCACCGGGCGACGTCCGCCGCACGCCGAGGAGGCTGAGGTGTTCCTGCCGGATCGGGTGCCAGCCTATATCACCCGCGAGCAATTCGAACGCAATCAAGCGCAACTGCGCGCCAACCGGCCGGATCATCTCGGACCGGTACGAGCTGGCAGTGCGCTGCTGTCGGGCTTGCTGATCTGCGGCCAGTGCGGATTGCGCATGACGGCGGTGTACAACAATGACGGCCACGCGGCGCGCTACGTGTGCCACGGCCAGAACTCGACCTATGGCGAACCTTTCTGCCAATCGCTGAAGGCTGCACCGGTGGACGCGCAGGTGACGTCGCTGATCCTGCTGGCGCTGCAGCCGGCCGCGCTGGAGGCCAGTCTGGCGGTCGCCCGCGATCTGCAAACCGAGCGCGCCGGCTTGGAGCAACAGTGGCGTCAGCGTCTGGAACGGGCACAATACCAAGTCGACCAGGCGCGTCGCCGTTACGCCAGCACCGAGCCCGAGAATCGGTTGGTGGCGCGGACGCTGGAGCGCGACTGGGAGGTGGCCTTGGCCGAGCAGGTGCGGCTGACCGCCGACCATGAGCGCTTTCGCCGCGAACGCCCGCAATCGCCCAGTCCAGCCGAGCTTGCGGCGATCCGCCAATTGACCACTGATCTGCCGGCCCTGTGGCAAGCGCCAACGACGAGGAGCGAAGAGCGTCAGACCATCGCTCGGTTGCTGCTCGAGCGGCTCCTGGTCACTGTGGTCGGCGGCAGTGAGCAGGTCCGACTGGAATGCCATTGGCATGGCGGAAACCAGACGGTCCACGCGCTGGTCCGTCCGGTCGCGCGGCTAAAGGCGCTCAGCACCTATGCCGCTCTGATTGCGCGCGCCGCGGACCTCCATCGGGCGGGTAATGGCTACACCGCCATCGCCGCGATCCTAAACCAGGAAGCCTGGCGCCCGCCCAAACGGCGCGATACCTTTAACCGCTCGATGGTACGACGAATGCTTACCGCAGCCGGCGTCGTGCGACCCAGCCCGCGGCGGTCCCGGGTACTCCCTGAGCGACAGCCGGATGAGTGGACCATCAGCGAACTGGCCGAGGAACTCGGTGTGCCGCAAGCCACGCTCTACAGCTGGGTGCAGAGAGGCCGCTTACCCAGCCGGTCGGTCACAATCGAGGGCGGCAGCGCGAAGTTAGTGACCGCCGACGCCACAACGATCGCGAACCTGAAGACGATCCGGGCAACCCCGCCACCCTGGCGGCGCTTGCCGCCGCCTGTCCGCGAAACCAACCAACCAACCGCTAAATCTTGAGCGTCACCATGCCCGGCCGATCCTTGAACCATGCGAAGCGATCCTCTGGCACCGTTCAGAGCAGTTGCATTGCAGTGCTGGACAACGGAAAACTCGATCGGGACTGGTTCGACGACCGTAGCCCCCAATCACCAGCCATCGCCCCAGTCCTGTGGCCGAGGTCCGGAGTACCGCAATCGCCGCGGCGCTATCCAACTGGCAACCCGTCACGTCACGGGTTAGGTCGTTTGTTCCCTCCAAGGCACAAACCCATTGTATCCCGTCACTGTGACGGGATAGCGTGCCTCATGCCCGGACCCAGACCACAAGGCGATCACGCGTTAACCTCGGCCGAGCGCATGCGACGCCTTCGCGAGAAACGCAAGGCCGAGGCGGCAGACAAGCCGCCAGTCGTGATCCGCTATCGCCGCCCCAAAGATCGGCGCAGTCGACCCGACCAATGGGCGGATGCGATCAACACGCTCACCGGCTGCCTCGACCGATATCAGGAATGGCGCGACAACCTGCCCGCCAGTCTTGCCGACAGCGCGCTCGCCGAACGCCTCGACGCCGTGCTGGAGCTGCGCGACCTCGTTGATCAGTTATCGCTTGCCGATCTGCCGCGCGGATTCGGACGGAACTGAAAACAGAACCACCATGTTCCACCCAAAATGCCTCGTTGCAGATCGAGCCCCCACCCCTTGATTCTTGAGAGTCGCCATGCCTGGTCGATATCAATGCCCCAGCGACGGCCGTAGTAGCCGATCAGTTGCTTGGCGGTGGCATCGGTGCTGCTGGCGGCCAGGCACCAGGCCTGCTTCATGTCCGGGTCCTGAACGCAGACCACGGTTCCCACCGCATAGCGATCAGCGGTGACCGCGGCGCCGCGCAGCACGCGTGCACGTCCGGCGGGCCGCACCCAGGCGGCGGCGGTGCGGGTTTCGCCGGTGGTGGCGGTGACGGCGATGTTGCCGCGGAAGCGGATGACGTAGTCGAAGTACAACTCCTCGGTCAGCACCCTGTACAGCTTCTGGTCGCCGAAGCCGCGGTCAGCGACAACGCATACCTTGATGTCGGCCGGCAGCAGTTCGGCCAGCCGCACCAACACGCGATGCTCGTAGAGGCTGCGGTTGTGCTTGAGCGTGTCCTTATTGACGGTCAACCACACCAGGGGTGTGGCACGCCCGTGATCGGTGATCAGAGACAACATGATGGTGGCTTGCTTGTCGGCGTCAAAGTCGGTCCAGTCCAATGCCACCACGATGGCGTCGCGTGCCCCGATGATGTAGGGCACCCAACGAACAAGAATGTCGTCGACGTTGATCATCGGGTTGGAGAGCAGGCGATCCACCTGTTTGGTAGCATGTTTGGGGTTCAGACCACGTGCG
>DATMND010000175.1:0-2778 GCA_035569235.1 Acetobacteraceae bacterium | reverse complement strand
CATGCGGCGTGGTGGCGGAGATCTGCGCGAGCAGCGCTCCGATCGTCGGGTCGATCGTGCTGGTCTGGCCGTTGGCCGCGGCCAGCGCGAGCAGGTCGACGCGCTGCGCGCCATATTGGAAGGTCCCTGCCTGCGTCAGCGGGTTGAAGATCGTGCGCGTGCGCAGGGATTGCTCGGGCAGCCGGAACTCCTCGTAGTTGACGAAGAAAAAGGCGCGGTTGCGGCCGTTGAAGAGCTTGGGAATGTAGACCGGCCCGCCGGCGCGCCCGCCGTATTGGTTCAGCAGGACGCGCGTGTTCGGCGCCTTGCCGGTGCGCGGATCGGGCGCCAGGTCGCGATTGTTGAACCAGTAGTTGGCGTTGAGCGCGGGGTTGCGATGGTATTCGTAGAGGCTGCCGTGAAAATCGTTGCTGCCGGAGCGTGTCACGAACTTGATCTGGATGGCGCCTTCGCCGTTGCTGTCCGCGCCGGCCGCGCCGGTCGAAACCGTGACTTCTTCCACCGCGTCCAGACGCGGCCGCACGTAGGTGTAGAAACCGTCGGTGGACTTGCCGTTGTTGTCCTGCACGTTCACGCCGTCCATCGTGATGTTGATGGCGCCTTTGGCAAGGCCGTTGACCGTGGAGGTCCGCGGCCGCCCCGGCGTCGTGACGCCGGGTAGCGTGAGCGCCAGATCGAGCGCTTCGCGGGAGACCAGTGGCAGTTCGACGATCTGCCGCCCGGTCAAGGTTGTGTTGACGGTCGCGGACTGCGTCTGCAGCACCGCGGCCGACGCTTCCACCGTGACCACCTCGGTCTGCGCGCCCACCTCCAGACGGATTTGGATGCTGGCCGGGACGCCCGCGTCCAGTTGGACATTGGAGACCGTGGCCTGCTTGAAGCCCTTGGCCGCGGCGGTGACGTTGTACGTCCCGGTCGGCAGCGAGGGCACGGTGAAGGTCCCATTGCTATTCGAAAGAGCGGAGTAAGTGGTGCCGTTCTCCAGGTGCGTCACGGTGACGGCGGCGTTGGGAACTACGCTTCCCGTCGGGTCCGAAACAGTGCCCGAAAGCGGTGCGGTGGAAGTAACCTGGGCGCTGAGCCCAAGGCAAAAGGAGAACAGAACGGCCAACAGGCCAAGGCGGCGATGTGTCATGGAACCCCTCACAAGGCTCGCGCGACCAAGCGCGGCAGTCGTACCCCGAAATCCGTTGGGGTTTAGCGTACACTATCGCCGCTGCCTCGTGCAAGGGCTTACACGCACTACACCTTAACGCCAATGCGCCAGAGCAGGTATCCGAGGGCCTGCTTCAAATAATTCCACCGGAGATGCAGGGGCGATGGATTGTGATCGGGACGAGGCGAGCCGTAGGCGGTGAGACCCCGCGATTCCAGCATCTCTTTGACGCGAAAGATATGGTAGCCGTCGCTGACCACGATCACGGAGTGGAGTTCCATGCGGTTCATGATTTCGGCGGCCATCGTGGTGGATTCCACGGTGCTATCGCCTTCGCTCTCCACGATGATGGCGTCGCTGGGCACGCCGTGCTGCGTCAAGTACGATCGGCCCACGCCGCCTTCGGTGAAGATGGGGTCGCCGCCGGAACCGCCGGTGGTCAGGATGCGCGGCGCGAGTTTGCGCGCATAGAGATCGAGCGCGTGATCGAGCCGTGCGCGGAGCACGGGCGAGGGCCGGCCGCGATATTCGGCGGCGCCCAGCACCAGGATGACGTCTGCGGGCTGTGCCTCATCGCGCGCGCTCTGCTGCTCGATCCTCATGGAGAGGAACGCGACGTAAAACAGCAGACTGACCACGGCCAGCGCGATCAAGTTCCATAAAGCCCTTTTCATTGTGCGGTATTCTGTTCGTTCAGAATCATATTGTAATCAGAATGGCGAAGCCGGAAACGATCACGAGTTCGGCCAACCAGTTGTTGAAGGAGGTGCGGCGCGCGATTTCCCGCGGTTCGCTCACCGAACAGGGCTGGTGCGTGGCCGAAACCTTCCATCTGTTGGAAGAGGCCCTGCGCAGCGAGTGCGAGGTCAAAACCGTGCTCGCGGCGGAGAGCGCGCTAGCCGCAACCGAGACCCATCTGGGCCGCCTTCCGGTGAAACTCGTGGTGCTCCCGGACACATTGTTTGCAAGCGTGGCGGCCACGGAGACCAGCCAGGGTGTGATCGCCCTGGTGAAGCCGCCGGCGTGGAAACTGGAACAACTCTTCGGATCCGCGCCGCTGGTGGTCGTCCTCGATGGGCTGCAGGACCCGGGAAACGCGGGGACGATTGTGCGCGCGGCCGAGGCTTTCGGCGCGACCGGCATACTCTTTCTCAAGGGCACCGTGAGCCCGTATAACTCGAAGACGCTGCGTGCCGCGGCGGGTTCGCTGTTCCGGGTACCGTTTCTGCACGGCATGGAGGCGGACGCGGCGCTCGCGGCGCTGCAGGAGAATCGCGTCGAGCTCTTCGCCGGCGTGCCGACGGGCTCGAAGAAGCCGGCATTCCAGCTGACGACAGTCGATCTGACGGGGCGCTGTGGGTTGATCATCGGCAGCGAGGCGCACGGCGTGAGCGACGGTCTGCGCGCCGCGGCCATCGACGTGACCATTCCCACGGCGGGCGTGGAATCCTTGAATGCGGCGGTGGCGGCCGGCATTCTGCTCTATGAGGCGCGCCGTCAGAGGATGCTCCGGCCGTGAGCCTCTTCGATTCCACACCGCCCGACGCGCACGAGGCCCAGCGCCCGCTGGCCGACCGCATGCGCCCCAACAGTCTGGAGGACTACATCGGGCAGGACCACAT
>DATMND010000174.1:0-2474 GCA_035569235.1 Acetobacteraceae bacterium | reverse complement strand
AAGCCAGAGGCTGATGAACGGAATGACCGTCTGCCATGATATGTCGAACGGTTTTTCAAGGCCATAGCCAACGAAGTAGGTCCCCAGATAGCGCCGTGTCTTGTCGCGGTAGAGGGTGAAGCACGATGCGGATAATGTGTGTTCCACTCGAACTTCGGAGCCATCATCCGTCAGATCGAACACACTTGGGTTAAGCCCAGCCTTTTCGATAGCCGCAAAGATTTCGTTCCTCTGCGCTTCCCGTAGCAACGGTGTAGAATGGCTTTCCGTCACCGAGTGTCCTGCCGCCTGCGAGCTACCTCTGCTTGCTTGCGACTCCCAGCGGCAGCATCTTTTGCTGTGCGGGCCATATCCTTCAACAGTCGGCCTCGCTCGTGCGCTGCCTTACCGGCTGTCCGGAGTGCCTTTGCGTTCGCCAAGAGGGCGAGGGTCAGATTGCGAAGTTCGTCGGCTGATTCGTTCATGCGACGCGTCCCTCACTTCAGGCGGGAGCACGCGTCTCTCTCTGCCACTGACGCCCGGAGAGTCCCGTTGTCAGTGATGAGATGAGGCTGCGCTCCCTCTCAGTGGCGCGCAAGAATTAATCTACAGCGCTCGCCACTCCCCCACTCCTGCCCTGTCGCCGATCATGGACGCACTGGCCGACCATCCGCTGAACGGCCGGCCTGATCTTTGGAGAAGATATGGGCTCTGCTCGATCGGCAAGCACGGATCGCCCTGGTCGCCAGATACGGCCCGCCAGGAGGCTCGGCGTGTGCTGGGCGAGATAGCGGCAGCGGCGTAGCCGGCGCCCAAACACAAGGTGGTCTCCGGGTCGCCAGTGCGGCTGTAGGCTCCACATCATGTCCCGACCTTCGGCCCTCTGGCCATTTCTGACCACATACGCCCTGCTCTACGGCGCATTCGGCATGCAGTCGCCGTTTGTCCCGACGCTGTTGCGCGAGCGCGGATTGCAGGCGCAGGACATCGGGCTTGTACTGGCAGCCGCCATGGTCGTTCGGGTGCTCGCCGGTCCGGTTGTCGCACATGCCGCCGATCGGCTGCGACGGCACACGCTGATCCTCTGCGGCTGCGCTCTATTCGCCGCACTAGCGAGCATCTCCTATCTGCTGACGCACAGTCTCGCAGGCCTGCTCTGCATCGCGCTGCTGCATGCGGCGATGCTGGGGCCGATCGCGCCGATTTCGGATGCGCTCGCCGCCACGGCGGCGCAAGCTAGTCGGTTCGGCACCGGACGACGCTTCGACTACGGCTGGCTGCGCGCTGCCGGATCTGCGTCTTTCGCACTGGGCGCTCTGGTGAGCGGGTGGCGGGCCGGCGCGGCCGGACTGCCAGCGGCGATGTGGACCAGCGGTGCGCTGCTGGTTATGGGCAGCGCGGTCGCGCTGTCGTTACCGAACCCGCCGCTTACAAGATCCCCCACCACCAAGCCCCGCGCGACGATGCTGCGCGACGGCGTCCTGCTGCTGCGCCTTCCTGTCTATCGCCGGATGCTGGTCGCGGCCGCGCTGCTCGAGGGCAGCCACGCATTGCATGACTCCTTCTCGGTGATCCGCTGGCGCAGCGCGGGAATCGATTTCTTCACCGTCAGCGCGCTCTGGTCCGAATCGGTGTTCGCCGAGGTGGTGGTGTTCTTGCTGATTGGGCCCTGGCTGGTGCGGCGGCTTGGCCCAAGCGGGTCGATGGCGCTCGCCGCCGGCGCCGGCGTTCTCCGCTGGACCGTCGCCGCGTTCACGACGTCGCTCGGGCTGCTCGCCTGCATCCAGCCCTTGCACGGGCTGACCTTCGCTCTGTTCCACCTGGCGGCGATCCAGCTTATCGTGACCGTCGCGCCGGTCCGCCTGGCGGCGACAGCGCGGGCGATCTACGGAACGCTATGCGTTGGGTTGGCGATCGCGCTGCTGACATTCGCGTCGGGCCTGCTCTATGCGCGGGCTGGCGGCGAGACCTTTCTGCTCATGGCTGCGCTCTGCCTGCTGGCCCTGCCGATCTGCGCCGGGTTGCGTGTCCACGCTGACCCCCCTGCCGCTTGAGCGCCGTCGTCGTGACCTGCGCCGAAGGGGCGCGATCATCGCGTGGCCACCGGGCGATTGGCGGAATGCGTATCGCCCCTTTAATCCAGAGCGAACACCACATTGGCTAGGAACGCAGCCTGCCGGCATTTCCCGCATGTGGCCGGCTGGGTATGTAGGCGGCTTTCAGAACCGTCGGGCCAGCCATGAAAACGAAAATACTGCTCGTTGTTGGCCACGGCGGGTCTCAACTCGCGGTGTTCTCCGACTTACCATAACGCCCAGAGGGTGGCACAAGCCCGCCGCACGCAATTCTGCGGCTTTGAGTTTACGACCCCTGGAAGGTCCTTCCGGTCCTACACCTCCTCGCTCCGGTCGCGGATTACGACGCGAAGCTGCCAGCCCTCGAAACTCATCAGCATGCGCCCAAACTCGTCCCACGATACTTCTTGACCGTCGATA
>DATMND010000173.1:0-9790 GCA_035569235.1 Acetobacteraceae bacterium | reverse complement strand
TGGGGGGGGGGACGGGTCCTGGCAGCTTAGCCCCGGCGGGACGGAGTTAACCGGTTCGCGCCCAGCGCTGCCCACCCGCGGTATTGCCAAGTCATAGTCCGGCGATCGTTGGCGACAACGCTGCCGAGTGGGCGGGGGGCGCCGCATTGATCCAGATCAATGCGGCGCATCCGCATGGTGGCACTCTTGGGCATTCCGCGGGAGAAGACCGCCGTGCTGACATCATCCGAACATGCTCCCAACGACGCCGCACCGGCATCGGGCCGCTATGAACTGCTGAACGTGTTCGGCACGGCAACCGGGGAAGCATCGCGCGCCATTGAAGGCGAACTGCTGCCAGCGGCGCCACTCGGCTACAAATGGCGGCTGGTATCCGTTGACGAGCCCCTGGAAGTGGCACGACGACGTGTGCTGGAAGCCGAGAAGCGCATCGCGCGGCAGGCGTCCTTGGTCCAGCAGATGGAACGGCGAGGCGAAGCCGCGATCGCCGAGGTCGGGCGTTCCCTGCTGCACGCTTTCCAAGAGTCGCTCCAGGCCGCACGCAGACATGTGGAACGCCTAAAGGCATTTCCGCACTGACATCGCAGCCCTCCCCGAGGCGCGAGCTCTACAGGGGCTAGGTCTGCGGTGGCGGCACGAAACAGATGATGCCCAAGGTCGGCAGATAGCACGCTATTGCCTCACCGGTTGGATTGTCCTGATGCAAGACACGATCTGGCGGCACCGACAGCCATGCGTTGCCGATGCGCGCGTCCCAGCCGGTCGGTGTCATGCGGGAAACGACGCGGCGACAATCCGAGGAGTCGCAACATGACGTGTTGGTATCGGGCCGCATGAGGTCACGGAACCACGTCGCCATCGGGTCGTTCGGATTGGCGCCCGGCGGCGGGGCGGCGGATGCCGCGAATGAGATGCCGAGCGCGAGTCCGACTGCGAGGGCCACGAGCGCCTTGGCGCCTCGCTTGCCAACGCCTGCTAATGGCTGATCGAGGGGCATCGGGTGACCTATTGGTTTAATAGAGCTGCTTTAAACCTTGAAATTATTGGAGGTCCGGGCCGGAATCGAACCGGCATGCGCGGATTTGCAGTCCGCTGCATCACCACTCTGCCACCGGACCGAATTGGTGAAAGGGGAGTGTATATCGGGTGTGGCCCCAAGCCGGGTCAAGCCCGGATGCGTGCCCGCGGTCCTCGGCCGGACGGAAACCAGGGGGTTCAGCTTGGCGGAGCGGTCGGCTGGCCTCTATAAGCGGCACACATCCCAACATGACGAGCCAGCAATGGACAGTGCGGACCCGGCATTCATCGAAGCCCGTAACAACATGGTGGACAGTCAGGTCCGCCCCAACAAGGTCAACGATCCGCGGATCATCGCCGCGATGCGCCGGTTGCCGCGCGAGCGCTTCCTGCCGCCGAGCCTGGCGTCGCTTGCTTACGCCGACGAGGACGTGCCTCTCGGCCGTGGCAGAGCCCTGCTGGAACCGATGGTCATTGCCCGGCTCGTGCAGCTTACGGCAGTCTCGGAGGGCGAGCGGGTGCTCGTGGTTGCCGCAGGCCCCGGTTATGGTTCGGCGCTGCTTGCGGCGTGCGGCGCCAGGGTGACGGCACTGGAGGATGACCCGGCGCTGCTGGCGCTGGCGCGTTCGGCGCTCGGCGAATTCGCGCCTGGCGTCAGTCTGGTTTCCGGTCCCCTGGCGGCAGGCTGGCCGGCTGGCGCGCCGTACGACATAATTCTGATCGAGGGTGCGGTCGGAGAAATTCCGCCGGTGATCGGCGAGCAGCTTCGCAAGGAGGCCGGCAGGCTGGCAACCGTCTGCATGGCCAGCGCCACTGGAGGCCAGGCGGTCTTGGCCGAGGCCACAGTGGCCGGCCTGCGGATGCAGCCGATGTTCGACTGCACCACACCGCTGATCCCCGGCCTGGTTTCGTCGCCGGGATTTGTGTTCTGATTTGGTGTTCAGCCGGTTGCTGTGGCACACCGGCGGTTGATCGGACGGGGGCGCGCATGGTTTCGCGGCACGGTTTGCTCATCGGTCTCGGCGTTGCCCTGGCGGCGGCTCCTGCCTTCGCGCAGACGCCCCAGTCGACGCCCGCCACGTCCTCACCATCGTCGCAGCCGCCAGTCAAGTCGGCGAAACCCAAGCGCGTGGCGGTGGCGCAGGCAACGCCCACGCAACCGAAGCCGGCCTCCAGTACGCCAGCGCCCGCCACGTCGGAGCCCGGCGTGCCGCGTACGCTGTCCCAAGCTCTCGCGGCCACCTATTCCAGCCAGCCCCAGCTATTGGCCGAGCGGGCCAAGCTTCGGGCGACCGACGAGAACCTGCCGCAGGCGCTTGCCGGGTGGCGACCCACCGTTATCCTATCGGGAACCACCGGCTACGGCGACGGCATGACCCGTGCCTTCACCAAGACCGGCGGTGGCGGTTTCCTCAATGCGCAGACCGACCGGTTCATCGGCACCGCGCAGGCGACGCTGAGCCAGCCGCTCTACACCGGCGGCAAGACTTCGGCGAACATCAATCGCGCCAATAATCAGGTGTTTGCCGAGCGGGCCACCCTGCTGTCCCAGGAACAGACCAGCTTCGGCAACGTGGTCAACGCCTATGTCGGCGTTATTCAGGCGCAGCAGCTCCTGGCGCTCAACATCAACAACGAGCAGGTGCTGGCCAAGCAGCTACAGGCGACCAACGACCGGTTCCGGGTAGGCGAGATCACCCGCACCGACGTGGCCCAGGCCGAGGCGGCGCTGGCCGGCGCCACTGCGCAGCGCCAGACGTCGGAAGGCAACCTGCTGACCGCGCGCGGCACCTACCAGCAACAGGTCGGGTACTATCCGCCCGGTGATCTTGTCGAACCGCAACCGCTCGCGCTTCCCGTGAAGAATGAGCAGGACGCCACCACGCTGGCGGCACACAACAATCCGACGGTGGTCACCGCACTTTTCAATGATGCTGCCGCGAAGGATGCGGTGGACGTCGCGTTCTCGCAGCTCATGCCGCAGGTCAGCCTGCAGGGCCAGGTGTTCCAGCAACAGAACGCAGCAAACCGAAGCACCTCGGTCAATGGCTATCAGGCCGTGGTGCAGCTTTCGGTGCCGGTCTATCAGGGTGGCGCGGAGTATTCCGCGGTCCGTCAGGCGAAGCAGACGGTTCAGCAGACCAGCAGGCTGGTGGACGATGCGCGGCGCACCGCCGTGCAGAACGCCGTGCAGTCCTGGGAGACGCTGGTCGCGGCGAAGGCGGCCGCCGACAGCACCCGGGAGCAGATTCGCGCCAACCAGATCGCGCTCGAAGGCGTGGAGCGCGAGGCGATCGTCGGCAGCCGGACCACGCTGGACGTGCTGAACGCGCAGCAGGCGTTGCTGACCTCGCAGGTCACACTGGTGCAGAACCTGGCGCAGCTGATCACCGCATCCTATCAGGTCGCATCGGCGATCGGGCGGCTGACTGCGCGCGATCTGCACCTGCCGGTGCCGCTGTATGACGACACGGCGTATTACAACGCGGTCAAGAACAAATGGGTGGGCCTTGGAGACTATGCCAAGGACCAGCCTGGTCGCTGAGCATGTGAGGCGACAGCAGCATGAGGCGTCGCGCAGTATGAGCACATCGCAGACACCCCCCGGCTCCGCCCCTGGATCAGGTCCGGGGGCGGCAATCGGCACAGGCTCCGGAGCGGCATCTGCGAATGATCCGTCGATGGAGGACATTCTTGCCTCGATCCGGCGCATACTCAGCGACGACGAGGTAGCGGCGTCCGGCGCCGCTGCACCGCAGTCGCAGTCTGCGCCGGTGGAGGGCCGAACCGCCAATGATGGCGTCCTGGTACTGGATCCCGCGATGATGGTGTCGAAGCCGCCGGAGTCTGTTGTATCCGCGCCCGAGCCGTTGCCGGCACCGGTGCCTGTGGTGCCCGCGCCCGCCGTGACCGAGCAACAGGCCCTGGTCGCGCCGGCCGCGGCCGCGGCCGCGGCTTCCTCGGTTGACAATCTGGTCCGTGCCCTGGCGGCGGAGCGAACCATGCAGGTGCACAGCGGCGGCCCCACCATCGAAGACATCGTGCGTGAGGAGTTGCGGCCCCTGCTCAAGGAATGGCTGGACGCGAACCTGCCGCCAATGGTCGAGCGTCTGGTTCGCGTCGAGATCGAGCGCGTGGTAGGGCGCGTGGCTCCCTGACCGTTTCGCCATAGCCGGCCTCCTGCGGCATCCGCCTGGGGCCGCAAACCGAGGCCGTGTGATGCTGGACAAGACCTACAATCCGTCGGAGATCGAGCCCCGCCTGTATGAGGGCTGGGAGCGGGCAGGGGCGTTCGCCGCCGATCCGGACTCCAACGCGACGCCCTACACGATCATGATTCCACCGCCGAACGTCACCGGCAGCCTGCACATGGGCCACGCGCTGACCTTCACGGTGCAGGACACGCTGGTCCGCTGGCGCCGCATGCAGGGGCGCGACGTGCTGTGGCAGCCTGGCACCGACCATGCCGGCATCGCCACGCAGATGGTGGTGGAACGGCTGCTGGCGGAGCAGGGGGTGGATCGCCGCACACTGGGGCGGGAGGGATTCGTCGAGCGGGTCTGGCAGTGGAAGGCGGAATCCGGCGGCACGATCACCCGCCAGCTGCGCCGGCTGGGGGCGTCGCTGGACTGGCCGCGCGAGCGCTTCACCATGGACGACGGGCTGTCGGCGGCGGTGCGGAAGGTGTTCGTCACGCTGTACCGCGAGGGGCTGATCTACCGCGACCGGCGGCTGGTGAACTGGGATCCAAAGCTGCAGACCGCGATTTCCGATCTCGAGGTCGAGAACATCGAGGTGAAGGGGCATCTCTGGTACATCCGCTATCCGATCGAGGGCGAGGCCGGCCGGTTCATTACGGTGGCGACGACCCGGCCGGAGACGATGCTGGGCGATACGGCGGTTGCGGTGCACCCCGAGGATGCGCGTTTTGCCGATGTCGTCGGCCGCTTCGCGATTCTGCCGCTGGTCGGGCGGCGGCTGCCGATCGTGGCCGACGACTACTCAGACCCCGAGAAGGGCACCGGCGCGGTGAAGATCACCCCGGCGCACGACTTCAACGATTTCGGTGTGGGGCAACGGCACGGCCTGCCGATGCCGTCGATCCTCGACCGCGGCGCGCACGTCGCACTTGCCGAGATTGCCGATGTCCTGGCGCCGGTGGAGGGCGTGGCGGATCCCGGCTTCGTCCGCTCGCTGGAGGGGATGGACCGGATCGTGGCGCGCAAGGCGATCGTGGCGGAACTGGAGCGGCTTGGGCTGCTGGAGAAGACCGAGCCGTATACCCATCAGGTGCCGCACGGCGATCGCGGCGGCGTGCCGATCGAGCCGCTGCTGACGACGCAGTGGTACTGCAACGCCGAGGTGCTGGCGAAGCCGGCGATCGAGGCGGTGGAGAGCGGCAGGACGGTGTTCGTGCCGAAACAATGGGAAAATACGTTCTTCGCCTGGATGCGCGATATTCAGCCGTGGTGCATCTCGCGGCAGCTTTGGTGGGGGCATCGGATTCCGTGCTGGTACAGCGCCGAGGGCACGCAATTCGTCGCGGAAACCGAGGCCGAGGCAAAAGCGTTGGCGCGGGCGCATTTCGGGACCGATGAAGTGCTGACGCAGGACGAGGACGTGCTGGATACGTGGTTCAGCTCGGGGCTGTGGCCGTTCTCGACACTGGGCTGGCCGGAGCGGACGAAAGAACTGGCTCGGTATTATCCGGGGGACGTGCTGGTCACCGGTTTCGACATCATCTTCTTCTGGGTCGCGCGGATGATGATGCAGGGCATCCACTTCATGGGCGAGGTGCCGTTCCGCACGGTCTACATCCACGGCCTGGTGCGCGACGAGCGCGGCCAGAAGATGTCGAAGTCGAAGGGCAACAACGTCGACCCGCTGGAGCTGATCGACCGCTACGGCGCCGATGCGCTGCGGTTTACCATCTGCGCGCTGACCGGCCCGGGCCGCGACGTGAAGCTCGGCGCCGCGCGTGTCGAAAGCTACCGGCGGTTCGTCACCAAGCTGTGGAACGCCGCGCGGTTCTGCGAGATGAATGCGATCCGCCCGGATGCGTCGTTCGATCCGTCACGTGCAAGCCTGCCGCTGACACGCTGGATTTTGGATGCGATGAACCGTGCGATCGAGCAGGCCGGTGCGGCGCTCGAGGACTACCGCTTCGATGAATACGCCGCCGCATGCTACCGCTTCACGTGGGACACGTTCTGCGACTGGTTCGTCGAATTTGCCAAGCCGGTGCTGGCCGAGGGCGACTCACCCGCCGCGCATGAAGTGCGACAGACCACGGCGCATGTGCTGGGAACGATCCTGCGACTGCTGCACCCGGCCATGCCGTTCGTCACCGAGGAATTGTGGGACCGCTTCGGCTATGGCGAGGCCTACAGCCTGGTTCGCGAGTCATGGCCCGAGCCGGTCGCCGTGCCGGACGCCGCGGCGGCGCGCGATGAACTCGATTGGGTGGTGCGGCTGATCTCCGCGGTGCGTTCGGTGCGCACCGAGATGAACGTGCCGCCGGGCACACTGACGCCGATCCTGTTGCGCGATGCGGCGCCGGAATCTCTGGCCCGTGGCCAGCGCTGGATGGAGGCGATCCGGCGGCTCGCGCGCGTCTCCGACCTGCAGCCGCTGGTGGGCGCAATGCCGCCTGGCTCGGCGCAATTGGTGCTCGACGAGGCTACGGTGGTGCTGCCGCTGGCCGATGTCATCGACCTCGGTGCGGAGCGCGCGCGCCTCGCGAAGGAGCGCGACAAGATGCTCGGCGAGGTGCGCAAGATCGCGCAGAAGCTGGACAACGCCGATTTCGTGAAGCGCGCACCGGAGGACGTGGTGGAAGAGAACCGCGATCGCTTGGCCGCCGCGCAGGCCGATATCGGCCGCCTCGACGCGGCGTTGCAGCGGATCGGCTAAGCTGGTGCCAATTCGAAAAATTCTCCCCCTCCCCTTGCGGGAGGGGGTTGGGGGAGGGGTGAAACGTGGTCCGTAACCCCCTCCCCCCAACCCCTCCCGCAAGGGGGAGGGGGAGCATTCACAACCTGTGACCCTCGGCGTGATCGTCGGCATTGCGGCGGTCGGCATTGCAATCGGCGTCGCCGTCGGCGCGGTCGGCATCGGCGGCGTGCTGCTGGTTCCATTCCTCACGTTGACGCTTGGCATCGATGTGAAGCGCGCGATCGCTGCCGCGTTGCTGAGCTACGTGCCAAGCTGCATCGTCGCCGTCGCGCTCTACGCCCGGCATGGCTCGATCCGATGGCGCGAGGCGGGATGGCTGTGCCTCGCCGCCCTGCCGACCGCCTGGCTCGGCGCGCGCACGACGCAGTACTTGTCGCCGGCGCTGCTGGAGGCGGCGATCGGCGTACTGCTGTTGGCAGGCGGCATCTATGCTCTGTTCCCACCGCGCGGCGGAGCGATCAGGCCGCGCAGGCTGGCATCGGTGACGCTGCTTGGGCTCGGCGGCGGAACCGGTTTCGTCTCGGCGCTGACTGGCGCCGGCGGCGCGTTCGTCCTGCTGCCCCTGTTGCTGCTGCTCGACTTCCCCGTGCTGGCCGCCATCGGCCTCGGGCAGGCGATCGCGCTGCCGATCGCAGGGCTGGCGAGCGTCGCCAACATCGCTGCCGGCATCATGGATCTCGGGCTCGCCGCCGGCCTGGCGGTCGCGCTGACGCTTGGGGTTGCGATCGGCACCCCGATCGCGCATGCATTGCCCCAGCGTCTGCTGCGTCGCCTCCTGGGTTCGGCTGTGGTGATCGCCGGTCTCGCCATGCTGCTGCGCACGGCGGCACGGCTGGCGGGCGCCGCCTGACCTTCATCGGCACGGGAACCGATCGACATGAGCAGCACAGCCATCCGCGGCGCCGACATCGTAATGCGCACGCTGGAACGCGCGGGGCACGACACGATCTTCACCCTGTCCGGCAACCACATCATGTCGCTGTTCGACGCGGCGATCGACACACAACACACCCTTGTGCATACACGCCATGAGGCGGCCGCGGTGCACATGGCCGACGCCTGGGGCCGACTTACGGGCGAACCAGGCATCGCCATGGTGACCGGCGGACCGGGCCACGCGAACGCCGCCGCCGCGCTGTTCACCGCACTTGGTCAGGAGTCGCCGCTGGTGCTGCTGTCGGGCCATACCGAGACCACGCAGCTTGGCCGCGGCGGCTTTCAGGAACTGCGCCAGGCGGAGATGGCCGCCCCGATGGCGAAGGCGTCGTGGACCGCGACGGCGACCGCGACGCTTGGCGCCGATGTGGCGAAGGCGATCAGGATCGCGCGGTCCGGCCGGCCCGGGCCGGTGCATCTCAGTCTGCCGTCCGACCTGCTCGATGCAACTGTTCCGGCCGATGCAGTCGTGTGGCCCGAGCAAGGCGCGTTCATCGCCGCGCCCGTCGATCTCAGCGATCCGGCAGCCGATGCCATCCTGACCATCATCGCCTCGGCGCAACGGCCTTTCCTGCTCGCCGGCCCGCAGCTTGCCAACCGTTCCGGCCGCGACCTGCTCGCACGCATCGAGGCCGCGACACCGATCCCGACCGCCATCATGGAAAGCCCACGCGGCTTCAACGATGCGACGCTCGGCGCGTTCGCCGATGCGATCCGCCGCGCCGACCTGATCGTCCTGCTCGGCAAGGCGCTCGATTTCACGCTGAAGTTCGGCGAGCCGCCGGCGATCGATGCCGCCTGCCGCTGGATCGTCATCGACCCCGAGGCCGCCTTGGTCGATCGGGCGATCCGCGAGCGTGGCGAGCGCGTCGCATTCGGCTGCGTCGCCGACACGCGTCCCGCCGGCGAGACGCTGATCCGGCGTGCCGCGGACAGGCCCGTGCCGAGCGCCGCATGGCTGGCGGAGGCGCGCGCGCATTTGGCTGACCGGCCGGCGAACTGGGCGACGCTCGTGTCGAAGACATCGGGCAAGCTGCATCCGATCGAGGTGTTCCGCGCGCTCCGGCCCTACGTGGAAAAGCACCCCGACACGGTGCTGATCTGCGACGGCGGCGAGTTCGCACAATGGGGACAGAGCGTGCTGCCGGTGGTTCCTCGGCGCCTGATCAACGGCGTCGGCGGCTCGATCGGATCGTCGCTGCCGATGGCGGGGGCAGCGTGCGTGATCGAACGCGAGGCGCCGGTGTTCGTCGTGCTGGGCGACGGCACCTTCGGCTTCCACATGGCGGAATTCGAGACCGCGGTGCGCTGCGGCCTGCCCTACATCGCGGTGGTCGGCACCGATGCACGCTGGAACGCGGAATACAATCTCCAAGTGCGCGACTACGGGCCGAACCGTACGTTCGGATGCGAACTTTTGCCGACGCGCTACGACCTGGTGGCCGCGGCGCTCGGCGGGCACGGCGAACTGGTGCAGAGAGCGGGCGAGATGCAGGTCGCGATCGAACGGTCACTGGCGCGCGGCAAGCCGGCCTGCATCAACGTGATGATCGAGAGCATTCCGGCGCCGACGCTGAGACGGCCGCCACCCAGCGCGTGACAGCCGGGTGCGAGGGTGTGAAATTCTCTGCCTCGCGATGGGAGGCTCAGGCGATCCATGAAAGACAACAGCATATGGCGGGCGGTGCGCGAGGGGCGGGCGGCGCTCGGGACCGGACTAAAAGAGTTCGCGTCGCGCGGGGTGCCGTGGATCATCGAGGCCTCCGGCTTCGACTACTGCATGATCGACCACGAACATGGCGCGTTCGACCTCGAGACGATCGCGGATCTCGCCGGGTGGTTTCAGGCGACCAACGTCTCGGCGATCGTGCGGATCCACAAA
>DATMND010000172.1:0-26895 GCA_035569235.1 Acetobacteraceae bacterium | reverse complement strand
CCCATCGCGCGCCGCAGCAGGTCCGCTCCACCCAGCGAGTAGCCCGCCATCCGCTGCGCGATCTGCATCACCTGTTCCTGGTAGACGATGATGCCGTAGGTCTCGGCCAGAATGTCGTGAATGTCCGGGTGCGGCGCCTCCGACGTTCCAGCGTGCTTGCGCCGGCAGTATTCCGGGATGCTGGCCATCGGGCCGGGCCGATACAGCGCGACAGCGGCGACCAGATCCTCAAACCGGTCGGGACGCATGTGGCGCAGCATGTCGCGCACACCCTGCCCTTCCATCTGGAACACGCCGCCGGCATCGCCCTTTGCCAGCATCTCGTAAGTCTTCGCATCGTCCAGCGGGATGCGGTTGACATCGATGGTGATGCCAAGGCCGCACAGCAAGCCCTCGGCGCGCTTCAGGATGGTCAGCGTGGTCAGGCCGAGGAAGTCGAACTTTACCAGGCCGGCCTGCTCGACGTATTTCATCGAGTATTGCGTAACCAGGAAGTCAGAGCGCGGATCGCGGTATAGCGGCACCAACTCGATCAGCGGGCGGTCGCCGATCACCACACCGGCGGCATGCGTGCTGGCGTGGCGATACAGGCCCTCGATCTGCAGCGCGATCTCGAGCAGTCGGGCGATGCCTTCGTCCTCGTCGCGCAACAGGCGCAGCCGAGGCTCGCCGGCGATCGCCTGCTGGAGGTTCACCGGCTGCGCCGGATTGTTCGGGATGAGCTCTGCGACTTTGTTGACCTGGCCGAACGGCAGGCCGAGCACGCGGCCCACGTCGCGCACCGCGGCACGCGCCTGCAGCTTGCCGAAGGTGATGATTTGCGCAACGCGATCCGCACCGTATTCGCGGCGCACGTAGCCGATGACCGCATCGCGGCCTTCCTGGCAGAAGTCGATGTCGAAGTCCGGCATCGACACGCGCTCGGGATTGAGGAAGCGCTCGAACAGCAGGTCGAAGCGGATCGGGTCGAGGTCGGTGATGGTCAGCGCCCACGCGGCGACGGAGCCCGCGCCGGAACCGCGGCCGGGGCCGACCGGAATTCCCTGTGCCTTCGCCCACTGGATGAAGTCGGCGACGATGAGGAAGTAGCCGGCGAAGCCCATCGGGCCGATGACGGACAGTTCGTAGTCCAGCCGTTCGCGATAGCGCGCGCGGGTGGCGGCATCGGCCTCCATCGCGTCCATGCGACGGTGCAACCCTTCGATCGCCATGGCACGCACGGTTTCCTCTTCGGTGCTGCCTGCGCGCACCTTGGGCGAGACCGGCAGCAGTGGCTTGCGCGTCTCCATCATCACCGCGCAGCGCCGTGCAATCGCCAGCGTGTTGTCGCAGGCCTCGGGCAGGTCCGCGAACAGGATGCGCATGGCGGCGGCCGGCTTGAACCAGTGCTCCGGTGTAACGCGCCTGCGGTCGCGTTCCGACAGCATTCGGCCCTCGGCAATCGCCAGCAGCGCGTCGTGCGCCTCGTACATGTCCGGGGTAGCGAAGTAGCAGTCGTTGGTCGCGACAAGTGGAATGCCAGCGGCGTCCGCAAGCGCGATCAGCCCCGGCTCGACGGCGCGCTCGTGATCCATGCCGTGGCGGTGCAATTCCATCGCCATCCGGTCCGGGAATGCCTCGGCAAATCGGGCAACCAGGCGTTCGGCGTCCGGCTTCTGGCCCTCGGCGAGCAGACGCGCGAGCGGCCCGGTGGCGCCGCCGGTCAGCAGGATCAGGCCGGCAGCATGCGCGGCAATCGCATCCAGCGTGAGCTGTGGCTTCAGGCCCGGATCGGTTTCCAGGAAGCCGTTGGACGAGAGACGCCGCAGATTGTCCAGGCCGGCGGCATCCTGCGCCAGCAGCACGATCGGATCGGGCGGCGGGCGCGCATTGTCGGTGCGGGTCAGCGCGATCTGGCAGCCGATGATCGGCTGGATGCCCTTGTCGGCACAGGCCTGGCTGAATTCCAGCGCGCCGAACAGATTGGCGGTATCGGTGATCGCCACCGCCGGCATCTGCGCCTCACGCGCAAGGACCGGGATCTTCTCAGCCTTGATGGCGCCCTCGCTCAGCGAATAGGCGGAATGGACGCGCAGGTGGACGAAATCGGCATGGGGCATTCGTGCAGTATGTAGGCCCGGCGCCGAGTCCGGCCAACACACTTGATAACGCCCGCAAATGGCCGGGCAGTCTCGCAATCAGACCGATCGGTGACAGCCTTCAGCGGAATCCGCCGAACAGCAATACCAGTATGACAATCAGGAGGACCAGTCCGAGCCCGCCGCCATAGTGGGCACGGCCGTAATAACCGCCCCGGTAGCCATAGTATCCGCCGCCGCCGAACAGCAACAACACGATCAGGATGATCAGGATCAGACCCACTGATGCCTCCTTTTGCCTATCCGCGTCCCTTCGCAGCCCAACCCCGGCTCACCGCAACGCCACCGATGAACCCATGTCGATAACCATCCTGGCCTCATCTGCAAGGCGGCGGGCCGCCGTTCGAGCAGACCACGGTCGAGCCTGGCGGCACCACGATGGTATTTGCGGCAGGCGGTGGTGGATTGCTGCTGCTCACGCAACCCGCAAGGCAGATTAGGCACAGCACCGGAACGGCTAACAGTCGCATTGGACATTCTCCCTTATCGGCAGAGGCTCGCCTCAGACATTGCGACGGTCAAGTCAATTCAAGTGCAGGCCGCCAGCAGCCGGTCAACGAGGCACAACCTTCCCCTCGCGAAGCGTTACCGTGCGGTCCATTCTCGCCGCCAGGTCCGGGTTGTGGGTTGCAATCAGCGCGGCGACGTTCTGACGGCGAACCATGGCCAGCAGTTCCTCGAACACCACTGACGCGGTCGCCACATCGAGGTTGCCGGTCGGCTCATCGGCAAGCAGCACCTTCGGCGCATTGGCGAGGGCACGAGCGATAGCCACGCGCTGCTGCTCGCCGCCAGACAGCTTGCCTGGCGGATGTCCGGCGCGCGGTTCCAGGCCAAACGAGGCAAGCAGCGCCATTGCACGTTCCGCCGCCAGCTTGCGTGGTGTGCCGGCAATCAACTGCGGCAGCACCACGTTCTCCAGCGCGGAGAATTCGCCGAGCAGATGATGGAATTGATAGACGAAGCCGATCGTGTCGCGCCGAATTGCCGTGCGCGCGGCATCGGCCAGTGCGCCGGCGTCGCGTCCCTCGATGAAAACCGAGCCGCCATCAGGCTTTTCCAGCAGGCCGGCGAGATGCAGGAGAGTCGACTTGCCGGCCCCCGACGGCGCGACCAACGCGACAATCTCGCCGGCGTGCACTGCCATATCGACGCCGCGCAACACGGGAAGCTCGCCGGCTTCGGTACGGTAGATGCGGCGTACGTCACGCAACACCAGCGGTTCATTCATGCCGCAGCGCTTCGACCGGATCGGTTCGCGCGGCACGCCAGCTTGGATACAGCGTCGCCAGCAGCGACAGGGCAAGCGCCATCACGATCACCTGCATCACCTCGTGCCAGTCCAACCGGGCCGGCAGATGCGTCAGGTAGTACACCTCGGGGTTGAACACCGACGTCCCGGTGATGCTCTCGACCCAGTGCTGGATCGTCTCGATGTTCGAGCAGAACAGCACGCCCAGCACCAGGCCGACCACGGTCCCGGTGATGCCAACCGAGGCGCCGCACATCAAGAAGATGCGCATCACCGCTCCGCGCCCCGCCCCGAGCGTGCGCAGCACGGCGATGTCGCGCGTCTTGTCCTTCACCATCATGATCAGCGACGAGATCACGTTGAACGCGGCAACCAGGATGATGAGCGTCAAAATCAGGAACATGACGTTCTGTTCCACCTGGACGGCGGCGAAAAAGCTGTTGTTGCTCTGCGTCCAGTCGACGATTTGCACCGGCACGTCCGTCAGCGCGTCGAAGATCGCGCGGTGCACGGTGGAGACACGCTCGGGATCGCTCAGCATCACCTCGAGCTGGGTGGCGGCATCGGGTTTCTGGAAATAGACCTGCGCGGCTTCGAGCGGCAGGAAGACATAGGCACTGTCGTATTCGTTCTCTCCCACCTGGAAGATCGCGGCGACCTTGTAGGCGCGCACGCGAGGAACGGTGCCGAAGGCTGTCGCCGCGCCCTGCGGTGAAATGAGCGTCAGCTCCGAGCCGACGCCGAGAGCGAAGCGCCGCGCCAGTCCCACGCCGACCGCGATCGCATCGTCGCCCTGGAACTGATCCAGCGATCCGGCGAGCACATGATCGCTGACCGCATGCAGCGATTTCAAATCGGCTTGGCGGATGCCACGCACGAAGCCGCCGGACGACTGCCCCTGGTCGCCGCTCAGCAGAACCTGGCCATCGACCACTGGAATAACCGAGACGACATCGGGGATCTTGCGGATGCGCGTTGCGACGTCGTCGTAATTGGTTAGCTGGCCGCCGGCGCCATATACGCCCAGATGGCCGTTGAACCCGAGGATACGCGAGAGAAGGTCAACCTTGAAGCCGCCCATCACGCTCATCACGATGATCAGCGTGGCGACACCAAGAGCGATGCCGACGAGGGAGAAGATTGCAATGACGGAGACAAAGCGCTCGCCGCGCCGCGCACGCAGATAGCGGCCGGCGACCGCGCGTTCAAAGGGTCCGAACATGTGCGCGACTCACACCTTATGGTCATGGCCGGGCTCGACCCGGCCATCCATGCCTCGGCGGTTGCGCGTAGATGGCCGAGTCAAGCCCGGCCATGACGGCTAGGGTCGATCCGCGCCAGCGCTTCATCCGGAGGCAGTTCGGTTCGCTCTCCAGTCGCGCGCCGCTTCAGTTCGACCTTGCCGGCCGCAGCGCCGCGCGGGCCGACGATGATCTGCCACGGGTGGCCCATCAGGTCCGCGTCGGCGAATTTTGCGCCCGCCCGTTCCTCGCGATCGTCGTACAGGGCTGCTGCGCCAAGCTTCTCGTACAGCGCTTCGCACATCGCATCGCACACCGCATCGCCGCGCCGCAGGTTCAGGATCGCAGCCTTGAACGGCGCGATGGCATCCGGCCAGATGATGCCCGCTTCGTCGTGGCTCGCCTCGATAACCGCGCCCACCAGACGCGAAACACCGACGCCGTAGCTGCCCATCTCCGGATGAACCGGCTTGCCATCCGCCGCCGCCACCGTCGTGTTCATCGCCTTGGTATATTTGTTGCCGAAGTAAAAGATGTGGCCAACCTCGATGCCGCGGCCTTCACGCCGGCGAGCGGGATCGACACGTTCCCACTTCACCGGGTCATGTTTTTCGTCAGTGGCGGCGTACATTGACGTCATTTGCTTGAAGAACGCCTCCAAGTCCTTGGCGTTGTAATCGAACCGCGCATTGACCCAATCGATATTCTCGAAATCAGCGTCGTAATACACTTGGCTCTCGCCGGTCGGGGCCAGGATGATGAACTCGTGGCTCAAATCGCCGCCAATCGGACCGCTTTCGGCCTCCATCGGAATCGCCTTCAGGCCCATCCGCTGGAACGTCCGCATGTAGGCCAGCATCATTGTGCGATAGCTCACCACCGCACCGGCATAGTCGAGATCGAACGAATACGCATCCTTCATCAGAAACTCGCGCCCGCGCATCACGCCAAAGCGCGGACGCACCTCGTCACGAAACTTCCACTGGATGTGGTAGAGGATCTGCGGCAGTTCGCGATACGAATGCACCGATTGGCGGAACAGGTCGGTGATCACCTCCTCGTTGGTCGGCCCGTAAAGCATGTCGCGTTCGTGCCGGTCACGGATGCGCAGCATCTCCTTGCCGTAATCCTCATACCGTCCGCTCTCGCGCCACAGCTCCGCCGGCTGGATGGTCGGCATCAGCACTTCCTGCGCGCCCGCCGCATTCTGCTCCTCGCGCACGATGCGCTCGATGTTCTTCAGCACCCGAAGGCCGAGCGGCAACCAGGCATAAATGCCGGCCGAGGTCTGCCGTACCAGCCCGGCTCGCAGCATCAGCCGGTGCGAGGCGATCTGAGCTTCGGCAGGCGTCTCCTTCATGGTCGGGATGAGGCTGCGGGAAAGTCGCATCGCGAGGAGATCCGTCTGGTTTCGGGGCGGACCCTAACTGTCGGCGATCGGTCCCGCCAGACCCAACGGCGTCAGCGCGCCAAACTATTGTGCGGCGCACAATGCAGTGTGCGCAATAAACTCTCTGTCAACGCGCCGATTCCGAACAAACTCACGTGACTTATCGCCAGCGAGCATGTAACAAAAAGGCGGCCCGGACGCTCGGGGCGTCGGGCCAAGTTTGGGGAGGAAACGCGATCACACGGCAGGTCGGAGGACTTAGGCGCCTCCCCCTGACCGTGGCGATGGCCTGGGCCCCAGTCCCAAAAACGGACTCTCGCAGTAGATTTTGGCGATTTTGCGGCCCTCCGATCTGAGGGCAGGCTCTCAGTCGCTCGGAGCGGCGAACCAGCCGTGGCGGAAGCTGATGTAGTCGCTGGTGATCAGCAGCCAGGCGCCGAACCAGATGATGCAGGCGACCAGCGTGGTGACGATCACCTTCATCAAGAGGCGCGGGCGCTGCGGAGCACCGCGCCAGCCGCTCTGCTCGTCCGCGTCTTCAACGGGGTGCGTGCCGATCGGCAACACGGCGAACAGCGCCACCCACCAAATCAGAACATAGACGACGAGGCCGGTGAACCAGTTCATCGGCCCCAGTTTTCACTAAATCCGCAGTAGGTGCACATCCACGAGCGGGCGCTTCTGCAATCGCCTGCCAAGCGCGCGACGCAACGCCGCACGCGCGGCATCGGTGAGCGCTGCATTGTCGCCGCGGAGCGGGGCCGGCAGATCCGCCACAGCATCGGCGAATTCGACGCTGATGCGCTTTAGTTCCGGATCGTCGGTGTCGAACAGACCGGGCGCGCTGACCAGCGGAGCGCCGTGTAACCGGCCGTTTGTATCGACCGCGAGGCTCGCCAGCACGACACCGTTGAACAGCATCCGCCGGCGCGCCGACATCACATCGCCGGTAAACGGCGTGAGCCGGTTGCCATCCAGCACAAGTCGGCCCACGGGTGCGCTGTCCACCACCTCCGCCAGACCCGGCGCGAGGCTGAGGATGTCACCGTCCTCCAGCAGGATCGGCTTTGCGCCGGCCTCCTGGGCGAGCGCGGCGTGCGCCGAGAGATGCCGCCACTCGCCATGCGTCGGCACCGCGTAGCGCGGCTTCACCAACCGGTACATTCGACGCAGCTCGTCGCGCGCGGGATGGCCGGAGACGTGCACCAGATGATCCACGTCGGTCATCAGGTTCACGCCGCGACGCACGAGATTGTCCTGCACGGTGCCGATCGCACGCTCGTTGCCGGGGATCACCCGCGAGGAGAACACCACTGTGTCGCCCTCGCCGAGTGCGACGCGCGGATGCGTATCGAGCGCAATGCGTGCCAATGCGCTGCGTGGTTCGCCCTGGCTGCCGGTGACCAGCATCAGCAAATTGTCATCCGGGACGTCGTCGACATCGTTTTCGGTCAGGAATGGCGGGAAGTCGCGCAGATAGCCGCATTCGCGCGCCGCCGCATCGAGATTGCGCAAGGAGCGACCCACCAGCGCCACACTGCGTCCAACCGCGCGCGCTGCCACCGCGACCGATTCCACGCGCGCCACATTGGACGCGAAGCAGGTCACTGCAACGCGGCCGCGCAAGCCGCGGATCAACACCGACAGACTTTGTCGGACCTCGGCTTCGCTGCCCGAATGGCCTTCCACCATCGCGTTGGTGGAATCGCAGATCATCGCGAGCACGCCCCTCGCGCCGAGTGCCTCCAGCGCCGCTTCATCCGTCGGCGGACCGATCAGCGGATGCGGGTCGAGCTTCCAGTCGCCAGTGTGCAGCAGCACACCATACGGCGTTTCGATCACCAGCGCCTGTGCCTCGGGGATCGAATGCGCAACGCGGATGAAGCGCAGTGCGAACGGCGCCAGGTTGATCGACCCACCGGGTGGGATGACGTGCACCTTCACCCGGCTGAGCAGCTGCACTTCCGCCAGCTTGCGGCGCAGCACGACGGCCGCGAAGGGTGTCGCATAGACCGGGCAGCGCAGTTGCGGCCACAGCCATGCCACCGCGCCGATATGATCCTCATGCGCATGGGTGATCACCAGCCCGACCAGACGGTCGCGGCGGTCGGCGATGAACGCCGGGTCCGCCATCATCACGTCGACCTCGGGGTGCTGTGCGCCGCCGAAGCCAATGCCGCAGTCCACCGCCAGCCACTTGCCGTCGCAGCGGTAGAGATTCAGATTCATGCCGATCTCGCCCGTCCCGCCCAGCGGCAGGAAGGCCAGATCACCGTCTACAATGTCCATTAGATGCTGTTGTTACCTCATAAAGCTGCGAAGTCGTGTGGCTCAGGCGGCGACCGGCCCGCGCAGCGCCCGCAGCGCCGCCTCCGGCTCGCGGTCGATCAGCTTCAGCAGGGTCTGTGCCGCCGGCTCCATGACGAAGCGGTTCTGTTCCCAGTTGCGCAAAGTGGCAACAGGAATGCGCACCAGGGTAGCGAATTCAGTCTGCGTCATGCCGAGCTTCTTGCGCACATCCTGCGGCAGCACCGGCCGCTCGAACTGCGGTTCCTCGTCCGGGTCCTCGCCATCCTCGATCATATGACGGCGGATGTCCTCCTCAGTCGTCGCGTCCATCTTAGCGCGGTCCACCTTGCCGCCGCCGGCTGCCATGATCTCCGCGAGGCTCATACGCGTGAGAGCCATTGCGCTCGCTCCTTCCTGTTCGCCCGGCGGGCGGAGATGATCCGCAAGACCGAGCCACGGACTGTGTAAATTACCGTGAGAATGTCGGGCCCGACCTGCCCGATCGCTCTGATACGAACCTCACCATAGTCAGTCCGGGCATCCAGAGTCTCAATTCGGCTCCCGGAGAAGACACGCCTGGCATAGGCGAAGTCGAAGCCCCGGTCACGGAACGTGGCCCCGCTCTTCGCCGGATCCCATTCAAACTCCACGGGACCGTACTCTACGCGTTACGCGCAGTGCAGGCAATCGGAATGATGCTCCGGCTACTCGTGTTCGATCATGCGCGCCCTATCCGGACGCAATGTGGGAGCGGGGTTGCGTTCCGCCAACATCCGCAGTCCGTCCAATGTGAGGTCGGGCTCGATATGCTCGATCACCATCGTCCCCTCGGCGAACAGTGACGCCAGACCGCCGGTGGCGACGACCTTCATCGGACCGCCATATTCCGCCTTTATGCGCGCCACCAGCCCCTCGACGAGGGCGACATAGCCCCAATAGACGCCGGACTGCATCGCCGGCACCGTCTGGCGGCCGATCACAGCCTGCGGTCTGGCGATGCCGATGCGCGGCAACTGCGCGGCCGCCTGATGCAGCGCCTCGAGCGAGAGATTGACCCCGGGGCAGATGACACCACCGAGATACGCGCCATCCTTGTCGACCACATCGAACGTCGTGGCGGTGCCGAAATCGACGACGATCATCGGGCCGCCAAAGCGCCGGTGGCCGGCGAGCGCGTTCAGCAGCCGGTCGGCGCCGACCTCGGCGGGATTGTCGACGCGTATTTCGAAGCCCCAGTCGAGGGTGGAGCGAGCGATCAGCGGCTCGATGCTGAACCAGTCCCGGCAGAGTCGGCGGAGGTGATAGAGCGCGGCGGGCACCACGGTTCCGAGCACAGCCGCGGAGATGTCGTCGCGCTTCAGCCCGAGATGGCCGAGCAGGGTCATCAGCCATACGCCGTACTCGTCGGAGGTGCGCTGCGCTTCGGTGCGGATGCGCCATGTGCCGCGCCATGCGGCGCCCTCGCGCACGGCGAAGACGACGTTGGTGTTGCCGCAATCTATGACCAGCAGCATTAGAAAATCTCACCACAAAGACACGAAGACACGAAGGCTGATCAGCAGCACTTCATGTCTTCGTGTCTTTGTGGTGATTCTTTTCTTCATCCAAACAACGCCTTCGCCGCCGCCTGGGCCGCACCAACGAAGGGTGCTGGGAATACGAAGAATAACAAGGTAAACAATCCCGTCGCCGCGGCGACGAACGACAGCGAGGCGGGGCGCATGTCAAACGGTTCCGCGGGCGCGTCGAAATACATCACCTTGACGATGCGGATGTAATAGTAGGCGCCAATCACACTGGTCAGCACACCGATGATGGCGAGCTTCCACATTCCGCCCTGCACCGCAGCCAGGAACACGTATAGCTTGCCGAAGAAGCCTGACATCGGCGGAATGCCGGCCATGCTGAACATGAACACGGCCATCGCCAGCGCGAGCCCCGGATCGGTTCTCGCAAGGCCGCTCAGATCGGTGATTTCCTCGAGCGCCTGGCCGCGGCGGCGCATCGCGATGATGCAGGCGAACGTGCCCGCACTCATGAACACATACACAATGAGATACACCAGCACCCCGCGAATGCCCTCGGGCGTACCGACGGCGAGACCGATCAGCGCATACCCCATATGGCCGATAGACGAATACGCCATCAGCCGCTTGATGTTGTGCTGGCCAATCGCTGCAAACGAGCCGAGGAGCATCGAGGCAACGCAAACCACAACAATCAGCTGCTGCCAGGCGATCAGCTGGTGTCCGAACGGCGTGGTCATGGTGCGCAGCAACAGCCCCATCGCCGCGACCTTCGGCGCCGTGGAGAAGAACACCGTGACCGACGTTGGCGAACCTTCGTAGACGTCGGGCGTCCACATGTGGAACGGCACAGCGGCAATCTTGAACGCAATGCCGACCAGAACGAACACGATGCCGACGATCAGGCCCGGTGAGGCAGTGCCCGGCTGCGACAGCGTCTTTGCCAGCGCGGCAAAGTCCATGGTGCCGGAAAAGCCGTAGACCAGCGAAATGCCGTAGAGCAGCAGGCCCGATGCAAGCGCGCCGAGCACGAAATACTTCAGCCCGGCCTCGGACGAACGCAACTCGTCACGGGCAAAGGCGGCGAGGACATAGAGCGCCAGCGACTGCAGCTCGAGCCCGAGATAGAGGGTCATCAGGTTCGCCGCAGAGACCATCACCATCATGCCGACGACCGAGAGGACCATCAGCACGGGATATTCGAAACGTGCGATATGGTGCTGGCGGTTGTAGTCGAGCGACAGGATCAGCGCGAGTGCGGCGCCTGCCAGGATCAGGATTTTCACAAATCCGGAAAAGGCGTCGCTGACGAACTGGCCGTGATAGCCGACGCCGCGGGCGGCCGTGACAACCAGCAACGCCGCGAGCAGGAAACCGCCGAGCGCCAACATGCTGGAAATGAAGAAGGTGTCCACGCGCCGAAGCACACCGAAGATCAGAATCGCCATGGCGACGACGGACAGTACGATTTCCGGCAGCGCGATTGCCCAGTTCATCAGTGCACCATCCCGGCCACCTGGACCGCGGGTGTGATTGCCGCTGTGTGGTGCTGCACCATCGCCGCCACGCTGGCATCCCAGAAGCCGGTAAAGGCCGAAGGATAGATGCCCATCCACAAGGTTAGCAGGATCAACGGGGCGAACACCGCGATTTCGCGGGGCGACAAATCGAGGATGGAGCGCAGGTCCTCTTTGGTGAGACGGCCGAAGATTATCCTGCGATAGAGATACAGCATGTAGGCCGCGCCCAGGATCATGCCGGTTGCGCCGAGCAGCGCCAGCCAGAAGTTCACCTGCAACGACCCCACGATCACCAGGAACTCACCGACGAACCCCGATGTGCCAGGAAGCCCCATCGAGGCCAGCGTGAAAATCATGAAGGTCGTCGCGTAGAGCGGCATGCGATCGGCCAAGCCGCCAAAGCGCGCTATCTCGTGCGTATGGAGACGATCGTAGACCACGCCTACCACGAGGAACAGCGCGGCGGACACGATGCCGTGCGACAGCATCTGGAACAGCGCCCCCTGGACGCCCTGAACGTTGAACGTGAAGATCCCGATCGTCACCACGCCCATATGGGCGACGGACGAATAGGCGATCAGCTTCTTCATGTCCTCCTGCGCCAGCGCGACCAGCGATGTGTAGATCACCGCCACGACCGAGAGCGTGAACATGAACGGCGCGAACGATGCCGATGCCTGCGGCAGCATCGGCACGGAGAAGCGGAGGAAGCCATAGCCGCCCATCTTCAGCAGCACGCCCGCCAGGATGACGGAGCCCGCGGTGGGCGCCTCGACATGGGCGTCCGGCAGCCAGGTGTGCACCGGCCACATCGGCAGCTTCACCGCGAACGAGGCAAGGAACGCCAGGAAAAGCCAGTTCTGCATCCCCACCGGCATCGGCGTCTTCAGCAGCACGGTGATGTCGGTGGTGCCGGCCTGGAACCACATCGCGAGCAGCGCCAGCAGCAGCAGGACCGAGCCGGTCAGCGTGAACAGGAAGAACTTGAACGCCGAATAGACGCGCCGCGACCCACCCCAGACGCCGATGATAATGAACATCGGGATCAGCACGCCCTCGAAGAATATGTAGAACACCACGAAGTCGAGCGCGCAGAACAACCCCACCAGCATCGTCTCGAGGATGAGGAAGGTCAGCATGTATTCGCGCACCGAACGCTTGATGACGTCCCAGCTTGCCAGGATGCAGATCGGCGTCAGCAGCGTGGACAGCAGGACGAACAACACCGAGATGCCGTCGACGCCCAGCTTGTAGCCGACGCCATACTCCGGCAGCCACGGGATCTCCTCGATGAACTGGAACCCTGCCTCGCCGGTGTCAAACTTCACCCACAGGACGATCGAGAGCACCAGCACGATCAGACTGGTCCAAAGCGCCGTCCACCGCGCGTTGGAAGCGACGGTCTCCTCGTCGCCGCGCACGCACATGATGATCAGCCCGCCGACCAGCGGCAGCCAGGTGATCAGCGACAGAACAGGAAAGCCGGCTGCGTTCATCTGGCTCACCGCGACAGCAGGAACAGGCCGACCAGCACCACGACGCCGATCAGCATGACAAATGCATAGACGGCGAGCGAGCCGGTCTGGATTTTCACCGCCTGGCGCGAGCCGTCCACCGTGAGTTCCGCCAAGCCGTTCGGCACGCCGTCGATGATCGTCGCATCGCCGGTCTGCCACAGAATCCGCGCCAGCCGGATCATCGGCTGCACGAAGATCGCGTCATAGAGTTCGTCGAAATACCACTTGTTCAGCAGGAACAGATAAATGCCGCGGAACTGGCTGGCCAGCCGCATCGGCAGCAGCGGGTAGGCGATATACATGACGTAGGCCAGCGCGATGCCTGCAAGGCCGAAGACCAGCGGCGACATCTCCGCCCACGCCGGCACATGCTCCAACGCCGCGAGCACGTGGTTGTCGGGCGCGTTGAAGATGCTGCCGTTCCAGAACGCCTGCCAGCCCTCGCCGATGAACCATGGATCGAGCAGCTTGCCGGCGACCAGCGCGCCGGTGGCCAGCACCAGCAGCGGCACGATCATCACCGGCGGGCTCTCGTGCACGTGCTCCAGCACGTGGTGGTCAGCGCGCGGCCTGCCGTTGAACGTCATGAACAGCAGCCGCCACGAGTAGAAGGCGGTGAGGAACGCCGCAAGCACGGTGCAGACGAAGCCGTACTTGCCGATGCCGGTGCCGGCGGCGTAGGCGGCAGCGATGATCGCGTCCTTGGAGTAATAGCCCGCGAACGGCGGAATGCCGGCGAGCGCCAGGGCGCCGACCCACATCACCGCACAGGTCCACGGGATCATGCGCCACAGCCCGCCCATCTTGCGCATGTCCTGTTCGTCGGACATGGCATGAATGACCGACCCGGCGCTGAGGAACAGCAGCGCCTTGAAGAAGGCGTGGGTGATCAGGTGGAAGATCGACACCTGGAAGGCGCCGACACCGGCCGCGGTGAACATGTAGCCGAGCTGCGAGCAGGTCGAGTAGGCGATCACGCGCTTGATGTCGTTCTGCGCGCAGCCGATGGTGGCGGCGAACAGCGCGGTGGTCGCGCCAATGAAGGTGACCATGCCGAGCGCGAACGGCGCGAATTCGTAGAGCGGCGACATGCGCGCGATCAGGAACACGCCGGCGGTGACCATGGTGGCGGCATGGATCAGCGCGGAGACCGGCGTCGGACCTTCCATCGCGTCGGGCAGCCAGACATGCAGGCCGATCTGCGCCGACTTTCCCATCGCGCCGATGAACAGTAGCACGCCGATGACCTCGAACGCGGGGAAGGTGCCGCCAAGTACCGAATAGGTGTCGGCCTCGTGTTGTCCGACAGCCGGGAAGATCGTGCCGAACTCAACCGAGCCGAATTTCAGGAAGACCAATGCGACGCCCACTATGAAGGCGAGATCGCCGATGCGGTTGACGATGAACGCCTTGATCGCCGCGGCGTTGGCGGCCGGCCGGTCGTACCAGTAGCCGATCAGCAGGTAGGAGCAGAGGCCTACGCCTTCCCACCCGAAGAACAGTTGCAGCAGGTTGTCGGCGGTCACCAGCATCAGCATGGAGAAGGTGAACAGCGAGAGGTAGGCGAAGAAGCGATATCGCGGGTAGGCGTCGTGCGCCAAGTAGCCGATCGAATAGACGTGGATCAGCATGGCGACGAACGTCACCATTGCGACCATCACGGCTGACAGCGGGTCGTAGCGCAGCACCCAGTCGGCGTGGAAATGTCCCGCCTCGACCCAGGTTCCGAGCGAAACGACACCAGGGTCGCTGTGGCCGGATATGAGCTGGAAGCAGGCGATCGGCCCAAGCGCCGCAGCAACCAGCATGCACAGAATCGAAACGGCTGTGGCGGCGCGGTCGCCGATCGAGCGGCCGAGCAGACCGGCGACCAGCGAACCGAACAGAGGCGCGAAGACCGCGACGGCGTAGATCATGGCGTGCTCCTCCCCCTCCCCTTGCGGGAGGGGGTTGGGGGGAGGGGGAGGACTTTTTTCGTCGCCGCCACTCGCTCAGCCCTTCATCAGGTTCACGTCCTCGACCTGGATCGAGCCGCGGTTGCGGAAATAGATCACGACGATGGCGAGCCCGATGGCTGACTCGGCGGCGGCGACGGTGAGCACGAACATCGCGAACACCTGGCCGACCAAATCGCCAAGTGCGGCGGAAAATGCCACCAGGTTCAGGTTGACTGCGAGCAGGATCAGCTCGATCGACATCAGGATGATGATGACGTTCTTGCGGTTGAGGAAGATGCCAAATATGCCAAGCACAAGCAGGATCGCGGAGACAACCAGAAAGTGACCGAGGCCGACTTCAATGCCCATGCTGGCCTCCGGCGTGCACTTCCTCCGGGGTGTCAGGTTCCGTTACCTTCGGCGTGAATATCCCGACCTCCTTGGTTCCCGCTCCCAGGGACATCGTCACCAGCTCCATGGTGTCCGCGACGGTACGCTCGGTCTGCGTGCGGATGCTCTGGTGGCGCGAGGTCTTGCGATCACGCAGGGTCAGGACGATGGCGCCGATCATCGCCACCAGCAGGATCAGGCCCGCCGCCTGGAACAGAAAGATATAGTCGGTATACAGCAGCCGCCCGAGTGCGGCGGTGTTGCTGACCTGTGCCGACGCTGGAGAGAGCCGCAGCGTCGCGGCGTCGGGCGCGAACTTCCAGCCGCCGAGGACCACCACAAGTTCGATGAACAGCACCGCGCCAACTGTAGCGCCGACCGGCAGATAGCGCTGAAAGCCACCACGGAGTTCGGCAAAGTCCACGTCCAGCATCATCACCACGAACAGGAACAGCACGGCGACGGCGCCGACATAGACAATGAGCAGGATCATCGCGAGGAACTCGGCGCCCGCGATCAGGAACAGCGCCGCTGCGTTGAAGAAGGATAGGATGAGGAACAGCACCGAGTGAACCGGATTCCGCGCGCTGACCACCATCGCGGCGGAGGCGAGCAGAATCACCGCGAAGAGATAAAAGAAAAGATTCACGATCATCGATAGGGCGCGTCCAGCTCGAGGCGGCGCGCGAGTTCCGGTTCCCAGCGGTCGCCGTTCTCCAGCAGCTTGTCCTTGTTGAACATCAACTCTTCACGCGTCTCGGCGGCGAACTCGAAGTTCGGGCCTTCGACGATGGCATCGACCGGGCAGGCTTCCTCGCAGAGGCCGCAATAGATGCACTTCGTCATGTCGATGTCGTAGCGCGTGGTTCGGCGGGAGCCGTCTTCGCGCGGTTCGGCCTCGATGGTGATCGCCTGAGCCGGGCAAATCGCCTCACACAGCTTGCAGGCGATGCAGCGTTCCTCGCCGTTCGGATAGCGGCGCAGCGCATGCTCGCCTTTGAAGCGCGGACTGATCGGACCTTTCTCGTACGGGTAGTTGATGGTCGCCTTGGGCATGAAGAAGTAGCGCAGAGTCAGACCGAGCCCGGCGACAAGCTCGCCCAGCAGCATGCTGCGTGCGGTGCGGTCCAGGAATGCCATCAGCGAGGCTCCATGTTACGCATTGGGCAGCCACCCGAATGCCATCAGCGCGCCGGCGGTCAGCGTCAGCCAGATCAGCGACAACGGAAGAAACACCTTCCAGCCGAGCCGCATCAGTTGGTCATAGCGATAGCGCGGAAAGGTCGCGCGCACCCAGAGGAAGAAAAACAGGCAGAAGCAGATCTTCAGGATGAACCAGATCGGTCCTGGTATCCAGGTGAACGGCACGACGCCAAATGGCGCGAGCCAGCCGCCCAGGAACAGGATCGTGGTCATCGCGCTCATCAGGATCATGTTGGCGTATTCGCCGAGGAAGAACAGCGCGAAGGCCATGGCGCTATACTCGACGAAGTAGCCGGCGACGATCTCGCTTTCACCTTCCGGCAGGTCGAAGGGCGAGCGGCTGGTTTCCGCCAGTGTCGAGATGAAGAACACGATGAACATCGGGAACAGCGGCAGGCAGAACCAGACCTTCTGCTGCGCGCGGACGATGTCGGTCAGGTTCAGGCTGCCGACGCAGAGCAGAACGGACACCATGACGAAGCCCATGGAGACTTCGTAGCTCACCATCTGGGCTGCACTGCGCATCGCACCAAGGAAGGCGTATTTGGAATTCGACGCCCAGCCGGCGATGATGATGCCGTAGACACCGAGCGAGCTGATCGCGAACAGGTAAAGAATACCGACATTGATGTCGGCGATCGCCCAGCCGTCGTCCAGCGGGATCACCGCCCACGCGATCATCGCCAGGCTGAAGGTGAGCATCGGCGCCATCAGGAACAGCAGCCGGTTCGACCCCGCCGGGATGACCGTCTCCTTCATGACCATCTTCAGCGCGTCTGCGAAAGGCTGCATCAGGCCGAACCAACCCACCACGTTCGGCCCCTTGCGCAACTGCATCGCCGCGAGGACCTTGCGTTCCGCATAGGTCAGATAGGCGACCGCGATCAGCAGCGGCACCAGCAGCGCGAGCGCTTCGGCGAAGGTCACGATGACAAGGCCGACGTTGGTGTCGAACAGGAAGTCGTGCATCGCGCTATTCCGCCGCTGCGACCATCGGCGTGGCCGCGAAGGTCGCCGTGCAGGCGGCCATCGTGGGGCTTGCGCGACTGATCGGGTCTGTCTGGTAGTAGTTGACGATCGCCGGCTCGAACGGCGCGTCGGACAGAGCGGCCGGATCGCCGGAGGGCCCGCTCTGGTCGGTGGCGCCGAAGCGCGGCAGGAACTCTACGCGTCCGAATACCGGGTTCACCTGCTCCAGCCGCGCGCGCAACTGCTCGATCGTGTCGTACGGCAGAGTTTGACCAATCGTCTCGCTGAAGGCACGCAGGATCTTCCAATCCTCGCGCGCCTCGCCGGGTGGATAGACCGCAAGCGAACCGCGCTGCACGCGGCCCTCGGTGCTGACATAGGTGCCGTACTTTTCGGTGTAGGCGGCGCCGGGCAGGATCACATCGGCCCGCGCGGCGCCCGCGTCGCCGTGATGGCCCTGATAAACCACAAACGTATTGGCACCGATCCGCGCCATGTCGAACTCGTCGGCGCCGAGCAGCCACAGGACATCCACGCCGTCGTCCAACATCTGCGCCATCGACTTGCCGTTCGTACAGGGCACCAAGCCGAGATCCAGGCCGCCAACGCGCGCGGCCGCGGTGTGCAACACGTTGAAGCCATGCCAGTCGGTTGTCAGCGCGCCCATCGACGTGGCGAGCCGCCACGTCGCGGCCAGCACCGCTGTGCCATCCGGACGCGCCAGCGCCGCCTGTCCGACAACGATCATCGGATGCTTGGCGTCATGCAGCAGGTTAGCGAATTCGTGCGAACCGTTGTGCAGCGCGTTCAGCACACTGGGTACCGTGCCGAGTTGGTGCACGCGATAAGTGAGGTCGGTCTCGGCGCCGATCAGACCGATCGGAATATTGCCGGCCAGCCAGCGCTTGCGGAGGCGCGCATTCAGCACCGGCGCTTCCTTGCGCGGGTTGGTGCCAATCAGCAGGATCGCATCGGCTTCCTCGATCCCGGCGATCGTCGTGTTGAATGTATAGAAGTCGCGCCGGGACGCATCGAGCCTGGCGCCGTCCTGCCGGCAATCGAGGTTCGCCGAACCCAGCGCGACCATCAGGTCTTTCAGCGCCAACATGCTTTCGGCATCGGCGAGGTCGCCGGCTATCGCGCCGATGCGATCGCCCGCCACTCCGTGCACCTTCTCCGCAATCGCGGTGAAGGCTTCGGGCCAACTCGCCTCCACCAGCTTGCCGTTGCGTCGGACCCAAGGACGATCGAGACGCCGGCGCTTCAGCCCGTCGAGCGCGAAGCGCGACTTGTCGGCAAGCCACTCTTCGTTCACGTCTTCATTCAGCCGCGGCAGGATGCGCAGCACCTCGGGGCCACGGGCGTCGATGCGTATGTTGGTGCCGACGGCGTCCAGCACATCGACGCTGTCAACCTTTGACAATTCCCACGACCGCGCGACGAACGCGTAGGGCTTCGACGTCAGAGCGCCGACCGGGCAGAGATCGATGATGTTGCCGGACAGTTCGGACGACAGCGCCTTTTCCACGTAGGTGCCGACCTCCATGTGCTCGCCGCGACTGGTCGCGCCGAGGTCCGGCACGCCGGCCACTTCGGTGATGAAGCGGATGCAGCGCGTGCAGTGGATGCAGCGCGTCATCACCGTCTTCACCAGCGGGCCGAGATTCTTGTCCTGCACCGCGCGCTTGTTCTCGGCATAGCGCGAGTGGTCCATGCCGTAGCCCATCGCCTGGTCCTGCAGGTCGCACTCGCCGCCCTGGTCGCAGATCGGGCAGTCGAGCGGATGGTTGATCAGCAGGAATTCCATCACGCCGCGGCGGCCGTTGCGCACCATGGGGGAATCAGTGTGCACAACCATACCGTCGGCGACCGGGTAGGTGCAGGACGAGATCGGCTTCGGCGGGGCCTTCTCGATTTCAACCAGGCACATGCGGCAGTTGCCAGCGATCGACAGGCGCTCGTGGTAGCAGAAGCGGGGGATTTCCTTGCCCGCGGCCTCGCAAGCCTGCAGCACGGAGGAGCCGTTGGGAACTTCGACCTCGATGCCGTCCACGGTGACTTTGGGCATTATGGGTTCTTCCGGGAAGAATATTCACCACAAAGACACGAAGACACGAAGCGAGTTGCGACCTTTGTGTCTTCGTGTCTTTGTGGTGAATTTTGAATCACGTCCCTACTCCGCCGCCAGACGTACCGGCGTGCGCGTCGCCTTGTACGCCGCGATGCGTTCCTCCATTACCGGACGGAAATGCCGGATCAGTCCCTGGATCGGCCAGGCCGCCGCGTCACCGAGCGCACAGATCGTATGGCCCTCGATCTGGCGCGTCACCTGATCGAGCGTGTCGATCTCGGGGATCTCCGCCCTGCCCTCCACCATCCGCGTCATCACCCGCCACATCCAGCCGGTGCCTTCGCGGCACGGCGTGCACTGGCCGCAGCTCTCATGCATGTAGAATTTCGCGAGGCGCGCGATCGCCTTGATGATGTCGGTGGACTTGTCCATCACGATGACCGCAGCCGTTCCGAGGCCGCTCTTCGCGTCGCGCAGCGAATCAAAATCCATCAGCACGTCGTCGCAGACGCTTTTCGGGATCACCGGCACCGACGCCCCACCCGGGATCACCGCCAGCAGATTGTCCCAACCCCCGCGCACGCCGCCGGCATAGCGATCGATCAACTCGCGCAGCGGGATGCCAAGTTCCTCCTCAACGTTGCACGGCTTGTTCACGTGGCCGGAAATACAGAACACCTTCTGCCCGGAGTTCTTCGGCCGCCCAAGTGAATTGAACCAAGCCGCACCGCGCCGCATGATCGTCGGCGCCACCGCGATGCTTTCGACGTTGTTCACCGTGGACGGACAGCCATACAGCCCGACGGCCGCGGGGAACGGAGGCTTCAAACGCGGCAGGCCCTTCTTGCCTTCCAGGCTTTCCAGCAGCCCGGTCTCCTCGCCGCAGATATAGGCGCCGGCACCGCGGTGCAGATAGACATCGAACGCCCAACCGGAGCCGCACGCATCGCGTCCGATCAGACCGGCCTCGTACGCTTCGTCGATCGCCGTCTGCAGCGCGCGCCCTTCGTTGTAGAATTCGCCGCGGATGTAGATGTAGGCGGCGTGAGCGCCCATCGCGAAGGACGCAACCAGGCAGCCCTCGATCAGCTTGTGCGGATCGTGGCGCATGATGTCGCGATCCTTGCACGTGCCGGGCTCGCTTTCGTCCGCATTCACCACCAGGTAGCACGGCCGGTCGGACTGCTTCGGCATGAACGACCATTTCAGGCCGGTGGGAAATCCCGCGCCGCCGCGTCCGCGCAGGCCCGATGTCTTGATCTCCTCCACGATGGCCTCGCGGCCCTTTTCCAGGATCGCCTTGGTGCCATCCCAATCGCCGCGCGCGCGCGCGCCCTTCAGGAAGGGATCATGCAGGCCATAGAGGTTGGTGAAGATGCGGTCCTTGTCCTGCAGCATCGCATCAGCTCTCCGCAGCGTAGTGCAACGTCGTCAGCGTGGTCGGACCGCCCTCCGGCGCGGAGGTTTGGCGTCCGGCCATCGAGCCCGGCTTGGGCGGTTCGCCGCGCCGCAGCGCCTCCAGCAGCCGTGCGGTGCTGTCGGCATCGAGGTCTTCATAGAAGTCGTCGTTCACCTGGATGACCGGTGCATTCACACAGGCGCCGACGCATTCCACCTCAGTCATCGTGAAAACGCCATCGGTGCTCGTCTCGCCCCAACCCTTGATGCCGGTCGCCGTGCGGCACGCCGCCACCACATCGTCTGAGCCGCGCAGCCAGCACGGCGTGGTGGTGCAGACCTGCAAATGCCATGTGCCGATCGGGCGCAGGTTGAACATGAGATAGAACGTGGCGACCTCATAGACGCGGATCGGCGCCATATCGAGCCGTGCCGCCACCGCGTCCATGCCCGCGGTCGGAACCCAGGCGCTGCCGGTCTGCCGCTTCATCTGATTCTGCACGAGATAGAGCAGCGGGAGCACCGCGCTCGCCTGCTTGCCGGGCGGGTATTTCGCGACGATCGGTGGGATTGCCGCCTCGCTTTCCGCATCGAAAGCAAAGCTTTCCGGCTGGACGAAAACAGTGCTGTCGGTCTCGGCCATGTCTATCTGTCGATCTCGCCGAATACCACGTCAAGCGACCCGATGATCGCGCAGATATCCGCCAGCATGTGCCGCTTCGCCATCACGTCCACCGCCTGCAGGAAGGCAAATCCTGTCGGCCTGATCTTGCAGCGATACGGTCGGTTGGTACCATCGGCCACCAGATATACGCCGAACTCGCCCTTGGGGCTTTCCACCACGGTGTAGGTGGCGCCGGCCGGCACATGGTAGCCCTCGGTGTACAGTTTGAAATGATGGATCAGCGCCTCCATCGAGCGCTTCATCTCGGCACGCGTCGGCGGGCTGAATTTGTGATCCTGCACCTTGATCGGACCTGGCTGCATCTTTGCCAGACATTGGTTGATGATCTTCACGCTCTCGCGCAGTTCGGCAATGCGCAGCAGATAGCGGTCGTAGCAGTCACCGTTGCGCCCGACCGGAACCTTGAAGTCCACCTCGGCGTATTTGTCGTACGGCTGCGAACGGCGCAAATCCCACGGTACGCCGCTCGCCCGCAGCGGCGGTCCCGTAAATCCCCAGGCCAGCGCCTGCTCCGCGTTGATCACGCCAATATCGACGGTACGCTGCTTCCAAATGCGGTTCGCCGTCAGCAACTCTTCCAAATCATCGACGAATTTCGGGAACGTACCCGCCCAGTCGGCGATGCGCTGTTCCAATCCGGCCGGCAGGTCCTTCGACACCCCGCCGGGGCGAAAATAATTCGCATGCAGCCGCGCACCCGACGCGGCCTCATGGAACTCCATCAGCTTTTCGCGCTCCTCGAACCCCCACAGGCTGGGCGTGATCGCGCCGACGTCCAGGGCGTAGGTGGTCAGGTTCAAAAGGTGGTTCAGCACACGCGTGATCTCGGCGAACAGCACGCGGATCCACTGCCCGCGATCGGGCACCGTAATGCCCAGCAACTTCTCGGTCGCCAGCGCGAACGCATGCTCCTCGCACATCGGCGAGACGTAATCGAGACGGTCGAAATACGGCACCGCCTGCATGTAGGTCTTGTGCTCGATCAGCTTCTCGGTGCCACGATGCAGCAGGCCGATATGCGGATCAGCGCGTTCCACCACCTCGCCGTCGAGTTCCAGGATCAGCCGCAGCACGCCATGCGCCGCCGGATGCTGCGGGCCGAAATTGATCGAGTGGCTGTCGATCTCGACGGTACGCGTCGGGACGCCGGTTTCCGGGATCGCGGTCTCGCTCATCGTGTCACGCCTTCGTCGCTGGGTGTCACGCCTTCGTCTCCGCCGCCGGCGGCTTGGCTTCTTCGGCGCGGGCCGAATGCACCTTCTCGTCACCCGGCAAGGTGGTGATCGCCTCCCAGGGCGAGAGAAAATCGAACGATCGGAAATCCTGCGTCAAGTGCACCGGTTCGTACACCACCGCCTTGCGGTCCTCGTCGTAGCGGACCTCCACATATCCGGTCAGCGGGAAATCCTTGCGCAGCGGATGCCCGTTGAAACCGTAGTCGGTCAGGATCCGCCGCAGATCGGGCTGGCCGGAGAACACGATGCCGAACAGGTCCCAGGCCTCGCGTTCCCACCACGTCGCGACCGGCCATACCGTGTGCACCGACGGGACCGGCTTCTGCTCATCCGTCGTGACGATGACGCGAATCCGCTGGTTCAGCGACACCGACAGCAGATTGTAAACGACATCGAAGCGCTCTTCGCGTTGCGGCCAATCGACGCCGCAGATGTCCATCACCTGCTCGAAAGCAAAACGCGGATCGTCACGCAACGTCTGCACCAGCGACAGCAATGCATCGCGCTCCGCATTGGCAACCAGCTCGCCCTTCTCGACAAAGGTCGCACGCACGCCCGGCAACGTGGCAACAGCTTCGGCGAGATCAGCCACGGAGGATGGTCCCCGTGCGACGGATCTTCTTCTGCAACTGCATAATGCCGTAAACCAGCGCCTCCGCGGTGGGCGGGCAGCCAGGCACATAGACATCCACCGGCACGACGCGATCGCAGCCACGCACCACCGAATACGAGTAATGGTAGTAGCCGCCGCCGTTGGCGCAACTACCCATACTGATCACCCAGCGCGGCTCGGGCATCTGGTCGTAGACCTTGCGCAAGGCGGGCGCCATCTTGTTGGTCAGCGTGCCGGCGACGATCATCACATCAGATTGTCGCGGCGAGGCGCGCGGGATGATGCCGAGCCGGTCCAGATCGTAGCGCGGCATGTAGGCGTGGATCATCTCGACCGCGCAACATGCAAGACCGAACGTCATCGGCCATAGGCTGCCGGTGCGCGCCCAGTTCACCACCTTGTCGATGTTGGCGACGATGAAGCCCTTGTCGGCGATTTCGCCCGTGATGCCCTTCACCACGGCATCCTGCTCAGGTCCGGGCGCCAATGCGTCGCGGTTCCAGGCAATGACATCGCTCATGCCGCTACTCCTAATCTGACGACGCCCGGCGTCGTCATCCCCGCGAAGGCGGGGACCCAGGGAAATGCGCGCATTCCGTCGCGCTGGGTTCCCGCTTTCGCGGGAATGACGCCGTAGTGCAATCGCGCTACTCCCAATCGAGCGCTCCCTTGCACCACTCGTAGACAAAACCAACCGTGAGCACGCCAAGGAAGCCGATCATCGACAGAAACCCGAACCAGCCGATGTCCTTCAGCGACACCGCCCACGGGAACAGGAAAGCCACCTCAAGATCGAAGATGATGAACAAGATGGCGACCAGATAGAAGCGCACGTCGAAGCGCCGCCGCGCATCGTCGAACGGCTCGAAGCCGCATTCGTAGGGAGAGACTTTCTCGGGGTACGGCTTCTGCCGTGCTGCCAGCAGCGAGCCGCCGACCATCGCCACGGCAATCACTCCGGCGATGACAACAAACACCAGGATGGGCAGGTATCCCAGAAGCAATGGCTGCATGTCAGGTCCGATCGATCATGCGGGCATGGCGTGCCGCGAACCTGCCCAACCCCGCAAGGCTGCGCGTATCGGTCTGCCGCAACGCAACACGAAGCAGACATTAGCCGCAACTGCCCCGCGCCACTAGGGGCCAATGGACAGTTGTTGGCGCGAGCGACGGGACTCGAACCCGCGACCTCCGGCGTGACAGGCCGGCGCTCTAACCAACTGAGCTACGCCCGCGCAACAAGGGGCGCGTTTAGCAGTGAACAGTGACGAGTGTCCAGCACCGAGCTTGATTGTGACAGATCGACCGCTGGTGGGCGGTGACGGATTCGAACCGCCGGCCCTCTCGGTGTAAACGAGACGCTCTACCGCTGAGCTAACCGCCCGGCAGTGATCAGTGGTCGCTGATCACTGAACCGCATCCTTCAGCCCCTTGCCCGCCTTGAAGCGGACGGCGGTCGATGCCGCAATTGTCATGGCCTCGCCGGTGCGGGGATTGCGGCCGGTCGCGGCCTTGCGTTCGGCGGTCGCGAAGGTGCCAAAGCCGACCAGCCGCACCTCCTCTTTGTTCTTCAATGCCCCCTCGATCGCGCCGAACACCGCGTCGACCACTTCCGAAGCCTTGGCACGCGACAACTCGGTCTGGTCGGCAACAGCCGCGATAAGATCCATTTTGTTCACTGGCAATCCCTCTCGATCCGGTGATGCAGCAGAATGGGGGCGACGCCGGCGCGGGTGGCCCACTGGGGGCGCGACACTAATGGCGCTGTTTCCGCCGCGTCAATGACACACAAAAGGCCCGCCGGACCATCCGGCGGGCCTCCCGTGAACGTCGCGTCAATGCGGCAGCGAGGCGGTCGTCTGCGCGGGCGGAGGCGGCACAACCGGCTCCGGCGGCTCCTCCCACTCGATGGCCTCGGGCCGGCGTGCCAGCGCCTGCGCGATGACCTCGTCAACATCCGCAACCGGAACAAGCTTCAGGTGCTTCTTCACGTTGTCCGGAATTTCCGCCAGGTCCTTTTCATTCTCCTTGGGAATGAACACGGTGGTGATCCCGGCCCGCAACGCCGCCAACAGCTTCTCCTTCAGTCCGCCGATCGGCAGCACGCGGCCGCGCAACGTGATTTCGCCAGTCATCGCCACGTCGCGGCGCACCGGAATGCCTGTCAAGATCGACACGATCGACGTGGCCATCGCGACACCGGCAGACGGGCCATCCTTTGGCGTTGCACCTTCCGGCACGTGCACATGGATGTCGCGCTTCTCGAACAGCGTCGGCTTGATGCCGAAATGCGCCGACCGCGACCGCACATAGCTGAGTGCCGCGGATACGCTCTCCTGCATCACGTCGCCCAGCTTGCCGGTCTGCTTGACGTTGCCCTTGCCCGGCAGCAGCACGCTTTCGATCGTCAGTATCTCGCCACCGACCTCGGTCCAGGCCAGGCCGGTGACGACACCGACCATGTCCTCGGCCTCGGTCTCGCCAAAGCGGAATTTCCGCACGCCGGCGAACTTGTCGAGGTTCTTGCGCGTGATGGCGACCTTCTTGGTCTTGTTGGTGACCAGTTCCTTCACCGACTTGCGCGCCAGATTGGCGATCTCGCGCTCCAGGTTCCGCACGCCGGCCTCACGGGTGTAGTAACGGATCATGTCGCGCAATGCATCGTCTGAGATGTGCCACTCGTCCAGCTTCAGGCCATGCGCTGCGGATTGCTTGCTGATCAGGTGGCGCTTGGCAATCTCCACCTTCTCATCCTCGGTGTAGCCGGGGATGCGGATGATCTCCATGCGGTCCATCAGCGGCTGCGGCATGCGTAGCGAGTTGGCCGTGGTGACGAACATCACGTCGGACAGGTCGTAGTCCACCTCCAGATAGTGGTCGTTGAACGTGGAGTTCTGTTCCGGGTCCAGCACTTCGAGCAGCGCCGACGAAGGATCGCCCCGCCAGTCCGCGCCGAGCTTGTCCACCTCGTCCAGCAGGAACAGCGGATTGGAGGTCTTCGCCTTCTTCATGCCCTGGAGAACCTTGCCGGGCATCGAGCCGATATATGTCCGCCTGTGGCCGCGGATCTCTGCCTCGTCGCGCACGCCGCCAAGCGACATCCGGACGAAGTTACGCCCCGTCGCCCGGGCGACCGACTTGCCGAGCGAGGTCTTGCCGACACCGGGCGGTCCGACCAGGCACAGGATCGGGCCGCGCACTTTCGGCGAGCGCGCCTGAACCGCCAGGTATTCGATGATGCGTTCCTTGACCTTCTCCAGCCCGTAGTGGTCGTCGTCCAGCACCTTCTCCGCCGCGACCACGTCGTTGCGGATCTTGCTGCGCTTCTTCCACGGGATCGACAGCATCCAGTCGAGGTAATTGCGCACCACCGTCGATTCGGCGCTCATCGGGCTCATGGTCTTGAGCTTCTTCAGCTCCGCCATGGCCTTGTCGCGCGCTTCCTTCGACAGCTTGGTCTTCTTGATCTTGGCTTCGAGCTCAGCGTTCTCGTCCTTGCCGTCCTCGCCTTCGCCGAGTTC
>DATMND010000171.1:0-19055 GCA_035569235.1 Acetobacteraceae bacterium | reverse complement strand
CGCCCTCCGTGCCGGGTATCGGCACGGGCGGCGGGTTGAAGCTCTATGTGCAGGACCGCACCGGCAACGGGCTGCCGGCGCTGGAGCGCGCGACCTGGGACATCGCCGGCGCGGCGGCGAAGATGCCGGGCTTCACCCAGGCGTTCACGCTGTTCAACACGCACACACCGCAAATCTATGCGGACATCGATCGCACCAAGTCGGAGCTGCTGCAGGTGCCGATCGACCGCGTGTTCCAGACGCTGTCGGTGTATATGGGATCATTCTATATCAACGACTTCAACCTGCTCGGCCGCATCTATCAGGTCGCGGCGCAGGCGGATAACCCGTTCCGGGTGACCTTGCGCGACGTCGAGAACCTCAAGACGCGCAACAACAACGGCGACATGGTGCCGATCGGGTCGGTCGCCATGTTCCGCGACACCACCGGCCCATTCCGCGTGCCGCGCTACAACCTGTATCCGGCAGCCGAGATCCAGCTTCAGCTCGCGCGCGGCTTCGCTTCGGGTCAGGCGATCGCCGCGGTCGAGCAGATCGCGCGCGAGCATCTGCCGCAGGGCTTCGGCTATGAGTGGACCGAGATCGCGCTGCAGGAGAAAGAAGCGGGAAACACCGCAATGGTCGCGTTCGGGCTGGCGGTGGTGTTCGTGTTCCTGCTGCTGGCCGCACTCTATGAGAGCTGGCTGCTGCCGCTGGCGGTGGTGCTGATCGTGCCGATGTGCATCCTGGCCGGGATGCTCGGGGTGAACGCGCGCGCGTTCGATCGCAACATCCTGGTCGAGATCGGGCTCGTGGTGCTAGTCGGGCTTGCGGCCAAGAACGCGATCCTGATCGTGGAGTTCGCCCGCCAGGCGGAGACCGACGGCATGAGCCGGTTTGACGCGGCGGTCGCCGCCGCGCGCACCAGGCTGCGGCCGATCCTGATGACCTCGCTCGCCTTCATCCTGGGCGTCCTGCCGCTGGCGATCGCGGTCGGCGCCGGGGCCGAGATGCGCCAGTCGCTGGGCACCGCGGTGTTCGCCGGCATGCTGGGCGTGACGCTGTTCGGTCTGGTGTTCACGCCGGTGTTCTACGTGCTCACCCGCGCGGTCGCGTTGCGGCTGGAGCGGCGGCGCACGGCGGCACCGGCCCCGGCGGACGTAGCGGCCGATTGATCGCCGGCCCCGGCCTGCCGGCTACCAGGGCAGCAGAATATCCATGAGCTGCTGGCCCCAACGCGTATGCTGCACCTCGGTCAGCTCGCCACGCCCGCCATAGGCGATCCGCGCCTCGGCCATGCGGTCGTGCAGCACCGTGTTGTCGCTGGCGATGTCCTGCGGGCGGATCACGCCCGTCACCTTCAGCTCGCGCAACTCGTTGTTCACCCGGAATTCCTGCCGCGCTTCCACCACAAGGTTGCCGTTCGGCAGCACCTGGGTCACCACGCCGGCCAGCCGCACTGTCACCGTCTCATTGCGCTGGATCTGCCCGGTGCCGGCGTTGTTGTTGGAACTGTTGACCGCCAGGATCTTGGATGGGTCGGCGATCGTCTTCGGCAGCAGCGCCTGCATGCCGAAGAAGTTTGCCATTCCGCCGTTCTCGGCGCTGGCGCGTGTTCCGTTCGTGGCATTCTTCATGTTGGCGGTGTCGTTCATGGCGACCAGGATCGTCACGATGTCGCCGACCTGTGCCGCGCGCTGATCCTTGAAGAAGGCGCGCGAGCCGGCCCGCCACAGCGAATTCGCCTCGTTGGGCGTCGGCTCCGACGCCGGCATCGGCATGCTGACCGGCCGCCAGGTCGGCTCCTTCGTCGGATCGGCAGTCGGCGTCATCTCCGGCGCGCGGCCGACTTCCGACAATCGCGACAGGGAACCGCATCCGCCGAGCATCAGAACGGTGAGGGCGGGTACCAGCACTCGCAGCTTTCCGGTCATCGCTCGCTCACCTGGGCAAACCCGGGGTTTGAGCCCGGAGGCATGGGCCGCGTCACCGGCATCGCGTTCGGCGCGACGCGCACGCGGCCGGGACCGATCACTTCTGCCTCGATAACCGCGTGCGACACCGGGTTGAGCACTCGGATGCGTTCGCCGATCGCGCCTGACTCCAGTGCCTGGCCCTGAGCGCTCAGCGTGATGCCAGGACTGTCGAGCAGCATTGTCACGCCGGTGCCCTTCTGCACCATTGACGGGCGCATAAGCTCGCCGACCGCGAGCGGCTGGCCGGCGGCAAGCGAGCGCTTGAGCTGCATGCCGACCGCATCATCGGGCCGGCGTACCACCTCGCTTCTGATCAGCGTGGTGTGGACGCGAGCGATGTGAATGTCCTCCGCACGGAGCACGCTGCCGGACGGCAGGCGCGTGGTGGCGACCGGTAGATCTATCGTGTCGTCAACCCGTCCCGCGAGCCGCATGTGGATCGGCTCCATCGCCGTGCCGGTGATCGAAAGCACCGCGCTGAAGCGGCCGGCATTCGATTCGTAGTCCAGATCGGACACCACCGGTTTCGGGTCAGCCTCGAGCGGCACAAGAGGCGGCGTGAAGCCTGGAATCTCGACGTCGCAGTCAGGCGAGGCGCCGGCGCCGATGAGGGCGCTCTTCACCGCATCCAGCGCGTCCTCGCGCCGGAGCGGCCGGCCAGGCCGGTCCAGCACGGCGCGATCGCCGGACGATGCCGGCCGCCAGTCCACGCCGAACTGGTGTGCTATGGCGCCGAGCTGCGCAGCCTCGACCACGATGCGGCCACCCGCTCCCGGGCCTGGGCCCAGGACGCGATCGGCGCCGGCGCCGGCATCGTCGAACAGGTCGGACAGCCGCACGACAGCCGCGTGCAGTGTGGTCACGCTGCGCAGTGTGGCGGCGTCGGCACTGGCAGCGCCAAGGCCGATCGCCAGTGCAGTCAGCGACAGATTGTAGCGAAGGGAGGTCATGACATCACCGCAGGTTGGTCAGTGTGGAAAGCATGTCGTCGCTTGCCGTGATCACCTTGCTGTTCATCTCGTAGGCGCGCTGGGCGCTGATCAGGTTGGTAATCTCGCTGACGACATTGACGTTGGAGGTTTCGATGAAGCCCTGCATCACCTTGCCAAAGCCGGTCGAGCCGGGATTGCCGGTGACCGGCTGGCCGGATGCGGAGGTCTGCAACAGGAGGTTCTCGCCCTGCGCGTCCAGGCCGGCCTCGTTGGGAAATACTGCGATCTGCAGCTGGCCCACGGTCTGCGGCGCGGTCTGACCCTGCAGCGTGACCTGCACCTGGCCTGACGCGTTCACCGTCACGCCCGTGGCATTCGACGGTATCTGCAGTCCGGGCTGCACGATATAGCCGTCGGCGGTGACCATCGTGCCGTCGGCTGCCATGCCGAATGTGCCATCGCGCGTATAGGCGGTGTCGCCCGAGGGCAGTGTAACCTGGAAGTAGCCGCTGCCCTGGATCGCCATGTCCAGCGTGTTGGAGGTCTGCTGCAGGTTGCCCTGCTCGTTGATCCGGTAGATCGCCGCGGTCCTGACGCCGAGCCCGACCTGCGCGCCGGACGGCACGATCGTGCCGCTGTCCGAGCTGTTGGCTCCGACGCGACGCAGGTTCTGGTAGATCAGGTCCTGGAACTCCGACCGGCGCCGCTTGAAGCCGGTGGTGGTCATGTTGGCGATGTTGTTGGAGATCACCTCGACGTTGGTCTGCTGCGCCTGCATGCCGGTGCCGGCAATATCGAGCGAACGCATTGATCTGGTTTCCTTCTGTCGGGTGCCGGGCTAGGCGCCCTGCGGCAGCAGCTTGTCGATCGCCGACTGTTGCCTGTCGGCCTCGGCCTGGATGAACTGGCTCATGAACTGGAACTGGCGCAGATCATTCATCATCCGCGTCGTCTCCATGACGGGCTGGACGTTCGAATCCTCGATCGCACCCTGCACCAGACCGGGCGAGGCGATCGCTTCGGTCGGTGCATCGGACCGAAACAGAGTGTTGCCCTCGGCGGCGAGCCGCATCGGATCGGTCGGGCGCACCACGCCGATCTTGCCGAGCTGTCCGTTCTCGCTGGAAAGCGTTCCGTCGCCGGCGATGCTGATCTGCGTGTCTGTGGACGAGATCTGGACCGGCTGTCCGTTGGTATCGAGCACTGCATTGCCGGCACTGTCGGCCACGGTACCGCTGGGCATGAGACCAAAGCGCCCATCGCGGGTGAGCCGCGGGCCACGGGGCGTGCTGACGGCGAAATATCCCTCGCCTGTGATGGCCAGGTCGAATGGATTGCCGGTATGCGTCAGCGTGCCGGCCTGCTGCTCCCGCCAGGTCGCACGATCCTGGGTAAATGCGATGCTGGGCTCGCCCGGTGTCCCCTGGGTGCCGCCCTGGCGGCTGAGCCAGTCGCTGAACAGCACGCGTTCGGCCTTGAAGCCGGGCGTGTTAGCATTGGCGATGTTGTCGGCGGTCACGTCCATGGCGCGCTGCTGCGCGACAAGGCGGGAGGTGGCGACGCTGCTGACGATGTCCATCGATGTGATCCGTCGTGGGTTCGCCGATGCCATCGCAAGCCCCGTGCCAATCCTGCCGTCGTTTCCGCGAGAACCGGAACCCGGCGCGCCGCATGTGGCCGGGGCTTTGGGTTATGGTTTTCGTTGGGATGACGACAGGGCACGGATTGCCGGATGCGGTCGAATTTGCCGGGCAAGGCTTCCTTAACCGCTCCCTGTCAGATTGAGCGCATCCCGCCACAAGCAGGCGCACGGAAAGGAGCAGGCAGTGGCCACGGCCGTGCCAGCGGCGGACCAGGACAAGGCGGAAGAAACACCGTCTCCGCCGGAAGCGAAGGACACCAAGGGCGGCAAGCGCAAGCTGATCCTGCTCGCGGCGCCCGTTGTGCTGATTGCCGTCATCGGTTCCGGGCTGTGGTTCACCGGCATCGTGCCGCGTCTGCTCGGCCTCGGACATGGCCAGGAGAAGGCGGAGGCCGCGAAGGCAACGGCGCTAATCTACGTGGACCTGCCGGAGATGATCGCAAACCTGAACAGCAATCCGCACCGTCCCAGCTACGTGAAGCTGGTGGCGCGCCTTGAAGTCACCAGGCAGGAGGATGTGGAGCGGGTGAAGCTGGTCATGCCGCGGCTGCAGGATCTGTTCCAGACCTACCTTCGTGAAATGCGCCCTGAGGAGCTGCGCGGTTCCGCCGGCACCTATCGACTGCGCGAGGAACTGATAGGCCGGGCCAATCTGGCCGCCGCGCCCGCTCGCATTTCCGACGTGCTGTTCATCCAGATGATGATCCAATGATGGTCCACGATCCGAGGGATCTGATACGAACGGCCCTTGTGAGTGGCCCACCGGTCGGCGACACCGTCATGGTCGGCGAAGGCCGGCCATCCACGTCTTTTCTTGCTGTGATCAGGAAAGCCGTGGATGGCGGGCCTTCGCCCGCCATGACAGGGGAAGCTAAGCCGGCGAGTCAGCGGATGACAGCCCGCAATCCGAGGGTTCGATGAGCGATACGCCAGAACCGCAACGTCAGTCCGATGAGGAGCTGGCCGCCGCGTGGGGTGCGGAAGCCGAAGCGCCCGCGGATGAGACGCCGGCCACGCAGCCGGCGCGCGTGCTCAATCAGGCGGAGATCGACAGCCTGCTCGGTTTCGACGAAGGACCCGGCGGCGGCGAGAACCGCAGCGGGATGCAGAGGATCATCAGCTCCGGCCTCGTCTCCTACGAGCGCCTGCCGATGCTGGAGATCGTGTTCGACCGGCTGGTGCGCATCATGTCGACGTCGCTGCGCAATTTCACCTCCGACAACGTCGAGGTCGGCATCGACAACATCCTGTCGCTGCGGTTCGGCGACTACCTGAACTCGATTCCGCTGCCGGCGATGCTCGCGGTGTTCAAGGCCGACGAGTGGGACAATTACGGCCTTATGGTTGTGGACTCCGCCATGATCTATTCGATCGTGGATGTGCTGCTCGGTGGGCGGCGCGGTACCGCGGCGATGCGCATCGAGGGGCGCCCTTACACGACGATCGAGCGCACCCTCGTCGAGCGGTTGATTCAGGTGGTGCTGGCCGATCTGTCCGCCAGTTTCGATCCGCTGTGCCCGGTCACGTTCCGCTTCGAACGGCTGGAGGTGAACCCGCGCTTTGCCACCATCAGCCGGCTGTCGAATGCCGCTGTGCTGGCGCGGCTGCGGATCGACATGGAGGACCGTGGCGGCCGGCTGGAGCTGCCGCTGCCGTACGCGACGCTAGAGCCGGTGCGCGAGCTGCTGCTGCAGCAGTTCATGGGCGAAAAATTCGGCCGCGATTCGATCTGGGAGACCCACCTCGCCGAGGAGCTTTGGAACACCGAGGTCGAGCTGGATGTGGTGCTGGACGAACAGATAATGCCGCTGTCGGATGTCATGGCGCTCCATCCTGGCAGCCGGATCGTGCTGAACGCGGCGCTTGGCGCCCCGGTTCTGGTGCGATGTGGTGCGGTGCCGCTGTTCGAAGGCCGTGTCGGGCGACGCAAGAGCCGCATCGCCGTCCGCATCGAACGCGACCTGCCGCGGCCGCAGCAGACCGAGCGGTAGTTCGCCTCCCCAACCCTTTACGGCTCCCTCCCCTGTGGAGCGGGGCAGGGTAGGGGAGGGGCCCTCCTGCGGCACGCAAACCTACCGGGCGTTCGCAGATTGCTAACCCTCCTGCGGCAGAATGGCCGGCATGGAGTGGCTTCTCGAAATCGCCCTGGTCGCGCTGCTCGCCGCGACACTGTTTCATGCCGTTAGGCTGGAACGCGCGCTCGGTGTCCTGAAGCAGGATCGTTCCGCGCTTCAGGATCTTATCGATGGCTTCAACGCCAGCACCCGCCAGGCAGAGCTCGGCATCGAACGTCTGCGCGGCGTAGCCGAGGGGACTGGCCTGCAGATCGCCGGGCAGCTCGATGCTGCGACAGCGCTGAGGGACGACCTGACCCTGCTGATCGATCGGGGTGACCGGCTGGCCGATCGGATTGATGCCCTGGTTCGGGCCGGCAGGCCGCTCGCAGTCGAAACGCCGCGTCTGACCATCGTCGCGGACGCCGATCACGCCGAACCGCGTGTGCGCAGCCAGGCCGAGCGGGACCTCCTGAAGGCGCTGAGGATGGCCCGATGATGCCGCGTCTGCGAACGCCGCGCCTGTTGCCGATCACCATCTTTGCGTTGGCCGGGCTACTCGCCATGAAGACGGTTGAACTGGCGCATGTTGCCGCAGCCGCGGTGGCGCAGGGTCAGTCGATGGTCACCATTGCTCAGGCCGCAACGCCGGCTGCGCCCGAGCATCCGCCTCCGGCATCGGCGCCCACGCAGCCTGTTGCGGTTCCGGCTACGGACGATGGCGCGCCGCCAGTCAGTGACGGTGAGCGAACCGTCCTGCTGGAACTGCGCCAGCGCAGACAGGAGCTCGACTCTCGTGAGACCGGACTGACGGCGCGCGAATCACTGCTGGCGGCGGCCGAGCAGAAGCTTTCGGGGCGCGTGGCCGAGTTGCAGGCGCTGCAAAAAAGCCTGGAGGCGCTCGAGGCGACAAGACAGGAACGTGAGGACACCAGTTGGCAGCGCATGGTGAAGCTCTACGAAACGATGAAGCCCCGTGACGCTGCGACGATTTTCAACGAGCTGGATATGCCGGTCCTGCTGCAGGTGCTGGATCGCATGAAGGAAGCGAAGGCCGCACCGGTGCTCGCCGCCATGCAGCCCGACAAGGCGCGCGACGTCACGGCGAAGATTGCAAAGATGCGAACGAGCCGGGACGGCCCGGGGAACGGCGTGACCGGCGGCTGACCCGTGGTCAGTCAGTGTGGGACGAACGCAGAGCGGATAGAGGCAGGAAGGACCGAGTGACGATGCCGATCGACAAGGCCATGAACGTCCTGATCGTGGACGACTACAAAACGATGCTGCGCATCATCCGCAATCTGCTGAAGCAGATCGAATTCAACAACGTCGAGGAGGCCTCTGACGGAGCCGAGGCGCTGGCCAAGCTGCGTTCCGGCAATTTCGGTTTGGTGATCAGCGACTGGAACATGGTGCCGATGACCGGCCTGCAATTGCTGCAGGAGGTGCGGGCGGACGCCAGACTGAAATCGATGCCGTTCATCATGATTACCGCCGAAAGCAAGGTAGAAAATGTCGTAGCCGCCAAGCAGGCCGGCGTCTCCAACTACATCGTCAAGCCGTTCAACGCCGAGACGCTGCGCGACAAGATAGAAAAGGTCCTGGGTCATGGCTGATCGGAGCGGCGACAAGCTGACCCAACGGCTGGCGGCGATACGCGCCGGCCACCCGGGCTCCGAGCCGGAAATGGTGGCCGAAGTGGTGCATGCAGTGCTCGCGACCATGAGCGGCGACCTTTCAGCACAGGAGACCTCGCTGCTCGCCGAAGTGGAGGCGCTTGGCAACACGATCGCCTGCGCAAAGGCGGAGATCGCGGCGCTGCGGTTCGACGACATCACCGACAACCACATCCCTTTCGCCACTGATGAACTGGATGCGATCGTGGAGCACACGGCGACCGCCACGAATGCGATCCTTACGTCCTGCGAAACGCTCGACAACGTGGCAGGGACGCTCAGTGGTGAACCGGCGGCGAAGCTGCAGGACGCCACCACGCGTATCTACGAGGCGTGTGGCTTTCAGGACATCACCGGACAGCGCATCACCAAGGTGGTCGCGACCCTGAAGACGATAGAGGCGAAGGTAACATATATTGTCACGACCTTCGGCCGTGGCGATGCTGGTGAGGCTGCGGGAAGCCCGGTGGAAGTGGGCGAAGCGGCACTGCTGAATGGCCCGCAGCATTCCGCCGTCGCGATGGATCAGTCGGACATCGACAAGCTGCTGGCAAGCTTCGAATGAGGCAAGGCGCGAGGGTCGGGCTGGTCGCTGCCCTGCTGTCCTGCCTCACGCCCCTCGGCGTACACGCCGACAGCGGTCCGCCGGTGCCGGTGCACGTCGGCAACCATCCGGGCTACGGACGCGTCGTGTTCGAGCTGCCCGAGCGGCTGGACTATCACCTGACCCAGCAGGGTCAGCATGTGCTGGTGCGGTTCACCGGCGACGTGACGATTGGCTCCGCACCATCCATTCCCCATAACGTGCTCGGAGTGACCGGCGGCGCCGGTCAGGCGGAACTCGTGGTGGAATCGGGCACCGTGGTCCGTGCCTGGCGGCTTGGCGATCTCGTTGTAGTCGACGTCCTTGACCAGGCGATTGCCGCGAATGCCACGCCGGCACGGGTCCCGGTGCCGACGTCAGCGCCGGGCGCAGCCAGCCGTGACGATCACGCAACATCCTCGGCCGGACCTGCTGCGCCCGCGTCCTCCAACGCAGTTGCGCCGGAAACGGGTCGGAAATCAGCATCACCGCCGTCGCCGGCACCACCGCTAACTTCGGCGGAGAAGCAAACCGACGCGCCAGTCGTGGCGAAACCTGCCCCGGATGCCCCGCGACCTGCTGACCCGGCCTTGCCGCGGGATGCTGACCTGCCCGCCCCAACGTCACCACCACTAACTGCCCCCATTGCGCCGGTCAGCGCGGTTGCCAGTACTCCGGTGTCATCAGTGTCGTCCGCGCCAACCCCGGACGGGACGCTGGAGGTAGGTTTCGAGGCGGCGGTAGGCGTCGCGGCATTCCGCCGTGGCAACTCCGCCCTCGTTGTGTTCGATCAGCAACTATCGCTCGACCTCGCATCATGGCGCGACGACCCGGTATTCGGCTCGGCGACCATCCAGCAATTGCCGACAGCCACCGTGATCCGTCTCCACCTGGAGCCGGACAAGGCGCTGTCGCTGTCCCAGGCACCGCATGTCTGGCGCATCACGGTCGTACCGATCGAGCCGAAACTGCTGCCGATCCATGCGACTGCCGCCAATGGTCGCCTCGTGATGCCAGCCGCAGCGCCGGGCAGAGTCGTGAGTCTGACCGATCCGGACTCTGGCGCAACGCTGCTGGTGGGAACGCAGCGGCAGGCGGGACAAGGTGCGCCCGTGGTTCGGCGCGGTGTGGAGTATGTGCTTATGCCGACCTGGCAAGGCATTGCGGTCGAGCCGATCAGTGATGAGGTTGCCTTGCGGCCGGTGCAGGACGGGTTCGTGGTGGCCGGTGATGCAAATGGCCTGGCACTTTCGCCAACACCCGATGCCGCGAACTTCCTGGTACGTGCCGACGCCCTCACCAGGCGCTTCGATTTCGCCGCGCTGCCGGCCGATGCATTGATGCAGCGTCTCCGTCGGCAGGTCGCGGACGACGCCGCCACGCCGGCGCTCGGGCGCGGGCCGGGGCGCCGCGCGGCTGCGCAGACGATGATCTCGCTGGGCCTTGGCGCGGAGGCGCAGGCGATGCTGCAGCTGGCGACTGCCGATGATCCGCATGAGGCGGCGGATGCGGACAACGCCGCGCTGACCGGCATGGCCGCCGTGCTCGCGCACCGCGCCAATGAAGCGGCCGGACTGGACGACGAAAGGCTTTCCGGCACCGACGACATAGCGCTGTGGCGCGCCGCCCATATTGCCGAGCAACAGGAAGGTTCGCCGCAGGCGGCCGCGGTGTTCGCCGCAACCCTGCCCCTCGTCCTGGCCTATCCGTCTCCGTTGCGCGATCGCCTGCTGCCACTGGTGGCCGAAACGCTCGTCACGGGGGGCGAAACCGCGGCGGCGTCTGCCCTGCTTGCCGAGCGCAAGGACGACCCGGCGCTGGGTCTCGCCCGTGGAATGCTGCAGGAGGCGCGCGGAGAAACTGTAGCAGCTCTGGCGACCTATGACGCGCAGGCCTCATCCAGAGACCGCTCACTGTATGCCCGATCAGCCATGCGCGCGTTGGAATTGCGTCTTGCCAGCGGCGGAATCGACGCGAAGCAGGCGGCGGACGGCATGGACAAGCAGCTCTATGCCTGGCGGGGGGATCTGCGCGAGCGGTCTCTGCGGGAGCGTCTCGCCGAACTGAGGGCGCGGGCCGGAGCGTGGCGTGCGGCGCTGGGCCTGCTTCGAGAGACCGAGGCAATCTTCCCCGCCGACAAGGCGGCTGTCCATGCCGAGCTTGGCGACATGTTCGCCGCCATGCTCCGCGACGATTCGGCCGACGCCCTGCCTCCACTGGAACTGACCGCCCTGGTCGAGGAGAACTCCGACCTCCTGCCGGTCGGGCCTGCTGGTGATTTGCTACAGGCGCGCCTGGCGGACCGGTTGCTGGCGCTTGATCTGCCGAAACGCGCGGATCCGGTCCTCCACAAACTGATGTTGGCGGCGCCGAGCGATGTAAGCCGTGCCGGGTTCGGCGCCCGGCTTGCGGCACTGCGGCTGCGCGAAGGCGACCCATCTGGTGCCTTGGCCGCGCTCGCCGCGTCCAATGCGGAGGACCCGCCGGCCGATCTCGCCGAACGTCGGACGCTGCTGCTTGCCTCGGCGCATGCGCGGCTCGGCGAGGCGGACCGGGCCCTGGCGGTGCTAAGCTCGCTGGATACCCCGTCCGCGGACGAAGCGCGGGCGACAATTCTGGAACGGGCCAATGACTGGCCGGCGGCCGAAAAAGCACTCACCGCCTATACGGCGAAGGTCGTGCCGACGGAGGGCAAGCTGGATGACATTCAGCGCCGAAGCCTGCTGCGTTTGGCAACTGCCGCGGCGCGGGCGGGAGACGATGCGACGCTGACCGCGCTGCGGCAGAGCGCCGGGTCGCGAATGGAATCCGGGCCATTGGCCGACATGTTTCGGTTGCTTACCGCCGATCAGGTGCGCAACGTGGGCGACCTGAAACGGTCCGGGCAGGAGGCTGTCCTGGCGCGTGAGCTTCCCAGCCAGTTGAAGGCGGTGCAATCCCCGCCGGGCCAGAGCCCATAGGGTCGGCCAACCGGCTCCGATCAAGGCGGCAGCAAAAACCCTCTTGCACGCCGGCGGCCCATTCCCCATCTTCCGCTACCTTGGCCCCAGGGAACGGACGCGGCTCGCGCCCGCTCAACAGGCTGTCTGCTGGTTGGAACAGGGTACGCAATGTACGCACTCAGCCCACTGGGGATGGTCTCGGACAATCCGAGCGAGATCCACACGGAGTCCGGCGGCGCCGAAGCGCAGAAGGACTATTTTGTCGAAAAGGACGGCGTGAAGTTCGCCGGCACGCATCTGCTGCTGGATCTGTGGGGTGCGAGCAACCTCATGGATCCGGAGACGATCGACCGCGGACTGCGCGACGCCGCCGAGGCGGCCAACGCGACGATCCTGCACAGCCATTTCCACCATTTCGGCCCTGACGGTGGCGTGAGCGGCGTGGTGGTGCTGGCCGAGAGCCACATCTCCATTCACACATGGCCCGAGCGCGACTTCGCCGCGGTCGACATATTTATGTGCGGCGCGTGCGATCCGTATCGCTCGCTGCCGGTGCTGAAGCAGACGTTCCGCCCAAAGTCCATCCTTCTGTCCGAACAGCGGCGCGGCCTGATCGCGTAGCAATTGTGGCGACCGATAGCTGGATCAACGAGACGCTGTACCCCGACTGGGGCCAGCGCTTCCGGGTGAAGCGCGAACTGGCGCGCGTGAAGAGCGCGTTCCAGGATATCGTGATCTTCGAAAGCTTCTCCCACGGATGCGTCATGGTGCTGGACGGCGTGATCCAGATCACTGAGGCCGACGAGTTCGTCTACCAGGAGATGCTGGCGCATGTGCCGCTGCTGGCGCATGGCGCGGCGGAGAACGTGCTGATCATCGGCGCCGGCGATGGCGGCGTGCTGCGGCGCGTGCTTCAGCACCGGACCGTCAGGCGCGCGGTGATGGTGGAGATCGATGGCGAGGTGATCCGCCTGGCCCGCGAGTTCATGCCGGCGATCGGCGGCGATGCGTGGAATGATCCGCGCGCCGAGGTGATCGTCGGCGATGGCATTGACTATGTGAAGCGGGCGCCCGACGCGGCCTTCGACGTGATCATCGTCGATTCCACCGATCCGATTGGTGTGGGCGAGGTGCTGTTCACCGACGAGTTCTATGCCAACTGTGCGCGCATTTTGACGGTGCGTGGGCTCGTGGTGAATCAGTGCGGCGTGCCGTTCATGCAGGCCGATGAACTTCGCGATACCAGCGCCCGGCGGGCGAAGTTCTTTCCCCACGTCACGGCGTATGTCGCGGCGGTGCCTACCTATGTCGGCGGGTTCATGACGCTGGGCTGGGCGGCCAAGGACGCATCGATGGCGCGTGTCGGGGTGGATGAGATCAGGGTACGCGCGCGGACCGCGGGCATACTTGGCGGAACGGGTTACTGGACGCCAGAGATCCATGCAGGCGCATTTCATCTGCCGCCCTATATCGCCGCGCATTTGCCGATGATAACCTCCCGCGCATGAGCGCCTCGCTGAAGCCGCTGACGCTGCAAGAGTTCCTCGAATGGGAGCGGTCCCAACCCGAGCGCTACGAATTCGACGGAATCCAGCCGGTTGCAATGACGGGTGGGAGCAGGGCTCATTCCCTGATCGCAACGCGGGTCGCAGCCGCACTGGTCTTTCACGTCAAGCCACCATGCGAGGCGCATGGACCAGAACTCAAAGTGATCACCACGGGCCGCGTGCGGTACCCCGATGCAAGTGTCGTTTGCAATCGACCCGAAGATGAAGACGACACTGTCACGCCGACAGCGATCTTCGAGGTTCTGTCGCCGTCAACTGCATTGACCGACCGCAGGGTCAAGGCGATTGAATATGCCGCTGTTCCCAGTGTCATGGTCTATGTTCTGCTGGAGCAGAGCCGCCCGGAGATCACTGTCCGCCGCCGCTCCAACGGCTGGGAGGCTGAGTCGCCAATAGGCGTCGATGCAACGTTAAATCTGCCGGAGGTCGGTGTCGCCATCCCGTTGGCGTTCATCTACGACGCACCATGACCGGCGCTGTCGTCATCTCCCGCGCCGACGGCGTACTGGAGATCCGCCTCGATCGGCCGGAAAAGAAGAACGCTCTGACGCGGGCGATGTACGACGCGATGGCCGATGCATTCCAACTGGTGGACAGCGATCCGACTCTACGTGTCGCGCTGCTGACCGGCACCGGCGATACCTTCACGTCCGGCAACGACATCGCCGATTTTCAGTCGCGCGCGGCCAGCGACGGGCGCAGTTCGTCGTCGCGCTTCCTGCCAACGATTTCGTCGATGCGGAAGCCGCTGATCGCGGCGGTGAACGGTGCGGCGGTCGGCGTCGGCACGACGATGCTGGCGCATTGCGACCTGATCGTCGCAGCCCGTTCGGCGCGCTTCGTGATGCCGTTCACCAGCCTCGGCCTCGTGCCGGAGGCGGCAAGCTCGCTGCTGTTCCCGCGCCTGCTCGGCTACCAGCGTGCCAGCGCACTGTTGCTTCTCGGCGAACCGCTGGACGCCGAGACGGCGTTCCAATGGGGCTTCGTCAACCGCGTGGTGGACGGCGCTGCGCTGATGGACACCGCGCGCGAGATGGCGCGGCGACTGGCTGCGTTGCCGCCCCAGGCCGTGCGACTAACCAAGCAGTTGATCAGGCACGGCGCGCCCGACGTGGCGGGACGGATGGCAGAGGAACTCGCGCTGTTCCGCGAACGGCTCGGCTCGCCCGAGGCGAAGGAGGCGTTCGCCGCGTTCATGGAGAAGCGCAAGCCGGACTTCTCGCGCTTCGCCTGAAGGACTTCACCACAGAGCCACTAAGTCGCACGTCCGTTGTCATTCCCGCGAAAGCGGGAACCCAGGGGGATTTGCGTCGGTGCGTGTATCACTGGGTTCCCGCTTTCGCGGGAATGACGAACCGGCTGCATCAGTCGCTACTTCGTGTCTTTGTGGTGAGTTTTGCTGCTATTCCAGCGTCAACCCCTGCGGCCGGATCAGCCCGTCCGAAACCGGCGTAAACCCCTTTAGCCGGTCGCTATGGGCGTAGAGCCAGGTCATGTGGAACAGGAAAACCAGCGGCCGCTCCGCCAGATAAATCGACGCGGCGTCGTGATACGCCGTCGCGCGTTGCGCCAGGTCGGTGACCGCGCGGCCACGGTTCAGCGCATCGTCGAACTTCGGATTGCAGTATTTCGCCCAGTTCTGGAACCCGTCGCAGGCAAGGAACTGCACGATGTTGAAGTCCGGATCGGACCGCCCGCTCCAGATCACCAGACTGGCCTGAAAGTCGCCCGCATTCATCGCCTGGATGTTGGCGTTGGTTTCACCGGCAACGAGCCTGATGTCGATCCCCGCATCGGCTGCCATCGCTTGCAGAACCTCGCCGATCTGCGTGTCGCTCGGCGTGTTCAGCGTGCGGAGGCTGAACGCCACCCGATCGAGCCCGGCCTCTTTCAGCAACGCCTTTGCCTTCGCGACATCGCGGCCGGGCACCGGGAGGTCCGTGTTGAAATAAGGGCTGGTCGGCAGTTCGGCCTGGTTGTCGGGCACGAAGCGCCCGTCCATCACCACCTGATTGAGCGCCTTGCGATCGATCGCGGCGTCCAGCGCGGCGCGCACGTGGGGGTCCTTGGCCAGCGGATTGTCGGCTGCCGGCCCATGCGCCAAATTGATGTCGATCGCCTCGTAGCCGAGCGACGTCGCCCCTTGCAGCTTCAGCTTCGGATCCTTCTCCACTTTCGCGGCATCGATGGGCGCCAGCTCCTCGATCATGTCGAGCTGGCCGGTCTGCAAGTTCACCAGACGCACGGTGGAATCCGCGATCGGGCGAAACACGATGCGGTCCAGATGGATGGCGTCCGCGTTCCAGTACCCGGGGAAGCGATCGAGCACCATCCGATCCTGCGGCACGCGCTCTGTAAAGCTGAACGGACCGGCGCACACCGGCGCGGTGGCAAAGTCCTTGCCGAGCCGCTCGATCGCCTTGGGCGAGCCCATCATGCCTGCGCGGTCGGACAGCACGGCGATCAGCGGCGCGTAAGGCTGCGACAGCACGATCCGCACCGTCTTCGGATCGATCACCTCCACGCCGGTGACGGGACGCAGCTCGCCCTTGCGATTGCTTTCCGGCGCGGTGCGGTAGCGCTCGATGTTCACGCGCACTGCGTCGGCGTTGAACGGTTCGCCGTCCTGCAACTTTACACCGTCACGCAACGTCAGGGTCAGCGCCTTGCCGTCGGCGGACCATGACCAGTCGGTGGCAAGCTGCGGAGCGAACTTCAAATCGGGAGTCAGGTCGATCAGCTTGTCGCACAGGCTGGCGAAGACGATGCGCCCGGCGAAGGTGCCGCCTCGGGCCGGATCCAGTGCGTCCGGATCGTCCTGCATGCCGATGCGCAATGTGCCGGCCGCCTGCACCGATGCAGCCAATGCCAGGAGGACGGCGCCAACGCCGGCCGCCTTCAGGTTTCGCATGTCTCCCTCCCGTCGTTGCGGCCAGAGATCACCCGCAGCGGCACCGCACGCACCGGTCAGGCGATACTCCGTGATGCCATCTCGTAGGTTCCCTTGCTCAGTCCGGGCGCATCGAGGATGTGCTGCAGTTCCTGCTTCATCAGTGCCTGCCGTGCGGTCTCCACGCGGCGCCACTGGCCAAGCGGCGGAACGAGACGCGCGGCGACCTGACTGTTCGTGGTATCGAGCCGGATGATGATGTCAGCCAGGAAACGATAGCCATTGCCCGAAGGATCATGGAAGCGCACCTGATTGCCGGACGCGAACGTACTGACCAGCGCCCGCACCCGGTTGGGATTCTTCAGGTCGAAGTCGGGGTGCGCGGCAAGCGCACGCACCGCATCAGGCGTGCCGGGCAGTGGCGACATCGCCTGGATCGCAAACCACTTGTCCAGCACTAGATCGTCGCTGTGCCAGCGCGCATGGAACGCATCAAGGGCGGCGCGCCGCTCCGGCGAGTCGGTTGCCGACAAAACGGCCAGCGCGGCGAGCACGTCGGTCATGTTCTGTGCGGCGTCGAACTGCGCCTTTGCAAGTGCGACGCCTTCCGCTTCGCCGTTCGCGGCCAGATATCCGAGACAGACATTGCGCAACGCGCGGCGGCCGATCGCGGCGCCGTCGATCCGGTATTCTCCGGTGTCGGTCAGCCGGTCATAGGTCGCACGCAACTCCGTGCGCAAAGCGCGGCCGATCGCCGTGCGTGCTGTGTCGCGGACCGCGTGAATGGCATCGACGTCCGCGATCGCCATCTGGTCGGCGAGGAATGCCTCGCTCGGCAGCACGAGTGTCTCTGCGGCGAAGGCCGGATCCGCGTCGGCCTGGCGCAGCGTGGCGGCCAGTGCATCGATCAGGCCATGTTCAAGCGATGGCGTCTCGCCGCGGCGCGAAGCCGCGGCCATTTCGAGCAGCAGATGCGTGGCGTATTGCTGGCCGGACTCCCAGCGCACGAACGGATCGGTGTCGTGCGCGGCAAGGAACTGCAATTGCGCCAGCTGCATGCCGGACAGTTTCACCGGCGCCGAGAAGCCGCGCAGCAGCGAGGGAACCGGCGGGCCCGGCACATCCTCGAATGTGAAGCTCTGCTCCGTCTCGGTCAGCAGCAGCGTGCGCGCCGCGATCTCATCGCCGTCCGCACTCAGCAGACCCATGGCGATCGGTATGGTCAGAGGCTGCTTGTCGGGTTGGTCCGGTGTCGGCGGCGTACGTTGCGCCAAGGTCAACGTGTAGCGGCGTGCGGCGGGATCATAGCTGTCGGATCGCGTGACCTCCGGCGTGCCGGCCTGGTGATACCAGAGCTTGAACCGCGATAGGTCGATCCCGGACGCGTCCTGCATGGCCTGGGCAAAGTCGTCGATGGTGACAGCCTGGTTGTCATGGCGCGCGAAATACAGATCCATCCCGCGGCGGAAATTCTCACGCCCGATAATCGTGGCCATCATGCGGATGACCTCGGCACCCTTGTTATAGACCGTGGCGGTATAGAAATTGTCGATCGTAATGTAGTGGTCGGGTTGCACGGGATGCGCCAGCGGACCGGTATCCTCGCGGAACTGCGCGGCGCGCAGGCCACGCACGTCGCCGATGCGCTTGACGACGCGGCTGCCCTGGTCGGCGGAAAACTCCTGGTCGCGATAAACGGTCAGCCCTTCCTTCAACGAGAGCTGGAACCAGTCGCGACAGGTGACGCGGTTGCCGGTCCAGTTATGAAAGTACTCGTGCGCGATGACAGTTTCGATGCCCTCATAGTCGCTGTCGGTCGCCGTCTCGGGCTTTGCCAGAACGTATTTGGCGTTGAAGACATTGAGGCCCTTGTTCTCCATCGCGCCCATGTTGAAGTCGGACACAGCAGCGATGTTGAACACGTCCAGATCGTATTCCAGTCCGAACACGTCCTCGTCCCATCGCATCGACTTCTTCAGCGACCGCATCGCGTGCGCGCAACGGTCCTCGTCGCCACGACGCACCCAGATGCCCAGATCGACATGCCGATCGGAGCGCGTGGTAAAACTGTCCCTCACCGCCACCAGATCGCCAGCGACGAGCGCAAACAGATAGCATGGCTTCGGATGAGGATCGGTCCATGTGATGCGATGGCGTCCGCCGCCGGCGTCCTCGATCGCGCCGGGATTGCCGTTCGACAGCATCACGGGGACGCGCGTCTTGTCGGCCGTGATGGTGGTGGTGAAGCGGGCCATCACGTCGGGACGATCGGGGAACCAGGTGATGCGCCGAAAACCTTCCGCCTCGCACTGGGTAAAAAAGTTGCCGCCGGACGTGTAGAGACCGGACAGTTCGGTATTGTCCTTCGGCGCAATGCGCGTCTCGATCTCCAGCGTGCAGGCATCCGGCATGTCGGGGATCAACAACTTACCGTCCTCGATGCGGTAGCGATTGGCGCCCAGTTCCGCGCCATCGAGCGCAAGCCGGACCAGCGTGACGGCCTCGCCATCGAGCAACAACGGCGCGTGCCTGTCCGCCGATGCAGGATTGCGTCGAAGCGCCAGGCGAGAGCGCACGTGGGTCGCCGCTTCGTCCAGGTCGAAGGAAAGCTCGACCGTGTCGATCAGGAAGGCGGGCGGCCGGTAGTCGGCAAGCCGGGTCTCACGCGGGGTCGTCTGGGGCGGAGCAGAATTGACGTCGAGCGGCATGATGAGCGGTCCCTGGGCTGGCCCTCGCTTTCGCGGGGGTGACGAATACGGCTGGCCGGAGCACAATAACCGAACAAGGAACGGAGATAAGTCCGATGGCAGCAG
>DATMND010000170.1:0-2068 GCA_035569235.1 Acetobacteraceae bacterium | reverse complement strand
TCTCCAGGCGATCTTGTGAGTAGGTTCGCAGGGCACCGTCAAGTTGTTGGGTCGGGCGGCCTCGCCGGCCATGGCGGAGCAAAACGGCCATGATCTCCTGGCGTAGCGCCGCCTCGCTGGCCTATGCTCAGACGGCTCCCCCCCAACCAACAATGGCGCCTATGCCATCGCCATCTCCTCCTCGATCAGCCGCACCAGCTCAGGATCCTGATACGCACTGCGCGGCCTCAGCATGTGCCAGACCTCGATCACCAGCCGCTGCACCGCCGCGTCGCGTGCCGCAACACGCGACAGGGCACCCGCGAAACGCAGCCTCTCCTCCAGATCAACCGGACGCTCGCCGCGTGTTTCCGGGAACACGAAATCGGGAATCGCCGCCATCATCCACGGAGTCTCGATCAGCGGCGTAGCCTCCGCCAGGAACGCCCGGCCGAGTCCCTCCAGCGGATCATGCTCCGACGCGCGCGAAGCCAACATGCCATGCAGCAAATGCGCCTCCTTGGATGCGACGGTCATGCCCTGGCCGTAGAGTGGATTGAACCGGCAGATCGCATCGCCGATCGGGATCAGTCCGTCGGGGAACACCTCGACCTCCTCGAAGTGTCGCCAGATGCTCTCGGTGAACGCAAAGCGCATCAGGTCGCCCATCGGCGTCAGATTCCGGACCGCGTTGTAAATCGTCGGCGTGGTGAGCTGGCGCAGAAAGCGCAGCAGCGAGTCCCAATCCGCCGGCGGCTCCTGTTTGCCGCGGCCCATCGCCGACAGCATCCAGCGATCGCCCTCCATCGGCAGCAGGATCGCGCGGCGTGACGACCTTGGCGCATCGTGGTGCGTCAGCACCAGCTTCCAGTCGGCCGGCGCATCTTCGGGAATCGGCAGCACCGCCGTCGTGTAGCGCAGATCAATACCGATGGCCGTCTCCCGCGGACGCTCGTGGCCCATGCACTGCAACACCGCCGCGGTCAGATGACCGCGACCCGATGCATCGATCACCAGATTGGCAGGCAGCGTCTCGATGCCGTGTCCATCGACGGGCGTGCAGCGCACCCCGGTGATACGCGGTGCATTTGGTTCCCTCATCAAACCTATCACCCGGGTTGCCGGCCGGAACGTGACGTTGGGGAGCTGCGCCGCGCGCCGGCGCAGGGTGAACTCGATTAGCGGGCGCGACATGGCAAAGGCGCTCCGGCCGAAATCGCGCTGTGGCATCGGATCGCGGTGTGCCGGCTCCTCGCGCAGATCCCGATTGATCCGCACCGGAACCGCGCCGGCGGTGGCGAAGTCCTCGATGATGCCGGGAAACAGCGCATCCTGCGCCAGCAGGCCACCCACAAGCAGCCCGTGCGAATGCCGGGACTGCGGCGTCGAGGGCCGGTGCAACGGGCTATCGGGCAACGGGTCGCGGTCGAGCACAACAACCTGCTCGAACCAATCAGCCAAAGCCCCTGCCGCGGTCAACCCGGCGATGCCGGCACCGACAACAACGGCTGTCTTGCCGATGGGCGTGGCGCGCGCCCCAGGCCGGTTACCCTCTATAATGTGTTGATCCATCTGGAACCTCCTCGCTTCTCCATGAGAAGAGGCTGAGCCGGCGCGATTACCGGTCGATGTCAGGCCATCGGGAACGCATTACGGCTGTAGTGGACGCGAGGCGCGGCAGGGGCATAGGCGCCCTTCCTCCCCCAAACCGTGCGTGCTACCGGCGCCGCGATGAACCGGTTGCTCCAGCACCCGATCGAGCTGGCGATCACCCGCAAGCGGCGCGAGAGAGCCGTGGAAAGTTCATTCTCGGCCCTCGGTCGTCAGTTGGCCGCCAGCAAATCGGGCCGCGCCAGCAGGCGGGCGATCCGGCACAGCTTGAGGCCAAGCGTCTGCGCGACCTCGGCGTGCGACTTGCCAGCTCGTGATAAGGGCAGGATTTTGGCCATGTCGGCTTAGCGTAAACCGAACGTAGTGCGCGGTAGCCGCCGCCGACTTCTTTGCCTTCACCTCTGGCCGCGCCAGCATGGCGCGGCTAGTGACTGGCATCCTTGCCCGCGCTTCAGGTGATGCATAGGCCGCGCGCACT
>DATMND010000169.1:0-22511 GCA_035569235.1 Acetobacteraceae bacterium | reverse complement strand
CGGCGCGGGTGCGGTGTTCACCTTCGGCGTGCGCGGCGGCTATGAGGCTGGCATCAAGCTGGTTGAAGGCGTGCGGCTGTTCTCGCATCTCGCCAATATCGGCGATACGCGCAGCCTGATCCTGCATCCGGCTTCGACCACGCATCGGCAACTGAGCGACGAGCAGCGGCTTGCCGCAGGTGCGGGGCCAGACGTGATACGGCTGTCGATCGGGTTGGAGACGGCAGAGGATTTGATTGCCGATCTCGACCAGGCGTTGGAGGTTGGCGGCGGCGTAGGTTGAACCACCTCGTCATCCCCGCGAAAGCTGGGACCCAGGCCCGACAGCTCAAAGCGGCGCCTGGGTCCCCGCTTTCGCGGGGATGACAATGGGAGCGGGGATGACGATTACACCAGTCTCCCGCGTATCATCCATCCCGCTCCAGCACTTCCCTGACGCGAGCCGGATCAACCGCGAGCGGCTCGATCCCCGACCGCTCCTCCTGCAGCTTCATGCCGACGCGGCTGTCGCGCTCGCTCCAGCCGCGATTTAGCGCCTCGTTCAGTTCGGCCAATGCCAAATGCGACAAACGCATCGGCACGCCGACCTCGCGGCCAAGCTGACACGCCAGCGACACGTCCTTGTGCAGCAGACGCAGCGCGAAATCCGGCGGATCGTAGCGCCCCGTCAGGAACTTGTCGCCCATACGATCGAACATACGTGCGCGCCCGCCGGCACCCTGGCGGATCGCCGCCCACAGCGCCAGCGGCTCGATGCCCGCCTTCACCCCCATGGTGAACGCCTCGGCCAGCGCGACATTCACCGCCGCGCCCGACAGATTGTGCACCAGCTTGGCAACCGAACCGGCGCCGATCGCGCCGATATAACGCGCCTGATCGCCCATCGCGTCGAGCACCGCCTTGTGCTTGTGGAATAGTGCCTCGTCACCGCCGACCCAGATCGCCAATTTGCCGGAATTCGCCCCGCGCGGTCCGCCGCTGACCGGCGCATCCAGCAACGCCACCCCCTGTTCGGCCAGCCTCGCGTGCATCTCGCGCACCAGGCTGACCGAATTGGTCGAAAGGTCGAACCACACCGAGCCCTTGCGGAAGCCGTGCACCAGCCCGTTCTCGCCGAAGCCGACCGCTTCGACGTCGGGCGGCGCGGGAAGCGAGGTGAACACCACATCGCAGGCCTCGGCCACGGCACGCGGGCTGTCCGCCCAGTCCGCGCCGGCGGCAAGATGATGCGAGGCGGACTGCCGCTTCAGGTCGTGCACCACCAGTTTGTGCCCCGCCTTTTGCAGATTGCTCGCCATGCCGGCGCCCATCATGCCGAGGCCGATGAATCCGATTGGCATCGCCGCCTTCCCCCTTCGATTGTCCGATCAGACCTTGACGGCCTGCCGCGCCAGCAGCTTCCAGCTTCCGTCCTGTTTCAGCCACACCATTAGCACGCCGATCTTCACCGCGTTGATCTTGCCGTCGCTTTCGTTCTCGCCAGTGAAGATAAATCTGCTGATCGCGTTGCTGCCGACGATGTGGGTCGTCTCGTCACTCACGCTGATGGACTTCCAGTGCGACGCGACCGCACCGTCGAGGAACTCGGCCTTGTTCTGCACCTTGCCGCCCGAGTGGCCATAGCTGAGCTGAGCGGCGGTCAGCGCATCCAATTGCGCGCGATCGTTGCCCAGCATGGCCTTGCGGAAAGCCTCGACGGCCTGCCTGACCGCGGCCTCGTCGCCGGCCTGCGCAGCCGCCTGCGGAATACGACCCATGAAAGCGACGCTGAGCGCACCTGCGCCACCAAGCGCCAGACTGCGGCGATTGAACGTCATGTTTTTCCTCCCTTGCGAACCGCGGGGTTGCATGCCCGCCGAACGATCCGACGCTGGCACGGCAGCGATGCGCGTTCAAGAGAGTGGCTTGGTTGGCAGGTCACAGGCACGCGTCAGCGCAGACGGTGCTCCTCGACCACGAAATGTGCCGCAGTTGCATCGTTGCCTGCCAGCGCGCATTCCAGATCGACCAGACTGGCAAACGACAGTTCCGCGATCCCGGCAGTGCTAACCGGCAAATGCGGGATCGTGCTGTTCGGCGCCGGACCCTGCTGCAGGACACGATACAGCAGCAGGCCGCGCAGCCCCGGCAAGTCCCGGACAAGCGCCGCGTAGCGTTCGAGCCCAGGATCATCCGCGGCCTCGCCCGGCAGCAGTGCGACAAGCTTGATCCGACTGGCATCCTGCGCCTGCGGTACCACGATCCGCGGCTCGCAGATCAGGCGCGAGACGGCACCGATGAACGATCGCGAATCAACATTGCAGGCTGCCATCTCCGGCGACTGGTGCGCACGCAGCCGGTCGTCGTCGTTGTCGAACCACAAAATCGGAAAACCGTCGATCCGCATGTCGCGCGCCCGCGCGTTCATCGCGTCCGACTGGATGACGTGCTCCTGCAGATACGACCGCAGGCCGGGGAACGCGCACACCAACGGGCCGTGCACATCGAGCCAGTGCCGGCGAAACGCCGTCAGCGTGACATCGTCACGTCTGCGCATCAGGCTGATCGCGGCGATCATCCGTCACCTCCGACGCGACCGGCCTCACATCGTGGTCTGCATGTCCGCATCGACGCTGATCGCCTGGCCGCTGATGGTCGCGCCGAACGGGCTCGCAAGATACAGTGCCATGTTGGCGATGTCCTCTTGCGTGACGAAGCAGCGCAGGCTGGTGGTGGCAACCGTGCGCTCCGTCATCTCGTTCTCGGATATCGCCGCCGCCGCCGCCTTTGCCTTGATCACCGCGCGGATTCGTGGGCCGTCCACGGGGCCGGGCAGGATGGCGTTGACGCGGATGCCGTCGGGCCCGAGTTCGATCGACAGCGATTTGGTGAACCCGACGACCCCCCACTTCGCCGCCGAATAAGGGGCGCGCAGCGGAAAGCCGAACCGCCCGGCGGCCGATGACAGATTGATGATCGCGCCGCCGCCGCTGGCGCGAAGCGTCGGGATGGCACGGCGCGCGCAATGGAACATGCTGGCAAGATCGATGCGCAACGTGGCATCGAGCTCTTCGGGCGCGACGTTCTCCACCAGGGCGGTCGGTCCCGCGATGCCCGCGTTGTTGACCAGCACGTCGAGCCCGCCGAGATGCCTGACGGCTGCATCGATGAAGCCGTCATTGTCGGCGGCCACACCGGCGTCGGCGCGCATGCCGGGGTGCCCGCACGCGGCAACCGCGGCGCCGTCGATGTCGGATATGAACACGCTCGCGCCACACGCGGCAAAACTGTCGGCCATGACCTTGCCGATGCCATTGGCACCGGCGGTGATCGCCACGCGCTGGCCGGACAGGTCCACCGTCAGCGGCGTCCGGGCGCCGGTCACCATGGGACGCGCGCCCTACCGCAACGAGTTGATAATCTGGCGATAGGCCTCCTCGGGGAACGCCTTCATCGACGTGGTTCGCACATTGCCCAGCTTGCCGAGCATCAACGTGAACCGCGCCGCCACCGCATCGTCGGGCGCGTCGTAGATCATGATCAGGTCGTAGTCACCCATCGTCATGTAGACCGAGCGGAACTGGCCGCCCATCTCCTCGAGCGTCTTCTTCGCCGCGTCGATGCGCTTCGGGCTGTCGTTGATCGCCCGCATGCCCTGTTCGGTCCAGTGGGCGAGCATGACATAGGTCGGCATGGCCAATCCCTCCTACTCAGTCCTTCGAACCCAGCCTAAGCTGACGACCGATCAGGGAGAGAAGCAAGCCATGATTGTCCCGGAAGGCGCCCGCAACATCGAATTCCTCGGCCATACCGACCAGGGAGGCCGGGGCGACGGCGTCCAGGTGATGGTCTCCCGCGGCCATGCATACGTGGGTACTCGGGTCAGGCGCGGCGTGATGGTCACCGACGTGCGCGACCCGCGCAATCCGAAGCCGGTGAACTTCATACCGACCCACCCGAAGTCCGTGTCCATGCATATCCAGGCCGCGGACGACATGCTGCTGTGCATCCAGGAGGCCGATCAGCGGGCGCTGCTGACGCAGCAGGAGTACTACGGCGGCTCCAACAAGGTGGACAGCAGCCGCTTCGGCAAGCGCGGCGAGGACTACGCCGCTGGCATGTGCATCTACGACATCGCCGACCCGGCCAATCCGCGACAGATCGGCGCGATGGAGGTGCCGGGGCTCGGTCTGCACCGCATCTGGTGGGTCGGCGGGCGCTACGCCTATGCATCGGCGTTGCTGGACGGGTTCACCGACCACATCCTGATGGTCATCGACATGGCCGACCCGACGCGCCCGCAGGAGGTCGGCCGCTGGTGGCTTCCCGGCATGAACGCCGCCGCCGGCGAGACGCCGACCTGGAAGAACCGCCACGCGCTGCATCACGCGGTGGTGGCAGACGATGTCGCTTACGGCGCCTGGCGCGATGGCGGACTGACCATCCTGGACGTGAAGGACAAGTCCGCGCCGAAGCTGATCGCGCACCGCAACTGGTGTCCGCCCTATGGCGGCGGCACGCACAACGCGCTGCCACTGCTTGACCGCGGTCTGCTGGTGGTCGCGGACGAGGCGGTGCTGAACATCGACCAGGAGGGACAACACAAGCGCACCTGGGTGTTCGATATCCGCGAGAAGAGCAATCCGGTGTCCATCGCCACGCTACCGACGCCGGCGGATCAGGACTACGTCAAGATGGGTGGGCAGTTCGGGCCGCACAATCTGCACGAAAACCGCCCCGGTTCTTTCCAGTCCTCGACGACGATCTTTGCGACTTGGCAGAGCGCGGGGGTGCGCGTGTTCGATATCTCCGATGCGTACCGGCCGCAGGAGGTCGGCTATTTCGTGCCGCCGCAGCCGACGCAATGGGCGGAACCGATGCGCGGCCGCGCCAAGATACGGCATACGGCGGATGTGTTCGTTTCGCAGGACGGGCTGATCTACGCCACCGACTACGACGCGGGGTTGTACATACTGCAATGGAAGGGAGCGTGATCGCCGGCGACTGCCGTGACTGACGTGGTCATCGTCGTCTGGGTCTTCCTGCTGATCCTGGTCGTGGTCACCCTGTTCGCCGGGGTGAAGACGGTGTCGCAGGGCCAGGTCTGGACGGTCGAGCGCTTCGGTGCCTACACGCGCCTGCTGCAACCGGGACTGAACTTTGTGCTGCCCTATGTCGATCGCGTCGGCCGCAAGCTGAACGTGCAGGAGCAGGTGGTCGAGATTCCGGAACAGAGCGTCATCACCCGCGACAACGCCACCGTCTCGGTCGATGGCATCATCTACTATCGGGTGATGGAGCCTGAGAAGGCCGCGTATCAGGTCAGCAATCTCTCGCTCGCGCTGAATACGCTTGCGATGACCAACATCCGCGCGGTGATCGGCGAGATGGAACTGGACGCTACGCTGTCGTCGCGCGAGCGCATCAACACCGCACTGCTGATCATTCTGGACGGCGCGACCGAGCCTTGGGGCGTGAAGGTCTCGCGCGTTGAAATTCGGAAAATCGAGCCGCCGGAGAACCTGATCCGCGCGATGAACCTGCAGATGACCGCGGAGCGCGAGCGCCGTGCCGCGGTGGCCCGCGCCGAGGGTGAGCGCGCGGCGGCGATCCTGCGCGCCGAGGGCGAAAAGCAGGCGCTGATCCTGTCCGCCGAGGGCCGCCAACAGGCTGCCAACCGGGACGCGGAGGCGCGGGTCGCGTTGGCCCGAGCGGAAGCGGAGGCGACGCAGATGGTGTCGGATGCAGCGGCGCGCCATGGCCTGGCGGGACTGCGCTATTTCATCGCCGACCGCTACGTGCGGGCGTTCCAGGCGCTGGCCTCGGCGCCGAACACGCGGCTTGTCGTGGTGCCGATGGAAAGCTCCGCACTCGCCGGCGGCATCGTGCAGGCGATGCAGTTGTTTCGCGGCGACGATGGAACGCCGGGGAGCAGTCCGCCCGAGATGCCACCGCCACCTTCGCCGCCACTACCGTCGCCGATCGTGCCGTCGCCGATGCCAACGACCGCCGCCATGCCGCCCGCAAGCCCGTGGGGCATGGGCACGACGGGATGAGCAGCTGGATCATCTGGGTGCTCGCCGGACTGGCATTGCTGATGCTGGAGGTCCATACGCCGGGGGCCTTCATGATGTGGCTCGGCCTAGCGGCGTGTGGCACCGGGCTCGTTGTCCTGGCGAGCGGGGTCGGCTTCGAGTTGCAGGTGGTGATGTTCGGCGTGCTGGCGGCGATTTCGCTCGGCGTCGGGCTGCGCTATCGCCACCGCACCATCAGGCTGAATACACAGCAGGCCGGGCTTGCCGGCCGATCCGCCACTGCGCTGGCGTTCCAGGGTCGGGAGGGGCGAGTCCGTGTCGGCGACAGCGACTGGGCGGCTCGCGTGCCGTCTGATGTCGCCGAACCCTCCGCCGGCACGCGGCTGCGCGTGGAGGGCGTCGACGGCACGGTGCTGATCGTTCGCCCCGAGGGCTGAATGGAGTGAGCCGCCTATGACAGACACAGCGACGACGACCCTGAACTGGGACGCAGCGAAGCGCCTTGTTCAGGATGTGGAGGACGCCTTCGGTGCCGCGGACCTCGCGCGGATCGAGCAGGGTTTCACCGAGGACGCCCTGGCGCGCTTCGCCGATTTCCCGGAGATGCGCGGTCGCGAGGCGATCATGCGCTTCCTTCGCGCGCGCTTTGCCCGGACCAAGGGCTACAAGCTCAAGAAGACGCTGCATTGCCTGATGGGCGACGTGCTCGCCAACACCTGGGATGCGGGCTGGGAGGACGCACAGACCGGCAAGCCGATGTTGGGTCGTGGCACCGAGATCTGGATCGTGCGCGACGGCCGTATCGCATTGTGGGATGCAACGTTCAACGTCTGGGAAAAAGGCGGCCCGCCGAGCACACCGGTGGTGTGAATACCAAGCGCCCTTGCGAGTGACCCATCGATCGCCCCCGTCGTCATGGTCGGCGAAGGCCGGCCATCCACGTCTTTCCTTGCTGCGATCAGCAAAGACGTGGATGGCGGGCCTTCGCCCACCATGACGGGGGAAGCAAAGCCGGAGAGTCAGCCATTTTGGCCGTTGGTATAATGCCAAGCTTGAACCACTGACTCAGCGTTGCCGTCAGTTTTCACGTCATACGCGTCAGGATAAATTGACGGCTGGAGAAAAGTCCTCCCCCTCCCCTTGCGGGAGGGGGTTGGGGGGCGGGGATCCCGGTACCAGGTCAAGCTTTGGATTTATCCGACCGCGTTGCCTTGCGATGGCGCGACCCCTCCCCCGACCCCCTCCCGCAAGGGGAGGGGGAGAATTACACTCCAGGTCAGCGCCTGCCCTGCTGGGCATCGACGAAGGCGCGCAGTACGGCATTCATCCGGGTCTGATAACCCGGACCGCGATCACGGAACCAAGCCAGGATGTCCTGGTCAATGCGCAGCGAGATCGCCTGTTTGGGCTGCGGCCAGGCGACCTTGAGGTTGACGAAGTCCGCCCGCTTCGGCTGCGATCCCCGCACCGAACCGCCCGTGGCGCCGGCACTGCCTGACTTGCTCTTGGACGTTTTGCGCGATTGCTTAGTGGCGGAGCGGGCCATGCTGCCTCCAGCGGGAGCCATGGCATTGTCCATACGAGCGTATAGGGCCGACGGCAAGGAGCGGCCTTTCGCGCCTAGTCCCCGCCCAGCGCCGCCTCCGCCGCACGCACCGCCTGCAGCGGCACCGTGGCGCGGCCCACCACTTGGCCGCCGATACAGGCCAGCCAGCCGGCGCCATCCGGCGGCGTGGTCGGGCGCAGTTCGATCACCTTGGCATCCTCGTCCAGCGCCACCGCGCGGTAGGAACGCCAGCCGGTCCACACCGGCCCCAGAACGCGAACGACGCGGGCAATGGCCTCGCCCGCGTCGTCGCGTCCGATCCATTCGAGGGTCCGGTGAACGCCGGGCCCCTCCTCCTGCCGTCCCCGCATCCAGTGGAGGCGGGGGGGTTGCACCTAGACTGCCTCCGTCATGCGAAACCCACCGTCATGCACGTGACCTCACGCACTCTTGGCCATGATTTCGTCCGCGATGTTGCGCGGCACCGGATCGTAGTGGTGGAACTGCATGGTGAACGAGGCGCGCCCCTTGGTCATGCTCCGCAGATCGGAAATGTAGCCGAACATCTCCTTCAGGGGAACATGGGCGCGGACGATGATCGTTGATCCCGCACTCTCCTGGTTCTGGATAATGCCGCGGCGGCGGTTCAGGTCGCCCACCACGTCGCCCACATGGTCCGATGGCGTGGTGACCTCCACGTCCATCACCGGCTCCAGGATGATCGGCGCGGCCTTCTTCATGCCGTCGCGGAAGCACGACTTCGCGGCGATCTCGAAGGCGAGCGACGAGCTGTCCACATCGTGGTACTTGCCGTCGAGCAGCGTGTACTTGAAATCCACCGTCGGGAAGCCCGCGAGCACGCCGGTCTCGGCCTGCACCTTGATGCCCTTCTCGACCGCGGGAATGTATTCCCTCGGCACCGATCCGCCGACCACCTTGTTCTCGAACACCACGCCCTCGTTGCGCGGCAGCGGTTCGAAAGCGATTTTCACTTCGGCGTACTGGCCGGAACCGCCGGTCTGCTTCTTGTGCGTGTAGATCTCCGTGTGCGGCCGGCTGATGGTCTCGCGATAGGCCACCTGCGGCGCGCCGATATTCGCATCCACGTTATATTCACGCCGCAGCCGGTCGATGATGATCTCCAGGTGCAGTTCGCCCATGCCCGACAGGATGGTCTGGCCGGTCTCCTGATCGGTGCGCAGGCGCAGGCTGGGGTCTTCGGCCGCCAGCTTCTGCAGGCCGAGCGACATCTTCTCCACCGCTTCCTTGGTGCGCGGCTCGACCGAGATGTCGATCACCGGCACCGGGAAGGCCATCCGCTCCAGCACCACCGGATCCTGTTGCGAGGCCAGCGTATCGCCGGTCCCGGTGTCCTTCAGCCCGACAAAGGCGGCAATGTCGCCGGCGACCACCTCCTTGATCTCGGCGCGCTTGTCGGCGTGCATCTGGAACATCCGCCCGATGCGCTCGCGATGCTCGCGCGTGGTGTTCATCACCGTGTCGCCGGACTTCAGCGTGCCGGCATAGACGCGCACGAAGGTCAGCGTGCCGTATTTGTCATTGATGATCTTGAACGCCAGGCCGGCGAACGGCGCGTTCGGGTCGGCCTTGATGCGGCGCCGGTCGGAGCGGTCGCCGTCTTCCTCGCCCTCGCCGGCGGCGATGCTGATGCCGGGGACGTCGATCGGCGACGGCAGGTAGTCGATCACCGCGTCCAGCAGCGGCTGCACGCCCTTGTTCTTGAACGCCGTGCCGCACAGCACGGGACGGAACGCACCGGAGATCGTGCCGGCCTTGACGCAGCGCTTCAGCGTGGCGACCTCGACGTCGCCCTTGTCGAAGTATTCCTCCATCGCGGCATCGTCCACCGACAGCGCGGTGTCGAGCAGGAGCTGGCGGTATTCCTTCGCCTGCTCCGCCAGGTCGGCCGGGATCGGCTCGTCGTGGTACCTGGCGCCGAGTTCGCCGCCCTCCCAGATGATCGACTTCATCTCGACCAGGTCCACCACACCGAGGAACTTGTCCTCGATGCCGATCGGCAGCTGCAGGGGCAGCGCGATGATGTCGAGCTTCTCCTTCAGAGTGGCGAACGCGCGGAAGAAATCGGCCCCGGTGCGGTCCAGCTTGTTGATGAAGATGATGCGCGGAACATTGTAGCGATCGGCGAGGCGCCAGTTGGTCTCCGACTGCGGCTGCACGCCGGCGACGCCCTCGATGATGAAGATCGCGCCGTCCAGCACGCGCAGGCTGCGGTTCACCTCGATGTTGAAGTCGATGTGGCCGGGTGTGTCGATGATGTTGATCCGGTGATCATGCCATTCGCAGGTCACCGCGGCCGAGGTGATGGTGATGCCCCGCTCGCGCTCCTGCTCCATGTAATCGGTCGTGGTGTTGCCGTCGTGCACCTCGCCGATCCGATGTGACATTCCGGTGTAATACAGGATCCGCTCGGTCGTGGTCGTCTTGCCCGCGTCGATGTGAGCGGTGATGCCGATGTTGCGGATCTTGTCGAGCGGCGTTACGGGCACGGTGAACCTCCATTACCACGACGGGCGCCCCGGAACCCCTGCCCCGCGCGCCCGCCAGCTAATCCGGCTCAGCGCAGCCGGTTATCCCGTATCTCCAGATGCTGCACCGCGGCGTTAAATGCAAGGATTATCGACTGATTCACGGGGCAAGGCACACATGCGTTCAGCAGCTGAAGGTGCTCACTCACCCTTTGTCACCCTCCGACACGGCGTTCCGGTGTAGTCTCCGGGGCATGGACCTATCAACCGCGCGGGCGCTGTTCCGGTTCGGTCTGGGCCGCCGCGGCGACGAGCCGCTGCCAGCCGACCCCGCGCTGTGGCTCAGGGAGCAGCTCCACCATCCCGACCCAGGCAGCGTGGAGCCGGGGCCGAATACGGTGACGGGGCTGACCGCGCTGCGCGCCGACAGACAGACCAGGCCGAAGCCCGAGGACTCCCGCGTCCGCTCGCTGTTTTTGGCGGAGGCGACGGCCGAGTTACAGAACGCCGTGATCACGCCTGCTCCGTTCCGGGAGCGGCTGGTCTGGTTCTGGAGCAACCATTTCACGGTGGCGGTGCGCGGCGGCGTGGCGGCGGTTACCTGTGCCTTTATCGAGGAGGCGATCCGGCCCCACGTGACTGGCCGGTTCGAACAAATGCTGCTCGCGGTCATGCGTCACCCGGCGATGCTGATGTATCTGAACAATGCAGCCTCGGTGGGGCCGGACAGCGTTGCCGGACAGCGCCGCCACGCCGGCCTGAACGAGAACCTGGCGCGCGAGTGCCTGGAATTGCACACCGTGAGCCCGGCTGCCGGCTACACCCAGACCGACGTCACGAACTTCGCCAAGATCCTGACCGGCTGGTCGATTGACCTCCGCACCGAACCGCCAGGATTCGTGTTCCGCCCGCTCGCGCATGAGCCGGGCGAGCAGGTCGTTATGGGCCGGACGTTGCCACCCGGGGAGGAAGGTGGCGAGGCCGCGCTGCACTTCCTTGCGGAACATCCCTCCACGCATCGGTTCCTGGCGCGCAAGCTGGTGCAGTATTTCGTGGCGGACGAGCCGCCGGAGGATGCGGTGCGCCGGATCGAGGGCATCCTGCGCGATAGCGGCGGCTGCCTGGGCGCTGCGGCGGAGGCCCTGATTACATTGGACGCCGCCTGGGAGCCGGGGGCTAAGCTGCGGACGCCGCAGGACTTCGTGGTTGCCAGCCTGCGGGCCCTGGACCTGCCGGACGATCAACGGCAGCAAGTCAACATGCAAGCTATCCTCGCTGGCCTTGGGCAGCCATTCATGAACGCGCCGCAGCCGAACGGCTGGGCCGACCGCGCCGGCGAGTGGGCGACGCCCGAAGCGATGATGCGGCGGATCGATTGGGCCTACGGATTTTCCGGCCGCGTGGGATCGCGCGACGTGGCTGAGCTGGCGGAAACCAATCTCGGCCCACTGCTGCGCGACGAGACGCTTCAGGCCGTGCACCGCGCGGGTTCGCGGCGTGACGCACTGACGCTGCTGTTGACGGCTCCGGAATTTCAGAGGCGCTGAGATGATCGCACTGTCTCGCCGTTCCGCTTTGCTCGGGTTGACCGCGGCCGTCTCGCTGGGCCGCGCGTCACTGGCGGTTGCCGCGGCTCCCACGGAGAAGCGCTTCATCGTGGTGATCCTGCGCGGCGCGCTGGATGGGCTGGCAGCCGTGGTGCCGTATGGCGACCGCGCCCTCACGGAGCAGCGGGGCGAGATCGTGCCGCCCGGCCCGGGCCAGCCGGATGGACTGCTGGACCTTGGCGGCTTCTATGGCCTGCACCCGTCGCTGGCGAAGCTGCACGAGATGTATTGCGCCGGCGAGGCATTGCCGGTGCATGCCGTCGCTGGCCCCACCAGGGTGCGCAGTCACTTCGAGGCGCAGGATTGCCTGGAAAGCGGCGCCGATCACCGGATGACCAGTGGCTGGCTTAATCGCGCGGTGGCAGCGATGCCAGCAAGCGGATCGCCAGAGGGCGATGCGGTCGCCATCGGCGTCTCCGTACCGCTGCTCCTGCGCGGACCAGCGCTTGTGGGGAACTGGGCACCGCATGGCTTCGCCGCGCCACCGCCGGACCTATACGCGCAGATCGCAGCGCTCAACGGATCCGACCGCCTGACTGGTCCGGCGGTGGCCGAAGGCCTGCGCGAGCGCGGCTTTTCCGACGCGACGCTCGCCGGCGATCCGGCGGAAAAAGATCGCTACGCCTTCTCCGCCCTGGCGCATGCCGCCGGCGAGATGCTGCGCGCCCCGGACGGGCCGCGCATCGCGGCGCTGGAAATCGGCGGCTGGGACACGCATGTCGCGCAGGTCCCACGCCTCCAGCACGCGATGGAGCAACTGGATGCCGGGTTGGCAGGGTTCAAGGAAGGTCTGGGCCCGGTCTGGAAACAGACTGCCGTTCTGACGATGACCGAGTTCGGTCGGACCGCGCGGGTGAACGGCACCAAAGGCACGGATCATGGGACAGGCACAGTCGCATTCGTGGTCGGCGGAGCTGTGTCCGGCGGACGCGTGCTGGCGGACTGGCCGGGCCTTCAGCCAGGGCAGCTGCTGGAGCATCGCGACCTGATGCCGACGACAGATCTGCGGTCAGTCGCGAAGGGACTGCTAATGCATCACCTCGGGTTGGATGCAGCGGCGCTGGCCGAGGTGTTTCCCGACAGCGAGACGGCGCTGGCGACGAACGGGCTGCTGCGGGCATAAAGGGCGCAGCCTTTCACCGTCATTTCTTCGATGCTGCGCTCCTCGCAGTGACCGTGGGATGTAGGCGCTGTTTGCCCCTCCCACTCGAGCCTTGCCAACCACTAGACTGGCCACTGGGCAGGAGGCGCGGATGGTGAGCGAGGAGCGGCAGTGGGATCGCCTGATGGCAATGGCGAGGATCGGCGCGATCCCCGGCAACGGGGTCAACCGCGCCTGCCTCACTGAATTTGACCGCAAAGCGCGCCGACTGCTGATCGAATGGGCAACAGCGATCGATTCGACTGTCACGGTGGATGCCGCGGCGAACCTATGGCTGCGGTACGAGGGCTCCGATCCACAGGCCGCACCAGTGGTCACCGGAAGCCACATGGACACGCAGCCGAACGGCGGCCGCTTCGATGGCATCTACGGCGTGATCGCGGGGTTAGAGGCGATCACTGCCCTGCATGACCAGGGGGTGGTGCCACGCCGGTCGATCGAAGTGGTGGCGTGGACCAACGAAGAGGGCGGACGGTTCGCGCCCGGCTGCATGGGCAGCATGGCGTGGAGCGGCTTTCGCCGCATCGAGGCGTTCTCCGACGTCACCGACCCCGAGGGCGTTCGCTTCGCCGACGCGCTGGCGGCGCATCTCGCCGAGGAGGCCGATCTGCCGCGCCGCCCGCTCGGCAGCAAGCCGCACGCCTACGTCGAGGCGCATATCGAGCAAGGGCCGCGGCTGGAGGCCGAGGGTTTGGATATCGGCGTAGTCACCGGCATCCAGGGCAGCCGCTGGTTCACCGTCACGCTGACCGGCGAGACCGCGCATGCCGGCACCACGCCGCTGGCGCTGCGGCGTGACGCGGTGCAGGACATGGTGCGTGCGATCGGCGCGCTGAACGCCCTGATGCACGACCCGCGGGACGTGCTGCGCTTTACCGTCGGGCGGATCGCGGTGGAGCCGAACACGTCGAATTCGGTGGCGGACAAGGCGAGCTTCACCGTCGACTTCCGCCATCCGGACAAGAATGTGCTGCTGTCGCGCGGGGATGCGGTCGCCGGCGTGGTGCAGGCCGCCGTGCGCGATGCCGGCGTGGCGGTGCAGGAGACGTTCCACGCGTTGCCGGTAGAATTCTCGCCGCTGGTGATCGAGGCGGTGGAGCGTGCCGCAACCGACCAGGGTTTTTCCCGCATGCGCCTGCCGTCGGGTGCGTTCCACGATGCGCAGTTCGTCGTGCCGGTCTGTCCGACCGGCATGATCTTCGTGCCGTGTCGCAAGGGGATCAGTCACAATCCGGCGGAATATTCCGAGCCGTCGCAATTGGCCGCGGGAACCCGGGTGCTGACGCAGACGCTGGTTGAACTGGCGAACGGTTAGTCTCACCCCGTCATGGCCGGGTCAAGCCAGACCATGACGCCTGCGGAACTATCACACTAGTTCCGCAGCCCTCCTTCGGTCTCAACGAACTCGGCGATCTGCGGCACGCCGGTGCCCGCGCGGATGTTGGCGAACACGAACGGGCGCTCGCCGCGCATCTTTCTCGCATCGCGGTCCATCACCTCCAGGCTGGCGCCGACGAACGGCGCAAGGTCAATCTTGTTGATCACCAGCAGGTCACTGCGCGTGATGCCCGGGCCGCCCTTGCGGGGGATCTTGTCGCCTGCGGACACGTCGATCACGTAGATCGTCAGGTCGGCCAGTTCCGGGCTGAACGTGGCGGCGAGATTGTCGCCGCCGGATTCGACCAGGATGATGTCGAGCGTCGGAAAGCGCCGGTTGAGCTCGGCAATGCCGGCGAGGTTGATCGAGGCGTCCTCGCGGATCGCGGTGTGCGGACAGCCGCCGGTCTCGATGCCGAGGATGCGCTCGGGTGGCAGCGATCCGGCGCGGGTGAGGAACTCGGCGTCCTCCTTGGTGTAGATGTCGTTGGTGATCGCCGCGATATCATACCGCGTGCGGAACCGCTTGCACAGCGCGTCCATGAGCGCGGTCTTACCCGTGCCGACCGGCCCGCCGATGCCGATGCGCAGGGGGCCATGGCGTGACTGCATCATGAGCGGAACAGCCTCGTGTACTGGGTTTCGTGTAGCATGGCGGCAAGGTCGGAACGGAAGGCACAGCCGCCAAGATCGTCCAGGATGGCGGTGCGGGATGCTTCGGCGACCTGCAGGATGACCGGTTCCAAAGTGGCGAGCACGCGCAAGCCCGCACTCTGGCCGAGCGGCACCAGGCGGACGGCGGCTGAGATCAGGTTGGTGGCGAAGGCCTGGAGATAGGCGGTGGTGGTCATGTCTTCCGCAACGCCGTGCCGCCCGGCCATGGCGCCGACTGCAACCGGGTAGGCGACGCGTACCGGCAGGTCAGGCGGATGCCATGGCGCCGCGGCGGCGAGGAAGGCGCTCCCCTGATCCAGCGTCTCGGCACGCCGCTCACGCGACGGCGCGATGGCGGCGGCAAGTTCGGCAATGCGGTCGAGTGCGGCGGTGTCGGTGTTCGCGCGGTGGGCGTTGCGCAGCAGGATCGCATCGTTGCGGCCCGAGCCATGGGCCAGGACGTCCGAGAGCCAGGCCTGCAGGGTGTCCCCGTCGGTTATATCGCCGCATTCCACCGCCCATTCCAGGCCGTGCGAGTAGGCGTAGGCGCCGGTGGGGAATGCAGGCGACAGCCAGGCGAGCAGACGAAGAAGCGCTTTGTCCTGCATGAGTACGCGCGCCCGCAGTACCCACCGTCATGGCCGGGCTTGACCCGGCCATCCACGCATCAACAGTCGCGCGCGGATGGCCGGGTCAAGCCCGGCCATGACGGGAATAAGGTCACTCGTCGTCAACATGACGGGAAGAAGGTCACTCGTGATCATGGTGATGATGTCCGCCGGCATACGCCCCAGGTTCGGGATCGAACGGCGCCTCAATCGCCTCCACGTGGCCACCGAGCCCTTCCACCATGTCCCTGATCACATGATCCGCACGTATGCGGATACGCCCGCCCAGCAACTGCACCGGCAGATGGCGATTGCCGAGATGCCAGGCGATGCGCACCATTTCACCCGCGTCGTGCGCGTGGATCTCCAGCAGCGGTTCCGGTTTCGCGCACACCCGCACCACGCCAGTCTCCACCGCGAGCCCGTCGCCATGGCGCAGCCGCACGGCCTGCGGCAGGTCCAGCAGCACCTCCCTGCCCTGCTCGGTGCGCAGCAGGATCCGCCGGCGATGGCGGCGGTCGAAATCGATCAGCACGCGATCGATTTCCCCCACCGAGTCCCACGTGCCGGCAGGCAGAACGGCCTCGGCGCGCATCAGAACAGAAAGTAGCGTTGCGCCATCGGCAGCACCGTGGCCGGTTCGCAGGTCAGTAGCACGCCGTCGGCGCGCACCTCGTAGGTCTCCGCATCGACCTCAATCGCCGGCGTTGCGTCGTTGTGGATCATCGACCGCTTGCCAATGCCCGCACGGGTGTCGGCGACTGGCACAAGGCGGCGCTGCAGCTTCAAAACAGCACCTATGCCGGCATCCAGCGCTGCGGCAGAGACGAAGCTGATGCAGTTTTCAACCACCGCGCGACCATAGACGCCGAACATCGGCCGGTAGTGCACCGGCTGCGGCGTCGGGATCGAGGCATTTGGATCGCCCATCGGCGCGCACGCGATGCTGCCGCCCTTGATCACCAGATCGGGCTTCACGCCAAAGAAAGCCGGTGACCATAGCACCAAGTCGGCGAGCTTTCCTGCCTCGATCGATCCGATCTCGTTCGCCATCCCCTGCGCGATCGCAGGATTGATCGTGTATTTCGCGATGTAGCGCTTCACCCGCGCGTTGTCGTTGCCCGTGCCGTCACTGGGCAACGCACCGCGCTGCTGCTTCATCTTGTGCGCGGTCTGCCAGGTTCGGATGATCACCTCGCCGACGCGTCCCATCGCCTGGCTGTCCGACGACATCATCGAAAGCGCGCCCAGATCGTGCAGGATGTCCTCGGCCGCAATCGTCTCCTTGCGGATACGGCTCTCGGCGAACGCCACGTCCTCGGGGATCGACGCATCGAGGTGATGGCACACCATCAGCATATCCAAATGCTCGTCGAGCGTGTTCGCCGTGTAAGGCCGCGTCGGGTTGGTCGAACTCGGCAGCACATTGGCCAGCGACGCCACTTTGATGATATCGGGCGCGTGTCCGCCGCCGGCGCCTTCGGTGTGGAAGGCGTGGATGGTGCGCCCCTGGAACGCCGCAATCGTATCCTCGACGAAACCGGATTCGTTCAGCGTGTCGGTGTGGATCATCACCTGCACATCGAACCGGTCGGCCACCGACAGCGCGCAATCGATCGCCGCCGGCGTCGTGCCCCAATCCTCGTGCAGCTTCAGGCAGGCGGCGCCCGCACGGATCATTTCCTCCAGCGCCGCGGGGCGCGACGCGTTGCCCTTCGCCGCGAATGCGAGATTGACCGGCAGGCCCTCGGCCGCCTGCAACATGCGCGCGAGGTGCCAGGGACCCGGTGTGCACGTGGTGGCGGCGGTGCCGGTCGCGGGGCCGGTGCCGCCTCCGATCAGCGTCGTCATGCCGGCGGCGATCGCGTCCTCCACCTGCTGCGGACAGATGAAATGGATGTGACTGTCGATGCCGCCCGCGGTGAGGATTTTCCCCTCGCCGGCGATCACCTCGGTGCCTGGGCCGATGACGATGTCGACATTCGGCTGGACGTCGGGATTGCCGGCCTTGCCGATCCTGGTGATGCGACCGTTGGTAATCGCGACATCGGCTTTGACGATCCCCCAGTGATCGATGATCAGCGCATTGGTGATCACCGTGTCGACCGCGCCTTCCGCCTGCGATGCCTGCGACTGGCCCATGCCATCGCGGATCACTTTCCCTCCGCCAAATTTGACTTCCTCGCCGTAGGTGGTGAGGTCGCGTTCCACTTCGACGACCAGATCGGTGTCGGCGAGGCGCACCCGATCGCCGGTGGTCGGACCGAACATGTCGGCATAGGCGCGACGGGTGATGCGGGCCATCAGTCGAGGGCTCCCATGATGGTGCCGCGGAACCCTTGCACAATGCGTTTGCCGCGATACGGCACCAGGCTCACTTCGCGCGTCTGGCCGGGTTCGAAGCGCACCGCGGTGCCGGCCGCGATATCCAGCCGCTGGCCGCGTGCGGAGGCGCGGTCAAAGGCAAGTGCGGGGTTGGTTTCGGCGAAGTGGTAGTGGCTGCCGACCTGGATCGGTCGGTCGCCAGTGTTGGCGACGGTCAGCGTGGTGCGGACAAGGCCGGCGTTCAGCTCGATGTCGCCGTCGGTTGTCAGGATTTCGCCGGGGATCATGTGGCTTCCTTCATGGGCTGGCAGCTACGGCAGCCGCGCTGGTCCCCTGTCAACTTCACGGGCACGAATCCTTGGCCCCGTGCAACGGCTGCAATGTTCCATCTGGCATAAGGAAGAAAAAGCAACAGGCATCGACCAAGCAACCGTATTTGGCCAACCATCTCTCCGGAACGCGGCGTTCGTTGCCGAACACCAGGAATTGTCGGTCAGCCTTAGTGCGCTCGAGTAGCCAAACATGCTCGGCGATTATCGAGAACTTGGCGGGTGGCAACCCAATGCTATTCACCAGAGTATAGTACTTCGCGTCGCCCACGATCTTTCGATCTGGCGATACGAAGTCAAATTTTTTCGGCACGCCGGGGATAAGTCCTGGAGCAAAGGTCGTACCGTAGTATCGGCCCATCGCAACCGCAGCTGACTGCTCGAAATCGGCGGGAGTATATGATGGCCCTGAGTTCATCGGTAGGCGGTGGAGGTCTGGTTGAGTGTTTGGCGCAGTTCTACCGCTATCGTCGCTTCCAGACCAAGTGAAATACCATTCGTTTCCCAGCTTGCGCCCGTGAATAATCCCCTCGGACATGAGTTGGCCCGTGATCTGAAAAACCTGAGCATGCGGCGACACGCGGGTTGCGGAGCATATGTCCGAGTTGGACGCACCCTTGGGTGCGATAGTCCGCAAGTACTCAGTAATTCGCTGCCGGTTTGTCATGCAGCCCCTCGCGGGATCACCTTATCGGCTCGTGCACGGTAACCAGCTTCGTCCCGTCGGGGAACGTCGCTTCCACCTGCACGTCGTGGATCATCTCGGCGACGCCTTCCATCACCTGCGCACGGCTGATCACCTTGCCGCCAGCCTCCATCAGGTCGGCGACGCTGCGGCCGTCGCGCGCACCCTCGACAACGAAGTCGGTAATCAGCGCAACCGCTTCGGGATGATTGAGCCTGACACCGCGTTCCAGACGGCGCCGCGCGACCATCGCGGCCATGCTGATCAGCAACTTGTCCTTCTCGCGCGGCGTCAGGTTCATGCGACGCCTCCTTTCATGCCATCCGCGACTGGCCGTCATGGCCGGACTTGATCCGGCCATCTACACAGCAACGGTGGTGCACGGATGGCCGGGTCAAGCCCGGCCATGACGAGAAGGGAGTGCATGGCGTCAGGTTCATGTGACTTTCCTCAGCAATTCCAAACGCGCGGCAGCGGACGCCCGGCACGGAGCACATTCAGCACGGCGACCGCCATTTTCCGCAGCGACGCACCGTCAGCCGCAATCATGCGCGCGATCAACATGCCGTTCCACGCACTGACACCACAATGAGGTGACGCCGCACGCACCGTATCCAACGCACGCTCGACATCAGGCGCGACATGCACCAGTGTTGCGACCGCGCGCGCCCCATCGGCAATTGCCGGTCGTTGCAGTGTGGCGGCCACAGCGCCGTCCAGGCGAATAGCGTCATGCCACAACAAGCGCCCGGCGCGGCGCACCTGAATGACATCGCGCAATGATGCCAATTCCACGGACTCTCCCATCGCGGCGCGTCCAAATACCAGGCTTTCAACACCAAGAAACCAGGCATCCGCGGCAAGCTCGACGTGCAGACGCCGGTCGAGCGCGCAGCAATCGAACAGGATGGTCTCCTGCGGCAACCACTCCACCGCGGCGCCATCGGCGACCACGATCCGAGTGCGCACCTGTGATGGGGCGCCTCCGGGCAACGAGCGATAGAACCGCTCCGCAGCCTGCGCCGCTATCGTCGCACGCGCGCCGGTCCGCACCGAGAACGCACTGTCCAGCCGATCCCCCCCGGCGATCCCACCGGATGTGTTCAGCGTAACGACGCTCGACCAGTCGGCATGCTCCGGCCGCGGAAAGCGCGCCTTGAGGCAGCCCGCCTGGCGCAAACCCTCCAGCACGGTCCGCCTGTCGCGCGCGCGCAGGTACACGCGCAACTCTCCCACCGCACGCTGCATGGTCGGAGCGTCAGACAGAGAGGCGGCGTCGTACATCCTCCTCGTTCAACTCCTCCCGCCGGCCCGACAGCACGACATCGCCGCGATCCATCACCACGATCGTCTGCGCAAGTTCGCGGGCAAAATCGAAATACTGCTCCACCAGCAGGATGGCCATGTCGCCGCGCGACCGCAACAGCGCGATCACCCGTCCAATATCCTTGATGATGCTGGGCTGGATGCCCTCCGTCGGCTCGTCCAGCACCAGCAGCCGCGGCCTCATCACCAGCGCCCGCGCGATCGCAAGCTGCTGCTGCTGCCCGCCCGACAGATCGCCGCCGCGCCGACGCAGCATCGTGTTCAGCACCGGAAACAGCTCGAACACCTCGCCCGGCACGCGACGCCCGCCGCGCGGCAGCACGGCAAACCCGGTCTCCAGATTTTCACGGACTGTCAGCAGGGGGAAAATATCGCGGCCCTGCGGCACCCAGGCGATACCGCGCCGCGCGCGATCGTGGATCGGCAGGCGCGTGATGTCCGCACCCTCCCAGCGGATCGCGCCGGCACTGATCGGATGCGCGCCGGTGATCGCGCGCAGCAGACTGGTCTTGCCCACTCCGTTGCGGCCAAGCAGGCAGGTCACCGCGCCGACCTCCGCGGTCAGCGACACCTGGCGCAGCGCGATGGCGGCGCCGTAGTGGAGGTCGACGTGATCGACTTCAAGCATCGCCAGTTCCGTCATCCCCGCGAAAGCGGGGACCCAGGGAGTGACAGCACTGGGTTCCCGCTTTCGCGGGAATGACGCGGTGAGGAATCATCGTCCCAGATACACTTCGATCACGCGCGGATCACTGCTGACATGGTCGATCGAACCCTCGGACAGCACCGAGCCTTCGTGCAGCACCGTCACCTTCACATCGAGCGCGCGCACGAACGCCATATCGTGCTCCACCACCACCACGCTGCGCGTCCGATTGATCTCGCGCAGCAGGTCCGCGGTCTGCTCGGTCTCGGCGTCCGTCATGCCGGCCACCGGCTCGTCCACCAGCAGAAGCTGCGGCTCCTGTGCCAGCAGCATGCCGATCTCCAGCCACTGCTTCTGACCGTGCGACAGGTCCGCCGCCGGACGATAGCGCTGATCCGTCAGGCGTGTCGTGACAAGAATCTCCTCGATCCGCCGTCGCTCCGCGGCGGTCTCGCGCGCCCACAGCGTGAATCGCGGCCGGCGGTCCTCGGCCAGCGACAGCAGCAGGTTGTCCCACACCGTGTGCGGCTCGAACACCGTCGGCTTCTGGAATTTTCTCCCAATTCCCAGCGAGGCGATCGCCGGTTCGTCGAGCCGAGTCAAATCGGTATCCTTGCCGAACACCACCTTGCCTTGATCCGGCCGCGTCTTGCCGGTGATCACGTCCATCATCGTCGTCTTGCCGGCGCCGTTCGGGCCGATCACGGCGCGCATCTCGCCGGCTTCCAGCACCAGCGACAAAGCGTTCAGCGCACGGAACCCGTCGAATGTGACGGTGACGCCATCCAGATAGAGCAGCGTATCGCCGCGCTCGGTGATCGCCCCGCTCATCCGGTGACCTCGTGTGCCGCGGCCTGCGCCGGTGTTGGCTCGGACACGTCGGCCGGCCGGCGCCGGCGCACCAAACCCATGATGCCGCGCGGCAAAAACAAGGTGACGAAGATGAACATCGCACCCAGCGCGTAAAGCCAGAGTGACGGCAGTGCGCTGGTGAAATAGGTCTTGCCGAGATTGACTAGCACTGCCCCCAGGATCGCGCCCGACAATGTGCCGCGACCGCCGACCGCCACCCAGATCACCGCCTCGATCGAGTTGGCAGGCGAGAACTCCGACGGATTGATGATGCCGACCTGCGGCACGTAGAGCGCGCCGCCGATGCCAGCCATCACCGCCGACAGCACCCAGACAACCAGTTTGTAGGATTCCGGCCGGTAGCCGAGGAAGCGGGTGCGCGACTCGGTGTCGCGAACGGCGATCAGCACCTTGCCGAAGCGCGAGGTTACCAAATAACGGGCGATCAGGAACTGCGCGCAGAGGAACAGCGCGGTGATCACCAGAAGCGCGCAGCGTGAGGCCTCGGCCTGCACGGGAAAGCCGAGCAGGTCCTTGAAGTCGGTCATCCCGTTGTTGCCGCCGAAGCCCATGTCGTTGCGGAAGAACGCCAGCAGCAATGCGTAGGTCAGCGCCTGGGTGATGATCGAGAGATACACGCCGGTGACGCGTGAGCGGAACGCCAGCCAGCCGAATACCAGCGCCAGCAGACCGGGTACCAGCACGACCATGAGTGCGGCAAAGGCGAACCACTCGAAGCCGTGCCAGTACCAGGGCAGTTCGTGCCAGCCGAGGAACACCATGAAGTCGGGCAGGTTGGCATTGCCATAGACGCCACGCGCGCCGATCTGGCGCATCAGGTACATGCCCATGGCGTATCCGCCGAGCGCGAAG
>DATMND010000168.1:0-3103 GCA_035569235.1 Acetobacteraceae bacterium | reverse complement strand
CCGTTCAATCGCGGATCGCAATGCGTGTGGTAGCGGTCGCCCAGTGCCGCTTCGTCGATCCGTTGCGCGCCCCCTGTACATTCGGTGACATTCTTGCCGGTCATCTCCACATGCATCCCGCCGAGATGACTGCCCTCGGCGCGATGCACCGTGAAGCAATCGCGCAGCTCGGTCATGATGCGATCGAACGGACGCGTCTTGTGCCCAGATGCGGTCGTCTCGGTGTTGCCATGCATCGGATCGCACGACCAGACGACACTACGCCCTTCGCGCTGGACGGCGCGGATCAGCGGTGGCAGACCCGCACCGATCCGCTCCGCGCCCATGCGCGTAATCAGCGTCAGCCGCCCCGGTTCACTGGCCGGGTTGAGGATGTCGATCAGCCGCAGCAGTTCGTCCGGCGTCATCGCCGGTCCGCATTTGAGTCCCAGCGGATTGGCAACGCCGCGCAGGAATTCGACATGCGCGCCATCCGCCTGCCGCGTGCGTTCGCCGATCCAGGGCAGGTGCGCGGAACAGGCGTACCAGTCACCGGTCAGGCTGTCCTGGCGGGCGAGCGGCTCCTCGTAGTTCAGCAGCATGGCGTCGTGGCTTGTGTAGATCTCGGTCGAGCGAAGCTGCGGCACGTTCGCCGGCGTCAGGCCGCAGGCTGCCATGAAGCCGAGCGATTCCTGAATGCGCCGGGACAGTTCGCCATAGCGTGCGCCTTGCGGGGACGCCGCAATGAACGCCTGGTTCCATTGCTGCACGCGCGCGAGATCGGCGAAGCCTCCTTGCGTGAACGCGCGCAGCAGATTGAGCGTGATGGCGGACTGGTTGTAGCCGCGCATCATGCGGGCGGGATCGGGCGCGCGCGCGACAGGATCGAACGCGATGTCGTTGACGATGTCGCCTCGATAGGACGGCAATGTGACGCCATCGATGGTTTCGGTCGGCTGCGAGCGCGGCTTGGCAAACTGTCCCGCCATGCGCGCAACCTTCACCACCGGCGCAGCTGCCGCGTAGCTGAGAACCACCGCCATCTGCAGCATCACCTTCACGGTGTCGCGCAGTGAATTGGCGTGGAATTCGGCAAAGGATTCGGCGCAGTCGCCGCCTTGCAGCAGGAACGCCTCGCCGGCGGCGGCGCGGGCAAGCTGTGCCTTCAGCGCGCGTGCCTCACCGGCGAAGATCAGTGGCGGTGCGGTGCGGAGTTCATCCTCGACACCGGCAAGCGATGCCGGATCGGGATATTGCGGCGCCTGCGCAATCGAACAGGCGCGCCAGCTTTGCGGTGACCAGGACATGACGCGTCAGCGTGATCGCTGTGGCGCCGGCTGATGCGAGGCCGGCTGCGCGGGTGGAGGGGATTGCGGTGTGGCCGGCTTGCGATCCTCGGGGACGGACGGGCCGGTGATCACATCGAAGTCGAATTGCGAACTGTGCATGCGAGCCTCCTTGGTTTGAGAGGCCGCTCCTGCCTTGGCGTAATTCCGATTTTCGGTGATGCAGAAAAGCGAAAGCCGCCTTGGCGGGGCGGCTTTGGGTTCCTGCTAGATGTGCACGATCCTAGGCCGCCGGAATGTACCAGCGGTACCAAAATCGGACGGTGGAAGTGATCTGGATCTGTGACATCGCGTGGATCATTACCGGAATGTCGCTACAATGGCAAGGGCAAATTGCACCTCACAGGATCGCCGGATGGTCCGGGTCGAGCGCGCGCAACAGATACTCGCCGCTCTGCGGTGCGTAGCGGCTCCACAATGCCCGAAGCTCGGCGATCGGCTGGTCGTGCCAATCCACGCGCAGATCGACCAGCGGGAAGCTTTCACGCTCCACGACCTGCAGATATGCACTCCGCACCGGTCCGCTCTCGCCGCCGGCGGCGAGCCCTTCCTCCAACGCGTGCAGCAACCGTTCCGCGAGCGGCGCCGCCGGATCGGACTGGAACGCGAGCAGCATGGCGGCGGGAACGCGCGCGTTGGCAAGGATGTTGCCGATCGCGCAGGCGTCCTGCCCGGCTGCCTCGCTCATCTCCGGCCGGATGCGCGCGCCGCTGTACGCTGCGGTATTTCCTTCGGCATCCAGCACGGCGAGCTGTCGCCAATGGGCGTATTGGGTGGATGCGACAAGTGCGTCGATCGTCTGCTGCGCCGAGCAGCCGGAACGCAACAAGGAGATACCACGTGGCCCAAGACGTGGATCGGTGCGATGCTGGGTGAGCACGGCTCCGACACCGGCCGAACAGAATGCGACGCGCGCGCCGACTGCGATCGAGGATGTGGAGACGGCTGTACCGATCTGGCCTGTGCGGGGGCAGCGGCCGATGAGTGAGAAGGTCATCTGAAGGTTTATGTTTCGCTCAATTGACGTTTCGCCATCCGCGGCAGGCGGCACACTGGACACCGCGAACAGCATGCCGACAGCGGGTCTCGTCCAACTCGCCGTGTCGGTCATCCTGCTCAGCAGCGCGTGGCCGCTTACCAAGATCGCATTGAGCCTCGGTAGCACACCGCTTTGGTTCGCAGAAGGGCGCGCGGTGCTGTCCTGTCTAACTATCGCCGCGGTATTGGCATTGCGCGGCACGCTGCGGTTGCCGCATCGAGCAGATCTGCCCGCCTTGATGGCAGTCGGTGTGTTTCAGCTCGGCGGCTATTTCGCGTTGGCGCACGAAGCGGTGGCTTGGGTGCCGGCTGGCCGCACCGCGATCCTGGCCAACACCACGACGATATGGGTGGTGCCGCTGTCGCTGATCTTCCTGCACGAGCGCATTCCGCCGCGCCGCTGGATGGCAGCTGGGCTCGGGCTTGTGGGCGTGGTGGTCCTGATGAGCCCATGGGCGATCGACTGGACCTCGCGCAATGTACTTGTCGGCCACGTGTTCCTGGTAGGCGCAGCTCTGTCGTGGTCGGTGGCGATCATCGTCATCCGCGCCGCCAGGCCGCATTTGTCGATGTTCCAGCTGTTGCCTTGGTGTTTTGCGGTCGCCGCGGTGATGCTGGCGCCGCTCTTGATATGGCATGCGCCCGACGGAACACTGGGTTCGCAGCCTGGGTCCTGGGCGGCGCTCGCCTATATCGGATTGCTCGCCGGCCCATTCGGTACCTGGTGCGTGGTGCAGGCG
>DATMND010000167.1:0-4554 GCA_035569235.1 Acetobacteraceae bacterium | reverse complement strand
AGCGTCTTGCCGCCGAAGCCGCCGCCGATCTCCGCCGCCGTGGCGCGGATGTTGGCAATGTCCATGCCGAGCAGCTTGGCGACGTAGGACCGCACCATGAACTGGCCCTGCGACGAACTGAAGATGGTGCTCTGGCCATCGGCGCCGTAAAAGCACAGGCAGGCATGCGGCTCGATGTACGCTTGGTGCACCGGCTCCGTGGTGTAGCGGCCTTCGACGATCACATCAGCCTGCTCGAAGCCGGCGTCGATGTCGCCCTTCTTGAAGTAGACGCGCTTGGCGATGTTGGAAGGCTTAGTCGGCTTCGGCTCGACACCCCCGGTGAACAGGTCGTCGTGCAGCACCGGCGCATCGTCGGCCATCGCCGCCTCGACGTCGATGACGTGCGGCAGCACCTCGTATTTCACGTCGATCCGGTCCAGCGCCTGGTCGGCGATCGCCTGCGAGATCGCGGCAACCGCGGCCACCGCGTGACCCTCGTACAGCGCCTTGTCCCGCGCCATGCAATTGCGTGACAGATCACGAAAATTCATCGGTCCTTCGCCGACGAATGCTTCTTCCGAGGCGATGTCGGGGAAGTCGGCAGCGGTGACGACCGCTCGCACGCCCGGCAGCTTCAACGCCTTGCTGGCGTCGATCGACACGATGCGCGCATGCGCATGCGGCGAGCGCTTCACCTTGCCCCACAGCATGCCGGCCATCACCATGTCGGCGCCGAACTGTGCGCGGCCAGTGACCTTGTCCACACCGTCCGGGCGAACCGGGCGGGTGCCGACGACCTTCAGGTCTGATGGAACATAGTTCATCCTACGGTCTCTCCTCGCATTTCGGCGGCGGCGTCCATCACGGCGCGGATGATCTTGTCATAGCCGGTGCAGCGGCAAAGGTTGCCGGCCAGCCAGTAGCGCGCCTCGGTCTCGGTCGGGTTGGGGTTCTCATCGAGCAGCGCCTTCGCCGCGACGATGAAGCCAGGCGTGCAGAAGCCGCATTGCAGCGCCGCGTGTTCCAGGAACTTCTGTTGCACCGGATGCAGATGGTCGCCGTCGGCGATGCCTTCAACCGTGGTGATGGATTTGCCCTCGGCCTCAACGCCGAGAATCAGGCAGGAGCACATCAGCCTTCCGTCCATGATGACGGTGCACGCGCCGCAGTCGCCGGATGCGCAGCCTTCCTTGCTGCCGGTCAGCCCAAGCACGTCGCGCAGCGTATCGAGCAGCGTCTGCTGCGTCTCGCAGAGGAATTCCGTCGGTTCGCCGTTGATCGTGGTGGTTACGTGATGCTTGCTCATCAGTGAGTCTTCCCTTGCAATTTACCCATGGCGCGGTCGAATGCGATCGCGGCCACACGGCGGGCCAGCACGCCGGCCACCTTGGTGCGGTAAACGATCGTTCCGCGCTTGTCATCGATCGGGTTGCACACCGCACGCGCCACCCCATCCAGTTTCGCCAGTGTTGCGTCATCGAGCGTGTGCCCGATCAGCGCATCGGCCGCGTCCTCGACCAGCAGCACAGTCGGCGCCACCGCGCCCAGGCCCAAGCGCGCTGCGGTGCAGACGCCCTTTTCGTCCAATGTTACACTGATGCCCACGCCAACCACCGCGATATCCATTTCTGTGCGCGGAATGAACCGCAGGTAGGCGTCCGACGACCGCGGCGGCCGTGGCGGCAGCTTGAACTCCAGGATGAATTCGTCCTTGGCGAGCGAGGTGCGGCCGGGCGCGGTGGGGATCTGCTCCACCGGAACCTCGCGGCGTCCCTTGCCGCCGACCACCACGGCGATCGCGCCGGCGGCATAGAGCGCAGGCACGCTGTCAGCGGCCGGCGAGGCGTTGCACAAGTTGCCTGCCAGCGAGCAGCGGCCCTGGATCTGCGTCGAGCCGATCAGGTCGAGCGCCTCGACCACGCCGGGCCAAGCCTTGTTCATGCCGGCGTGCGCCTCGACCATCGCGCCTGGTGTCGCGGCGCCGATCACGAAGCCGCCGCCTTCCTCACGGATGCCGATGATCCCGGGGATCTTCTTCGTGTCCACGATCAGCTCAGGTTTCAGCCGGCCCGACCGCAACTGGACCAGGAGATCGGTCCCACCCGAAAGGACCTTGGCCAGACCGGACGACCCGGCCAGCAGTTTAACGGCCTCATCGACCGTCGAAGGTGCGGCGTAATTGAGTGTTGGCATTCTTGTTCCCGATATCTGCGCGCGTTGGCCCGCCCGGTTCTTGGCCGGTCCAGGGCGGAAGGTCCCAAGGTTAGGCGATCAGCTATTGCCGGTCGAGAGGCGGCGGGTGAAGGCGCGGTCAGGGCCTGCGACGCAGCAGGCGAGCCGGTTGGCGCCTGTCATTCATGGCTGCCCGCAAACTCTCATCCAACGCCATCCCGCGAGATACCCGTCATCCCGGCGAAAGCGCGCGAACGCGGAAACCCAGGCGGAGAACACCTGCGCTTGCGACACCTGGACCTCCGCTAGCACGGGATGACAGCTCTTTGCTGGATTGCTGCGCTGATTCGGGGCCAACGCTCAGAAAATGCTGCTCAGCCATCCCTTCTTAGCGGGCTGGCTCAGCGACGTCGCCCCTGGCGGAGCGGTCCAGTTCATCAGCCGGTCGGTGAATTCGGGACCAGGATCGATCATCCCGGAATTCTCATTGATCAGCTGACGGATATCGGCGGTGGAACCCGGCCCGGCCGCCTGCAGCAGGGCGTCCTGTCCGGCACTGCCGACCGCCGGTTCGGCCTGCGAGGTCTGGCGCGGCACCGTTGCGCCAGGGCGGGTCGGCCGAAGTGCCAGACTAGGGGGCATGGACAGAGGCATCTGCGTCGCGGCCACCGTATCCGGCGCGGCATCGCGGGCGAGACCGAAATTGCGGGTCATGCTGTCGTCGCCGCAGGCAGCGAGTGACAACACAGTCAGAAGCAAGCCGAAACGCATCAGCACCTCCGGACTCGAGCAGCAGTGCTGCCCATCGTGCTGGAATCGTAAGGCAATGTCACGTTATTCGACTCAGGCGGTGCGCAGCCGCGGCAGGATGCGCAGTGCGTTCTCGCGGTCGATCGCCTTCAGGTCGGCAGCGGCGAAATTTGCCGCGAGACCCTTCACGTGCTCGGCTCCCGTGCGATACGGGTAATCCGTGCCGAACACGATCTGTGAGACGGGCACCAGTCTCGCCAATGCGCCGATGGTCACAGCGTTGGAGACCTGGGCAGTGTCGTAATAGAACCGCATGAGCTGGCCATCGACGGTCTCGCGGGTGAATTTGTCTTTGTATGGCGGCGTGCTCACCATCTGGATCTCCAGCCGTTCGGCGACCGCGGTCAGCACACCGCCGCCGTGCGAGAAGATGAAGTTTATGTCGGCGTAGCGTTGCGCGGCGCCGCTGAAGATGAGGTTGGCGATGGTCCGTGTGGTGTCGGCGCCCAGTTCCACCGTGGCGTCCGACAGGCCCTGCACGAGGTTGACGCAGCAGTTGGCGCTGGTCGGGTGCGTATAGACTGTCGCCTTGCGTCGATTGAGTTCCTCGAAGACCGGCGCGAATTGCGGATAGCCGAGCCATTTGTCGCCGTAGCTCGTCATCATGCCGATGCCGTCGACGTTGAGCGTGTCGAACACGTAGGCGATTTCCGTCAGGCTTTCGTCGATGTAAGGCATCGGCAGCATGGCGAAGACGCCGAAGCGGCCTGGGTGATCGGCCATCAGCTTCTTGGCGTACTCGTTTGACTCGCGCGCGATCCGGGCAGCGTCCGGCGCGGGTAGGAAACCGACCTGCGGCGTGGTCGGCGACGTGATGGACGTGGCGATCCCCGCCTTGTCCATATCCTCGATCGAGCGTTGAGGGGTCCAGGCCGACATCGGCGGATTGTCGAGTTTTGCCTTTTTGAGCGCATCGAACCAGGTCGGCGGCACTATATGGTGGTGCACGTCGATGCGGCGCGGCTTGTCCTCTGTCTGGGCGTGGGCCGCGCCCGTTGCCGCAAGTGCCGCCGCGCCCATGAGAAGACCGCGACGGCCGATTGTGATTGTGTCGCAGCAGGAGCATGGGCCAGGAAGGGCATCGTGATCGAGATTGCGGATCATTCTGTTTCCTCCGATCTTTTCGCACCACTCAACGAGACATCCCGCCACGCAGTCGCGGCGCCAACGTCATGGCCGGGCTTGACCCGGCCATCCGTACCAGCATGCTTCCGCGACAGATGGCCGGGTCAAGCCCGGCCATGACGCCAGGGGTGCGGACGGCCGTAACGCCAGAGGTACGGACGGCCGTGAAGCCAGAGGTGCGGACGGCCGTGAAGCCAGAGGTGCGGACGGCCAGCACGCCAAAGGTGCAGCCACAACGCCAAGTTTCACTGTCTCGCCGCCGAATACGGATAAATCAGCGCCCCCGATTTGAATTCGGATGGCAACACGACCACCTCCGTCGCCGGATCCTTGAACTGCTCGATATCATTTCCTTTGATGTTCTGGAACTGCGTCCAGACGATCCGTGGCGCAGCCCATTCGCCGTCCTTGCCGAACGCAACGTCGCCGATGATGGTGTTGAAGGTATGCGTGCGGAAGAAATCG
>DATMND010000166.1:0-36621 GCA_035569235.1 Acetobacteraceae bacterium | reverse complement strand
CGGCCCGCTACGGCCGCGTGACGGGGTGCGCGTGGCCGCTGGACGATTGGCGCAGGCCGGGGCGGTTTGTCTCGTGTGACGCGCCGAGCCTGCCGGGGCGGCCGTACTGCGGCGAGCACTGCGAACGGGCCTACCAGCGGGCGCCCACTCGCCGCGAGGATGCGCACGCATGACCACCGGCGGTCAGATCCCCGCGTTGCGCCGCTGGCACGTCCCGGTGCTCCGCCTGGTCACTGAACGTCCGGGCATCACCGCCGCGGAAATCGGCAAGCGCCTCAGCCTGCCCATGGCCGAATGGCAGCGGACTCTGGTCGCGGCGGCCGAGCTGCGGGAGCTGTCGCGCAAGCATCTGGTGCAGCACGACGGGCAGACGCCGCGGCACTGGTCGCCCGCGCTGTTCGCCGGCGTGGCGCTGGAGCAGGCGAGGGAGGCTCGGCCATGAAGCCGCTCGCCATCGACCTGTTCGCAGGACTCGGCGGCTGGGCGGACGGCCTGCTCGCCGAGGGCTTCGACGTGATCGGCTTCGACATCGAGCGCCACCAATACGGCGAGCACCGCTACCCGGCGCAGCTTGTCATCCAGGACGTGCTGACGCTGCACGGCTCGCAGTTCCGCGACGCGGCGCTGATCGTCGCCAGCCCGCCGTGCCAGGCATACAGCTACCGGGCGATGCCATGGTCGCGTGCCAAGGCTCTGCCGCCGCCGGACAATGCGCTGTTCGAGGCGTGTTTCCGCATCCAGCGTGAGGCAAGTGAGGCGGCGGGGCGGCGGGTGCCGCTGATCGTCGAGAATGTGCGAGGGGCGCAGCCGTGGGTCGGCCGGGCACGCTGGAACTTCGGGTCGTACTACCTTTGGGGCGATGTGCCGGCACTGATGCCGATTACGCATAATCGACTGAAGGGCGGGCAGACGAACTGGCGTGATCACGACAAATCGGGATACCGCGGCGATCAACTCCAGGATCACTTCAAATCCCAGGGCATGAACTGGAGCGACCGGACCATCAAGGGTCAGGACTTCACGCGCATTGCCGGTCGGCAGCGAGCGTTGGTGTGCGATTGCCAATGTCCCGAACCGGTTTCCGGCGTCGCGTTGGTCAGCATGGAATGTCCGATCCATAATTGGAATCCAGACCCTTCCCCGCCCGAAAGTGGCCGCAAAGGCGTCCCGCACCGGACGAAGGGGCACTGGACCAATCCGGCCGAGCATGAAGGCGGTACGAAGCACCCGGAGACGGGTCACGCCTGGTATCGCACCGGCCCCGGACGGTTCCCGTCATCGCCACCGCGCCGCAAAGCCGCCAGCGCCATGATCGCCAAGATACCGCTCCCGCTGGCCCGCCACATCGCAGCGACGTTCCGGCCGGAGGCCCGGCCATGACCGCCGCGCTGGCCTGCGGCGTGTGCGAGCGGCCGATCGCCGCGCCGCCTGGCACGACGGGCACGGTGCTGTGCCCGCTGTGCGCGGCTGAGCCGGTGCTGGTGGCGGCGTTCCGCGAGGGACGGGCGCGGTTGGCCGAGGCGCGGGCCGAGGCGGGGGCGGAGCGGTGACGACGGACGCCGAGCTTGCGCGGCTCCAGGCTGAGGCGTCGGCCAAGGCGCGAGCGGACGAGCTGAAGGCGTCGCTTCCCCCCAGGCCGGCGAAGAAGCGGCCGATGATACTGGCGGCGGACATACCCAGCGAAGTGCTGCCGCTGGAGGACGCGCGGCTGTTGGAGGACATCCGCAAAGTGGCCCGCACGCGGGAGAAAGGCCATCCGAAGTACGCGACCATCGTGGCGGTGGTCTGGTATATCGCGTTCCTGATCCGCGTGGGTCGGCGGGAAACGCTGGAACAAATCGGTGAGGCGTGCGGCGTCTGTGATGATACGGTCGCGCGGGTTCTCGCGTTCATTGAACCGAGTCAGATACTAGGCGTGCTGCATGTGATGGGGCGCGTCGGCAAAATGTTCTGGCGCATGGCGAACTACTATGTCGTGCCGGCCTACGTGAAAACCGAGGGCGTGCGGATGGGTCGGCGTGTAGCGGAAGGACTCGCCAGCTTCCATGCCGAATGCGCCCGCTTGGTAGGGCTGCACTTCCGGCCGACGACAGGTGGGATGAATACCACACCTATGAGACCGCAACCGGGCTTCACATGAATTAGCGCACTGTTGTGCCTACCGTCACCCGCCCTTTGAGCGGGCGCTTTGATTCCGGCATAGGTAAAACACGTAACGAGTGACCAATAAACTCGGCGGTATTTCCGCGCCGATTTCGCACTTATCCACAGGTAAAACCGAACGATCAAGCCGTGATTCGGCAGCTGTCGAGACGCAAGCCAATCGTTTCGTCTACCTATACCGAAAAACCTGGTAAAGGTGTTCGCGTAGTTTGAAAAAGTGCAAGCCGCGACTGGGTTTTTGCCGGAAAACCTAGACCGAAAATTCTGGCGACATCATGAGTCCTTTAAGATTTTTTCTCTTGAATTGCGTCGCATTGCGACTGGCTATCTCGAAGGGAAGGGGCTGCGCCCCTCCCCATTCGCGGCTACGCCGCTGACCTCACCCGCTAAGCGGCTCGCGAAGAGGAGCCGCTGCGGCAGTTTGGCCATTTTGGGTAATTGCGAGCGTGCGTCGCGTGTGTAAGATGGCGGAGCCGATGCGCCCGCGTCAAAGCGCACCGGCCCCTGTTCACCCGAGTGTTGGAGACACCCGAATGGACCAGCAGACAGAACCACAGTCAGAGCGCGCCGTCATGACCGGCGCCTCGAAGCGCCGCGCCCATGACCGCGAACAGATAGCGCGACTCATCGTGGCGATGGAGGCGCCGGTGTGGAATTACCTTGAGGTTGATCGGACCGATGTTACGCGCGGCCACGAAGTCTACTCAGCCGCCGTCGCGGTGATGGCTGAGATCGTTGTCGCCATCTGCGGCGGCCCGCTTGACCGGCCCGCAAGGAAGCGGGCAGTGGCCTCGATTGCAGACGCGGTATCCGCGGAGATCGTCGATATGCAGCGTCGAGTAGTTGGCAATGCCTGATCCGGCGTGCGCCACACGCCCCAGGGACGGCCCGGATGCCGGAGTGACCGTGGTGCACATCCTCAACCATGGTCGCGTGCTGTGCCGCTTCGATGCGCGCCAGCCGATGTTCTGGCCGCCCGGCCATCTATGGATTGGATTGGACGATCGCGAGCCGGTCAACTGCGCCCGATGCCTCGTCGTCGCGAGCGCGATCGATCACAAGCGCCGAGGTGCGGTGTGTGCCTATCCTGAATGCGGCGGCGACTGCGAGGAATGCCGCCATGCCTGACCCCGAGCGCCGCGTGGTCGCCGTTCCGCCGGAGTGGCTGGCGGACTTCGAGGCGCGGGTGATGGGGAGCCGCGCGAAGTCCGAGGTGCCGCTGCATGTCGTCCGGATGCGCGAGCTGCTGCGCTACGTCCGGGCGCTGGAACGCGAGCGGGACGAGGCGGGGATCTGAGGGCCTCCACACCGCGCTAGGTCCGCCGCCCCCGCCGTGCTACACAGCGCCACCGCCTCCTGGACACCCGACACCGTGGCCCTGCCGCGCCGTCGCCGACCAGAGGCCGCGATGTGAACCGAACACCGCGACCGGACTCGCGTCCGACCCCATGCTTCGCCGGGCGGTTTGCCTTGACTCCGCAATGAGCGAGCGCCCATACCGACCGCCGCACGATCACGGGGCTGCCTCCGCTATCGCCCCCATGTCGTGCGGCTCGCGTCCGGGTTCCCGCTGGTACGTGGCCTGGACGCACCCCGGCGGCGAGTTCCGCGCCGAACTCCACCTGGTCGAGCTCGGCTTCACGGTTTACCTGCCGCTCCACCTCGATCGGCGGTTCCAGCGCGAGATCGGCCATGGCCATATCGGCCCAATGTTCCCGTCCTACCTGTTCCTGCTCTTCGACGCTGCCAGCGATCAATGGCGCCGGATCTATCGCGTGCGCGGCATTGCCGGGCTGATCGGCGAGACGACCGCCCGGCCGACGCCGCTCGATGCCGGCGTGATCGAGGAGCTGATCGGCCGGACTTCACCGCGGCGCATCGTGGACGATCCTGGATCCGCTGCGTTCCCCGACCCATCGGCGCCTAAGAAGCATTGGCAAAGCCTGAGCGGATTGTCGGGCCGAGCACGGGGCGAGTTGCTGATGCGCATGTTCGGCCGCGAGGTTGTGGCCGAGGCAGCGTAGCGGCCGGCGATACAGATGCACGATACGCGCTCAAACGAGAGATTGCAGGCGCCTCGGACTCTGTAAAAGGCGCGGATAAGCCTCCGGCACAGCCGATTTCCGATATGACGCAGCGCAGCGAATCGGCCGGCGGAGCGTCGTTGATCTGCTTACCGCGCCTTTGCCGTCTGAGGACATAATCGGGCCGTCAGGAGTTTCCCAACGACCGCGCGGGCTTCGTCTCCATGTAGTTCCGCCATGCTCGGGCCGCCTCCGATGGGATCATTGTCCCGGCCGCGTCGAAGGCATCGGGCGTAATCCTGCGCAACTCGGCCGCTTGCTTCGCGCGCCTGATCTGGAACTGGCAGATACCGACCACGGTTCGACGCGGCCACGCCGGATCGTGCGGACAGGTTGGCGGTGGCATCTCATCGATCCAGATCGGGAAAGCGGTCGGGTCACCGCAGACCGGGCAAGGTAGCTTAGACATTGACCAAATCGCCGGCCCGTTCTGCATCGGTAGTGCATCGCTCCAGGTCGTCTTGGAACGCGGCATCGGATGAACTGTAGCCGACGACCCTGCCGCCGCGAATCTGGAGCCACACCACGGCGAGCGTGTCATCGCAGACGGTGAGATGCCAATCTAGGTCTTCCATTCTCTGCCGGACCGTGCGGATCATGCGAACAGGTCTCCTTTCTTACCGCGCCTTAGAATTTGACAATCGTTTCCGAGAAAACCGCGCTAGATCAACGACATAATGTTTCGGACACGTTGTCGCAACATACACCTGAGTAATCGAGCGTTTGCAGGCGTGCCCATCCCCAGTTCTGCCGGCGTGTTGGCGCCCTACCGTGCGCCGGTAGGGCGGCGGTCTCGCCTGGACGGCCCTCGGATCGGCTCCTCCAGGCGACCCGTCCGCTGTTACTCCGGCGGCGGCGGTGGCAGCTCCATCCAATGCGTCGGCGCCGACCAGGTGGGCTTGCCATCCTTGGCGAACACCCAGCGCACCTTGCGCTCGTCATCCGGAGCGCGGCGCCACTTGTCCCAGAGGATGATCGCCCACCAATGATCGCCGGCCACGACGCCGTGTTGGGCGTCCGGCGGCGAGCCTGTGTGGCGGCCATAGGCGAGAAACGCGGTCCCATCCCGCGGTGCAGATTCGATCGGCTGCCAGCCTTCCATTGATGCCTCAATTTGCTTACCGCGCCTTTTCCGCAGACGCCTTGATTGGGGCGGCTGACGGCGCTCACCAACATATGATAATAACCGTTATGCAATTCCAAGGGGTTTCTACTCGTGAACCTGCCGGCGATCATCGATGACGGGGCGATCGGGGCGAGCCTGCGGCGATATGCCGAGGCGGCCCGCGGTGCCTTCGCCGACAATACCGAACGCGCCTTGCGCTCCGACGTGGTGATCTTCAGCCGATGGTGTGCCGAGTCCGGCTACCTAGCACTGCCCGCGTCGCCCGAGACCGTAGCGGCGTTTATCGACGCCATGGCCGAAAGCAGAGCGCCAGCATCTATTCGCCGCTACGTCTCCTCGATCGCCATCTTCCACCGCGCGGCCGACCAGGCGAACCCCGCCGACACGCTCACCGTGAAGCTGGCCCTAAAGAGGATGCACCGCGAGCGCGGACGTGCACAGCAACAGGCTGCGCCGCTGAATGACGAGCTCGTGCGCCAGTTGCTTCGCGCGCGCGGAAACCGACTGCGGGACTTGCGGAATCGCGCGCTGTTGGTGACGGCCTATTGCACCATGATGCGCCGCTCCGAACTGGTCGCGCTCGACTTCGCCGATTTGACAACCGAGGCGGACGGATTTGGCACGATCGTCATCCGGCGGTCGAAGACTGACCAGGAAGGCGAAGGCGCGACGGTGCCGATTCCGGCCGATGCGATGCGGCACCTCCAGGCGTGGATCGATGCGGCGAATATCGCCGATGGGCCGCTTTTCCGCTCCGTTCCGCGTGGAAATCGCGTCGGCGGCGCACTTTGGCCGGAAGACGTGGCGGTGATCTTCAAGGCCATGGCGCGCCGTGCCGGTCTGTCCGCCGACGAAACGGCACGCATCAGCGGACACTCGACGCGCGTCGGTTCCGCGCAGGACATGCTAAGATACGGCGAGCAGCTACCTTCGATTATGCAAGCTGGGCGCTGGAAGTCTGGCGAAATGGTCGCGCGCTACACTGCAAAGCAAGGCGCGCGGCAAAGTGCTGCTGTTCGCATCGCGGAACGTCGCGTGCAGTTCTAACGCACGTCGGCTGATCGGGCGTCGGGGCCGCGCTCCGGCGAATACTTGGCCCGTCGCAGGCGCGCACGCGCGCGAGGCCGCACCGGAGCACCTGATGTCCGCAGCCGCAACCGCAACGCGCCGGGTCAAGACTGGGGGCCGCTCCAAAGGCACGCCGAACCGCCCCAAGCACGACGTAGCGGCGCAGGTCCGTCAGTTCGGCGCGGACAGCCTGTTGCCACCCAACCGGGCGAAAGCGGCCATGTCCATTTCTTCGGCCTCCAAAGAGGCGGCAAAAACAGACACGGCGAAGCTACCCCCATACCGCCTCGTCCCGACCAACGACCTGGTGCCGTACATCAACAACCCGATGGAGCACCCGCCGGATCAGATCGACCTGATCTGCAAGCTGATTACCGAGTACGGCTGGACCAACCCCGTGCTGATCGACGGCAAGCGCGGCATCATCGCAGGCCATGGCCGTGTGCTGGCGGCGCAGAAGCTGGGCATGGCCATGGTGCCGACGATCGAGCTGCGCCATCTCAATGACGCGCAGAAGCGTGCGTATGTCATGGCGGACAATGAGAGCGCCCGTAAGGGACGGTGGAACGACGAACTGCGCGGCCTCGAATTGGGCGAGCTGCGCGACCTCGGCTTCGACCTTGCGCTCACCGGCTTCGATATGCCGGAGATCGGCCGGCTGCTCGGTCCCGCCGACGGCCAGACCGACCCGGACGATGCGCCGGCGGCGGAGGCGGTCGCGGTGTCGCGCGTTGGCGATGTGTGGATCCTGGGACGGCACCGGCTGTACGCAGCGGACTGCCGGGACGTGCTGCCGACGCTGGCGGGCGTGGACGCGGTTGTTACCGATCCACCGTATGGATTGGGCTTCAAGTACGCGTCGCACGATGACAACCGCGAGAACCATCCGGCATTCATCGCGTCATGGCTGCCGGCCGTTCTGGCGTGTGCTCCGGCGGCGCTCATTTCGCCTGGGATGACGCATCTTATGGCGTATCCGCAACCGGCTTGGGTCATCTGCTGGCACAAACCGGCAGCTATGGGCCGCTCGCCGATCGGATTTTGTAATTGGGAACCGACGCTGCTCTATGGAAAGCCGCACAACCGCAAGACCGTTGATGTGTTCACGGCACCGATATTGCCGGATCGGGAACTAGACGGTCATCCATGTCCTAAGCCGGTCCAGTGGGGAATAAGTCTGATTGAAATTGGAGCACCAGCGCGCGGTATCGTGGCCGACCCCTTCGCCGGCAGTGGCACGACCATCATAGCGTGCGAGCAGACCGGCCGCGCGTGCGTAGCGATCGAGGTGTCACCACAGTACGTGGACGTGGCAATCCGGCGCTGGCAATCGTTCACGGGACAAGAGGCCATCCACGAACCCACCGGCCGCCCGTTCGCCGCCATCGCCGCCGAGCGCGCGGGGGAGTCAGTACCGTCCGCTAACGTGCCCGCGTCGTAACTCGTCAATGTAGCAGGCGGCGCGCACCCAATCCGTCGCGCCAAATGTGCGCACGTAGCCGGTCCCAGGTTCGGCTGTTTTACTCTCGCCGGGCCACATTTCGACGAAGATCACCGGCCGGTTCGCGCCGAGCGTAATTGTGTGAGGGATCGGTCTACGCTTCACCATCGTCGCTCCAACCCAAGAGCCGCCAGAGGCCGTTGCGGCGCACAACCCGAACGCCGCGCCGGACCATTCCGCCGGCCCCTGCTGGCCGGACCATAGCAAGGAGACGCGGCTTTGCCACTGGACGATACCAACAAACGCCGGAACATCAGCGCCAAGGACACCTGCGCCCTGACGTACCACCTAGCGGCGCAGGCCAAGCGCACCGCGACCGCCGATAAGGACCGCGCCACGCGCGAGTGCGTGCGGCTCGGCGTGCTGTTCGACCATGAGAAGCATCCCAAGCCGGCCGGCTACGAGGGCGTGGTGTATCGCGGCGCGGCCGTGACGATCAGCCTGAAGGTCGGCCAACCGGGCGATGCGCTGGACGTGGAGTCGTTCCTCGACGAGCTGGCGAAGCACCTGAAGCCGGCGGTAATCCGGCGCCTGGTCGCGCGGCACCGGAGCACGACTGCTGCCGCCCATACGTTCACGAGCAGCCTCATATAATCGCGGTTGCGGCGCGCCGGCTTTTTCACGTTGGCTCTTGCGAGGGCGTATCCGGCCCCGATCGGGGGGAGTGGGTATCTAATCCACGGCGCCGCAGCCGCTATCATGGAGTGACGCATGCCGGCCCGCAAGCCGAAACCTCGCCGCCGCGCCGCACGCAAGCCCGCACCGCCGCCCGTTGCCGCGCCACCGAAGCTGGGCCAGCCGCCGTTCGTGCCGACGGACCAGGATCGCCAGCTCGTGCGCGTGATGGTCTCCGGCGGCATCGAGGCATGGGCCATCTGCGAGTGCCTGAGCCGCAAGATATCCAAGGGCACACTGCGCAAGCACTTCAAGCGGGAGATTGCCACCGGCGCCGGAGAGGCGAACGCGGCGGTAATCGCGTCGCTGCACAAAATGGCGGTCGGCCAGCGCGCACGTCCGGCGCAGGTCATCGGCGGCGTGCAGTACCACGCGCAATCCGAGATCAAGCCGGAGGTCCGCGCGGCGCAATGGTGGACGCAGGCGCGCATGGGGTGGAAGGAAACGGTTGAGGTAAGCGGCGCTGTGGACCTCGGCTTCGGCAAGCTGCTGGCGATGATGGAACAGCGACGGAAAAAGGCGGTTGGCTGACGAATTCGCACAATTCGGCGCGATGCTCGCCGACTATCAACTCGATCCGCTCGGCTTCGTGCGTGCGTGCTATCCATGGGGCGAGCCGGGCGAGCTGGAAGGCATCGTCGGCCCGCGCGAGTGGCAGGCCGACGTGTTGCGCGACATCGGCGAGCGCCTGAACGCCGGCTACGAACCGGGCGCGGCGATGATGCCGGTGCTGAAGGCCATCGCAAGCGGCCACGGCCCCGGCAAGTCGGCGCTGCTGGCGTGGCTCGCATGGTGGGCCATCTCGACAATGGTTGACGCCCGCGCGATGGTGACGGCGAACACCGAACAGCAGTTACGCACGCGCACTTGGCCCGAAATCGTCAAGTGGACTCGCCGCGCGATCAACCTGGCGATGTTCAAGGTACAGGGTCTCTCGATCGAAAGCCGCGTGCCGGGTCACGAGCGCAACTGGCGCTGCGATGCAGTCACTTGGTCAGAGCACAACCTGGTCGCATTCCAGGGGCTGCACAACGCCAGCCGCCGTATAGTCCTGTTATACGAGGAGGCGTCTGGCATCGCTGATCCGGTGTGGGCAACCAGCGAGGGATCGTTAACCGACGCGAACACGGAAATAATCTGGCTTGTGATCGGCAATCCGACCGAGCCGACCGGACGTTTTTTCGAGTGCTTCGGCCGCGAGAAGTACCGCTGGCACGGCAAGCAGATCGACAGCCGCACCGTGCCGGGCACCAACGTGCCGCTGTTCGCCGAATGGGTGCGGCTTTATGGTGAGGATCACGATTTTGTCCGCGTCCGCGTGCGCGGCCTGTTCCCGCGCTCGGGCTCGATGCAGTTCATCGGCTCCGATCTGGTCGAAGCCGCATGCAACCGCGAGCCGGTGGCGCTGGTCACCGATCCGCTTATCATCGGCGTGGACGTCGCGCGGTTCGGCGACGATCAATCCGTGATCTGGGCGCGCAAGGGACGCGACGCGCGGACGATACCGCCGATCAAGATGCGCGGCGTGGACACGATGCAACTCGCCGGGCGCGTGGCCGAGTGCGTAACGGAATGGCACGCGAACGCAGTCTTCGTGGACGGCGGCGGTGTCGGCGGCGGTGTGGTCGATCGGCTGCGGCAATTGAATGTCGCCGTGGTCGAAGTGCAGTTCGGCGCGAAGTCCGACCGGGTGAGTATGACGGAGGAGCGGCCAGCCTATGCCAACAAAAGAGCCGAAATCTGGGGCAACATGCGCGAGTGGCTGGGCGGCGGCTCGATACCGGACGATCCCGAGGTGCGCGCCGACATGACCGGAACGCAGTACGCCTTCATCGTCAAAGATGGCCGCGACTCAATCCAGTTGGAACGTAAACGCGATATCAAGCTGCGCGGGCTATCATCGCCCGACTGCGCGGATGCGCTCGCTCTGACGTTCGCCTATCCGGTGATGCCCCGCGCCGCGCACGACGCGGGACGGCTCGGGTTCATCGCACAGCCTGAGTCGCGCGGAGAATACGATCCGTTCGCCGAATTCAACTTGCAGCAACCCCGAGGCTACTGATGTCCACGGCAACCGAAGCCCTCGACGCCTGCCACGCGCACCTGAGCCGCGCCAAGGTACACGCGACGCGGCTCGGCCGGATGCTGGACAAACCCAACGACGCGGTGTGCGTCATCATGCTGCCGACCGCGCGCTCGGACCTCGCCGAGGCGCTGCGCAATGCGTCCGACGCCGCCGAGACGATCGGCGCGGAGCATCTCGACACGCGCTGGTGCGCCGTCGTCGCGCTGGTGCACAACGCCAGCAGCGCGGTGTGGACGGTGCGTACGTCGGCGGTCTGCACGCAGGTATGCGAGCTGATGGACCGGCTGCGCTATCGGATCGAGCAGCTGCGGCACTCGGCCATGAGCCACGCGATCACGGTGAGGATGAGCAGCTGATGCCGAGCGTTTCAGCCAAACAGCACCGGACCATGTTGGCGGTAGCACACAATCCGGCGTTCGCAAGCAAGGTCGGAATTCCGGTCAAGGTCGGCAAGGACTTTGCCGCGGCGGACAAGGCCAAGCGGCTCTACCCCGCGCATCCGAAGAAAGGACGCGGTTAGTCGGGCGGCTGGTCCGGCAACCATGGCAGCGTGTGTCTATTACCTAGACGATCAATCAAATAGGGCTGTTCGTCGCCGCTCGGGATCACGACAACGCTGCCGTTTGGAAGCATCCGCCATTTTGCACCCGCTGGCAGCGTGGCGATGAGCCTCATTCCAGTTCGGCGCTGCGGTTCGTCTGACATCGAAAACCTATATCACAGGAGGTTGCCATCGGCGGCCCAAAAGCACCAGCGCCACCCCCGCCTGTCCCACCCCCGCCCCCGCTGCCTCCGCAGCTGTCGAGCAAGGACGTGGCCGCGGCCGGCGCATCGTTCGCCGCCAGCCAGGCCGCAGCGCGCGGGCTCGCCGGCACCATACTGACATCCGGTCAGGGCGTGCCGAGCACCGGCGCGTCCACGGGCAAGCAGTTGACGGGCCAATAGCATGTCGAACGACCGGCCGCTCACCAAGGAAAGCTACTGGAAGCCAACGCCGCAGCTCCGTTGGTATTGGCCGGATGGCATTAATGGCGCGCCCCGGTTGCAGCAACTATTCGAGCGCGGGCTAGAGACCGAGTGGCGCGAAGTGCCGAACGTGCTGCCCGACTGATGGCACGCCAGCCGCAATCCGCGACCGCCGCCGACCCCGGCTATTCCGAGGCGCAGACCATGGGCGCCGCGGTGCAGAAGCTTAGGCAGCACCTTGACGGGCGGCTCACCGCCGAACGCACCAAGCGGTATTCGTTCTGGATACACTGGCGCGAGATCGCGACGTACACGCGCCCGCGCCGCTATGTGTGGCTCGCGACGCCAAACGAGCTATCGCGCGGCGCGCCGATGAACCAGAACATCATCGACCCGACCGGCACCAAGGCATCGAACATCTGTTCTGCCGGTCTCTACGCCGGGCAGGCATCGCCCGCGCGCCCATGGTTCAAGTTCCAGGTCCCGGACTTCGACGCGGCGGACGGAACGCCGGTGAAGCTGTGGCTGGACGAAGTAGTCAAGCGCGTGATGCGTGTTTTGCAGAATTCCAACTACTACACCAGCAAGCACCAGCAGTATGCGGACCTCTCCGACTTCGCGACCTCGCCGATGATGATAAACGAGGACGACGCCGACATTATTCGTTGCTACGTGCCGTGCGCGGGCGAGTATTTCGTATGGAGCGATGCGCGACGGGCGGTTGGCGGAATGGCGCGCGAGTACGTGCAGACCGTGACGCAGCTCGTGCAAGAGTTCGGCGCCGACAACGTGAGCGACAATGTATCGCGCATGTTCAAGCAGGGCGGCGCGTCGCTGGCGCAGGAGATCCGGGTCAACCACCTGATCGAGCCAAACGAGGATGAGTGGGCCGGGCGTCTCCTGCCGTCGCGCTTCAAGTGGCGCGAGACGTACTGGGAATCGGGCAGCGTCGGCAACAAGGTGCTCCGGCTGCGCGGCTACCATGAGCAGCCGTTTTCGTGTCCGCGCTGGGGCCTCTCCGGCAACGACGCATACGGCACCGACTGCCCCGGCATGAACGCGCTCGGGCTCATTAAGCAGCTCCAGCTTGAACAGCGGAGAAAAGCGCAGGGCATCGACAAGAACGTGAATCCGCCGCTCAAGGCGCACGTGAACATGAAGAACGAGCCGGCGGTGACGATCCCCGGCGGCGTGACCTATGTCACCGACATGAGCGCGGCGAATTCCGGCATCGCGCCGGTCTACGAGGTGAAGATCGATCTGCACGACATGATGGAGGATATCCAGGATGTTCGTCAGCAGATCGAGGATTGTTATTTCGTGCGCGTATTCAAGATGCTGGAAAGCATGGACAAGGTGCAGACCGCGTATGAGGTGGCCGAGCGCAAGGCGGAACAGATGATGGAGTTGGGGCCGGTCATCGAGCGCAACCAGCGCGAGTCGCTCGGCCCCGACCTCGACCGCGTGTTTGCGATTATGAACCGGCGCGGGCTGATCCCGCCGGCCCCGCCGGAGATCCACGGCATCGCGCTTGTGGTGCAATACGAGTCGATACTGGCGCAGGTTCAGCGCGCGGCGAGCACCGGCGCGATCGAGCAGGTCGCTGGCTTTGTCGGCCGGCTGAATGCGGTTGATCCGAGCGCCATGGACAACATCGACATCGACGAGATGATCGAGGAATACGCCGATCAGATGGGCGTATCGGCCAAGGTGATCCGCGCCAGCGATGCGGTGGCGCAGATCAGGCAGCAGCGCGCGCAGGCGCAGCAGCAGCAGCAGATGGCGCAGGTGACGGCGGCGGGAGTACAGGGGGCGCAGACGCTCTCGCAAACGCCAGTGGGACAGGGAGGCACTGCGCTCGATGCCATGTTAGGCATGGGCGGCGGCGGCGGACAGCAACCAGGAGCACCACAATGAGCGACACGAGCAAAGGCAAAACCGACACCAAGGCCGACGCACCAGCGCCGGTCGAGTTCCACGCGCAAGATCGCTACCACGCGGCAACCTACGTCGAGAAGACGCTGCATGACGTGCCCGGCGAAGTGAAGACGAAGCTGGTCGCGGCGCTGCACGGCATGACGCATCACCGCGGGCCGGTGCAGGTGAACATCCCGGCCACGGTCAAGCCGGAGAAGTCCGCGAAGGATGCACCGGACGATCCGCTGGCGCCGGCCGATGGCGCGTTCGCGGTGAAGCCGATCAACTTCGCGCCGGTCTGACGCGGTGATCTCGTTGCTGATCGAGTTGCTGGTCATCCTGATCGTCTTCGCGATCGTGTACTACATCATCACGCTATTGCCGCTTCCGCCACCATTCCCGCTGATCATCCAGCTGGTGCTGCTGCTGATCCTCTTGCTGATCGTGGTCAACCTGCTACTCGGCATCGTGCCGCTGGGGCGCCCGTTGTTGCGATGAGCATGCAACCAAGAGAGACCGCGCCGCGCGACGGGACCGAGTTCCTAGCGCGCGTAATGGATCGCGGTCCATGGAGCCCAGCGCCGGAATACCGATGGGACATCGCGCGCTGGTCAGGCAAATCGCCGGATGATCCGATCGGCAACCTTCGCTCGCGGTCAGGGTCTATCGTAACGCATTGGATGCCGCTACCCGATCCGCCGGAATGAGCGACGAACCCGAACCCGACCCGCCATGGCTCGCCGAAGCACGGCAGATGCACGGCCTTGCGCCGCTGCAACCTGAAGATCGCGAGACGCACGCCGACGCATCAGATTTCGACGCCGCAATCGCAGCGCGCCGCAAGCAGCGGCTCGCCGAACGTGCCTACCTCAACACGCTGCACGAGATGATGTTGGTCGCGGACGTGCGGGCGGTGCTCTATCGCTGGCTTGCGGCGGCCGGTGCGTTCCGGGCACATGATTTTCCCCCCGGCTCGCCGATGGACGCGCTGCAACTCGCGCGGAATGCGGCGCATCGGGAGTGGGTGCAGTCGATCACCAACGACCTACTGCGGTGCGCGCCGGATCAATATGTCACGATGCTGAAGGAAAACGCGCCGGGCGACTGACGCCCGCGCATCACCGGAGATACTGATGTCTGGAACGACAACCGACGCACCAGCGCCGGCCACCACGGCTGCGCCTGAAGCCACGCCAGCCGTCCCCAGCACGACACCGGCCGCGACGCCAGCGGCCGCTGCCACGCTACCCGCGCTCGGCACGCCGCTGATCGGCGACGCCCCGGTTGTCGATCCCGCAGCACCAGCCGCAGCCGACCCCGCAAAGCCTGCCGGCGATGTTCCCATTACCCCCACCGTCTACACCGATTTCACACTGCCGGACGGCATCACCAAGGACTCGGCGGCATTCACCACGTTCGCCGATGCCGCGTCGAAACTGGGGCTGCCGCAGGACCAGGCGCAGGCGCTGGTGACGGCGGTCGGCGAGCGCATGGCGGCCGATGCGAAGGCGGCCGGTGAGGCGACCTGGCAGAACTGGGTCGATACCAACGACAAGTGGGCTGCCGAGATCAAGGCCGATCCGGCAATCGGCGGCGCGAAGTTCGACGGCATGAAAGTGACCGTCGCGAAACTGTTCGACGATTACGTCGGGCACATCAACACACCGGAACGCAAGGCCCTCAACGAGGCTCTCCTGCTGACCGGCGCGGGCAACAACCCCGCAATCGTGCGAGCCATCGCGAAGATCGCAGCGGCGCATACCGAGGGCGGATTTGTATCCGGCTCCCCGGCGCGCGGCCCGGTCGATCGCGCTGCGCTCATGTATCCCACAATGGGCCAGCCAAACGGCGCGGCCTCCGGTCAGCAAGGACCGGGCAACCGATAGGCTAACACTCAATGGCAGTACTTGGCGCAACCTCCTACACGCTCGCGGATTGGGCGCAGGAGCAGGACCCGGACGGGAGGACCCCCGTCATCATCGATTTGCTGTCGCAGGCAAACGAAATCCTCGACGACATGGTGTGGCTTGAAGGCAACCTTGTGACCGGCCATCGCGGCACGGTTCGCACGTCGCTGCCATCGCCCACTCCGCGCCCGATGAATGTGGGCGTGCCGAACGCGAAGGCGACGTCCGCAGTAATCTCCGCGACCTGCGGCAACTTCGAGGCGTACTCGCTGATCGACAAGGATCTCGCGGACCTCAACGGCAACACCGCTGGCTTCCGGCTCAATCAGGACAAGGGCTTCTTCGAGGGCATGTCGCAGTACATGGCCGGGCTGCTGTTCTATGGTTATGCCCCGACCGCGCCGGCCACGTTCACCGGGCTTGCGCCGTACTACTCGACGGTGACGCTGGCGAACGCGCAAACGGCAAACAACGTGCTCGACATGGGCGGCGTGGGCTCGACCAACACATCGCTGTGGCTCACGTCATGGTCGCAGGACACATGCCACGGCATTTTCCCCAAGGGCAAGAAAGCCGGCGTGCAGCATGTGGACATGGGCGAGTGGCCGGTACAGGACGCATCGCTCGGCTGGTATCAGGCGTATCGCTCGCACTTCAAATGGGAAGCCGGCCTGTTCATCGCCGATTGGCGTTTCCAGGTACGCGCGGGAAACATCGACGTGACGACGCTCTCCGGCACGCAGGCGCCGAACATCATCAACGCGCTGGACCGCATGCTGGAGCGTCCGCCACGGCTGATGTCGTCCGCAGCATCCACGACCAGCGTTACCACGCCAAGCGGCACCGTGGCGACGGGCGATCGGTCGGTGCTGTATGCCAACCGGATCGTGCGGACGTGGCTCCGCATCCAGGTTCACAGCAAGCCTAACCTGCTGCTCAATTACGATAACGTGGATGGTAAACCCATCCTCAGTTATTGCGGTCTGCCGTTCCGAACCGTGGACCAGGTTTTGAGCACCGAAGCGAGGATCGTATAATGATAACTGATGGTCAGTTGGTCTTCAGCGGTGCGCAGCTTGGCACCTCGGGACAGGCAATCACCACCACCGGCGCGGTATCGACGAACTCGATCGACATCGGGCCTAACGCACGCGACATCGGCATCCTCGACTATCCGTCGCCGGTGCTCGTCGCGCACTGCATGACGTCATTCGCGTCGGCCACGCCCACGGCGACGCTGACGATCGCGTTGCAGGCCGCCCCGGACAACGGCGGCGTCGCCGGCACGTTCCAGACGATCGACACCACGCCGCCGATTCCGCTCGGCCAGCTCGGCGTCGGCAACCGGCCATACAAGCAGGATCTGACGATCCTCTCGGAAATGCCGCTGCCCGTGGTCAACACGACAATGACCACCGCGGCGACAAGCACCGCGGCAACCGTCGCATCCGGCACCGGCATCCTCGACGGGATGCAGGTCAACTCGCCGAACGTGGTTCCGGGCACCACGGTTGTGACCGGCGGCGGCACCACGTCGCTCGTGCTGTCCACCGCCGCTGCAACGTCGGCGACGCTGGCGCCGGCATCGTTCACCGGGCCGATCGTGCTGCCGAGATTCTTGCAGCTGCTCTACACCTGCTCGGCGACGATGACCGCCGGCTCTATCTGGGCAGGGATCGTCATCGATGCCGAGAAGCCTACGCTGATGAAGCCGGGCTTCACGTGGCCGGCGGGGGCGTAGCGCGATGAAGTACAAAATCATCGCGGAAAACGGTGCATACATGGCCCGTGATCCGACAATCGTGCGTCTGGAACTCGGCGCCGACCAGGCCGCGGCCCGTGCCTATGGCGTGCGAGCGCAGATCAACGAACTGCTCCCGTTCGAGACTGAGATCGAAGGCGATCACATCGTCTTCGGTCCACACCTCGAACCGCTCGACGACCCTGCTAAGGAAAAGGCCGCGGCGTATTGGAAGCTCCGACCGAACGCATCGCTAGATCCCACGCGCTCGCTGCCGCTCGGCCGCGATCCGATGGTTGCCGCTACGTTCGAGACCGCCACGCTGGCGATGCTCGAACGCATGGCGGCGGAGGCGGCGGGGAAGCCCGTCGCTCCGTCTGCTGCGCCGAACGATGGGCGCATGGACGCGCTCACCGACGCAATGACCAAGCTCGCGCAGCTCGTGGCATCGCTCGCCCCACCCGCGCAGGCTAACCGGAGGGCTGCATAACATGGCGCTGCCATCTTCACAGCGGTATGTCCCGCCGGGCTACACGTTCCTGACCGACGCGGCCGGCGGTCCCGGCGTCGGCGGCGTCAATACCTACGGCCAGCAGTACGCCGACATCGAGGGCCGCAAGCCGACCTATCGCGGCGGCATTCTTGCACTTGCACCGCCGGCCACGCCGCAGGACTTCTTTACCCTCACCGGCTCGCCGCTTGTCGTGGCGCGGCTGCTGATGGTCGAGGTGTGGATCGGCGCGACCGCGGCGGCGGCAATGGAGCTGGCGCTGCGCTTCAACTCGATAGCGAACACCGGCGGCACAGCTACGGTGCCGGTCGCGGTGTCGGCTGATCCGGCTGATGCCGCGGCAGCGTGCGCATTGGCCGCCTACACCGTCGCGCCGACCCCCGGCACGTCGCTGGGCATCATCGCGGCGGGGCGTGCATGCGGGCCGATCCTGGCCGGCGCCGGCTCGTCCTATCCGCTGGTGTGGGAATTCGGCGTGCAGAACGACAAGGCGCCGGTGTTGCGCACGGCGGCGCAGCAGATCGCGTTGAACGGCAACGGCGCCGCACTGCCGGGCGGCATCCTGTTCTCGGTGCGGTTCACCTGGAGCGAGGAACAGGCGACGGGCAACTGAGGAGCAACGCATGGGCCAGCCAATCAACGGCGGCGCAGACTCCGCCGTAACGGGCGGCCTGCTGATCGCGGGTACGTTCGGCGCTACCGGACAAAGCCCGGCCGCGATCGCGTACGGTTCGTTCAACGTGTCGCTGTGGGGCACGTTCGTCGGGAGCGCGCAGTTGGAGCGCACTTTCGACGGCGGCACCACATGGCTGCCGGTGAGCGGCAACACGGCCGGCGCCGTGCTCGCTTGGACGGTGCCGTTCTCCGGGACTTGGACCGAGGTGGAGCATACGGTCGGGTATCGGCTGAATTGTACGGCGTACACGTCCGGCACGGTGAACTACCGCATTTCGCAATCGTCCGACTTTATGTGGTCGGGCGGCCTGTCGCGATGATACGCATCGTCCTCGCGCTGCTGCTGGCGCTGGCCGCGCCTGCGCTGGCGCAGGGGCCGAACTTCAATACGCCGGCCGCGGGTCCGAATTCCGTAGCGGTGCTTCAACAAGGCCCTTGGACCCTCACGCCCCCTGATGCCGATGTGGGCGGCGATCAGACCTATACCGCGGCATTTACGACGGGAGGCCAGACTCTCACCTTCGCGACGACCGGCTTCGGCTCCATCGAAATCACCCCGGACTTCTCATCCGGCGTCGGCACGCTGACGTACCAGGAGGGGCCGACCAATACCGGACCATGGACGACTACTCGCTGCCTGACCGATAATGCCAACGCCAATATCTCACTGTCCGCTTCAGTCCTTTCGTCAACCGCGAGCAGCGCCGTCACATGCTCGGTGCAGGCGCTATACTTTCGTATCAACGCCAATCCGGTAACATCCGGCACGATTAATGTCACCGCAGTTGGGCGTTTTGTCCCGAAGCAGACGACGATTCACTCGCTGAAATCGCCGTCCAGTAACGTGCGCATAATGAGTGCGGCGGGAACCAATGCCACGCCGGTCAGCGGCACACCGGCATTTATTTATGGCGTATTCGCCTGCAACACGAATGCCGCAGCTAGGTATGTCCATCTCTACAACACCAATGGCACGCCCACCGCCGGAGCCGGCACGCCGATATTTACAGTCGCTGTGCCGGCTCTCGCCGCGGGTTCGTCGCCATGCACTCAGTTCACTCTCGACCGTGGCGTCTTTGTGGGACAGGGCATCGGCATAACGATCACCACAGGGTTTGCTGATGCCGACGCAACAGCGACGGGCGCCAACGAAGTCGCGGTAAACGTCTTATTCGGCACGTCGCCATGAGAATACTGATCACATCGGCGTTGCTGTCTCTGGCGCTATGCGGCGCGGCCAACGCCTATTGCGCGGGACCATCGAGGGCAACCGGCAACATCACGGTGAGCGGTGCCGCGATCCTGCGCGATGGCGTGCCGTGGCAGGCCAAGGGCGTCACGGTGCTCGGCGCACAGGGCACCAACGCCTACAACGCTACCGACCCAGCGTTCGTGGCGGCTATCGTAGCATGGGGTCCGGCCGAGATCGCGAATATCAAGGCAACCGGCGCAGACATGGTGCGCGTCCAGGTGCAACAGGCATACGCTGATCCTCAATCTCCGGTGTTCGACGCTGCCTATCTCGCGCACGTCAAAGCTGCAATCAGCACTTTACGGGACAACGGCTTTGTCGTGCAGCCGACCATGTTCTGGTTGCACGTGGACACGGCCAACCTCGGCACGCCAGACGGCCCCGGACCTGTCACGTGGCGAGCGTGGCGGGCGCTCATGCCGCTATTTGCCTGCGATCAGGGCGTTATGCCTGACATCGCAAATGAACCGCTCGCAGAGTCGGACAGCATCCCCCAGTCCTGGTGGACCTGGCAGGCACAGCACCAGCCGATCGTGGATATGCTGCGCTCATGGGGGGCGAACAACGCTGTTGTCGTCGAGGCGATGATTGACGCTTTTTACATGACGGGCGCAACACCGGCGGTGGCTGGCAGCGGATACGTCGTCGGTGATGTGCTGACCGCCGTGGGAGGCGTCTACGGGTATGCCGCTACGTACTCCGTAGCCACGATCGATGGCGGCGGTGGCTGCGTGACTGTGACCCTTAAAAACAAAGGGTCCTATTATCCGGGCGCATTCTATCTCCCACCAAGCCCAGCGGCAACGACCGGCGGCCACGGCTCAGGTTGCACTCTGACTCTGCTTCCGACCACGCATTCACTATCTACTGGGAGAACCGAAACGGGCAATACGCTCAACCTGTCAAACAAGTCGGGCCTCGCCGACCCCCGTCGAGCCATCATTTACTCGATCCACCTTTACCTGCCTGACCCTGCAACCTGGGTTACGAATTGGTCGAGCCTGTCCGGTTCACAGCCGGTCCAGATCGGCGAATGGAATATGGCCTCGCAACTTTCGTGTTCCACCGATACCGCAACGTATGTCACGAATCTGTTGAATGCGGTGAAAACGGCTGGATTTGGCCTGCTCGTGTGGGCCTACGATCAGACGCCGGAAATGGTGACTGACCTCGCGACGTTCACACCGACAACCTACGCGGCGTTTGCCTGTGGTGGTGCCAACATCGGCGGCCCTGGCAACACGATCTCGAACTACTGGAAGACGGGAACGGTGGCGCTCCAATGAGCCTTCCCCCCGCCGGCTTTGTCTTCCCGCCCGAGTTGTGGACGCAGCCGCTCGACGGCACCGAACTGATCCGCATAGATGTGGGTTCAGCCTACGCGACCAGCATAACCACGGCGCAGCTTGCGTCGCTCATCCTGGCCTATAGCGGCCCGTTCCCTGGATTGCCGACTTCTCCGGCCGGGCTGCCGCCTGGCGCGCTCTGGCGAAACGGGGATTTTCTGTGCGTCGTCTAGCCGCGCTTCCCGCGCTGCTGCTGTGCTGCGCGCCGGCGTGGGCGCAGACAGTTGGCTCGATAAGCACGCGCTCGGCGATCGACGCCACCGACCCGCAATACGCTGGGGGCATGAAGTGCAACAGCACCACGGGCAACGACGGCACTGACGACACAGCGGCACTCCAGGCGGCGATCGTCGCGGCAGACGCCAACCACACAGCCCGCGCGCTCGTACTCCCCGGCGGCGGCGCGAGCCACAAGTGCAAGATCACTGGCGTTGTCATCCACGCCCCGGTCGTCATCCGGGGCGCCGGCCAGAAGAACACCATCATTGCGCTGGCTTCCGGTTCCACGTCGCCAGCATTCAGCGCCCAGATCACCGCCGCCGACTGGACCGATACCAGCGCCATGGCGGACGTGTATATCGCCGATCTCCAGGTGATGAGCTCGGCGCGGGCAGACGTGCCGGGGCAAGGTGTGGCGCACGGGTTTGCGCTCAACGGCTCGCTATCCCCCACGCTCTCGACCCAGCGCGTCATTCTCCAGCACGTCCAAATCAACAGCGTTCCGGGCGATTGCGTTCATCATGACCTCTCGGGCGGCGGTTCCGGTCGGATGCTGGTCCGCGCCTATGACACCGAATGCTCCTACCCCGGCGGCGACGGGCTCAACTGCAACAGCGGCACAGACTTCAAGTGGATCGGAGGCCCAATCTATGGCGCGGGCGGCGACAACATCCTGTTGTCCGGCTGCATCAACGTCCGGTTCATGTTCACGGACCTGTTTGTCGCGGCCGGTAACGATATCAACCTGTTCGGTTCCGACTTCTCGTGCGTGTCCTGTTTCATCGACGAGACCGGGACGAACGGCGTGTTCGTCAACAACGCGGGGGGCCAGCCGGTAGACTTCTCGATGACGCGCTTTCGCTGGCCGAGCACTGCGGCGAACAACACGTGGAGCAACATCCGATACTCGGCCACGAACACGGGCAGCGTCTATTGCGCGTCCTGCCGGTTTGATGATCCGGCCAGCATTCCGACCGGCGGCACGACACGCGCGCTGAACAACATCAACTTCGTGGCCGGGAACACGGGCAAATTCTACGCCGATGCCGTGACGCGGTTCGATGCCGGCGACGAGTCGATTGTAGCGGTCAGCAATTCGGCTACCAGCATCTTCAACGGGACCGGCAGCGCCAGCATGCCGGGTTCCGTTACTGTCCGGTCGGCCAAGCAGTTCGACGGTTTCTATATAAACAACGGTACGAACGCCGTGGCAAAGATGTTCGGCAGCAGCGCCACAAACGACACCGGCGCTTTGCAACTGCTGAACGCCACCAACCAGAATGCGGCCTTCACGTCCAACGGACAATCGCAGTTGTCCTTGCCGCTCGCCGACCAGTCGGAGTTGGTGGTAGCGTCCGGCGCATCAAGCACAGTTGGCAGCAACCAATCGCGCGTCGTCCTCGATGGGGTCAATGCGACCTTTGCTCTGACGATGCCGCCCGCGCCGATTGACGGCCAACCAGTCCAATTACAATGCGGCACCGCAGTTACGACGCTCACCGTGTCGCCGAACGCGGGGCAGTCGATGAAGGGCACGAGCACAACCTGCGGCACGACGCAGGGGCACGCCTGGCACTACAGAACGGCGAATACGTCCTGGTACATGGACTATTGATTTGACCTCACGCGTTGACATAACCAACCGCGCCCTGCAAGCCCTCGGCACCCGCTCGACCATCGCCAGCATGGACGAAGGCAGCAACGAGTCGAACAACGCCAGCCTCGTCTACGACGCCGCGCGGCAGGAGTGCATCCGCGCCGCGCCGTGGAATTTCTGCACCGCGACCGCGACGCTGGCGCTGCTGAAGTCGGCACCCGGCACCGTCGAGACGCCGGCTTTTCCCACCTCGGGCGTGTGGTCGAACGCTTACCCGCCGCCCGGCTGGTCGTACGAATACGCCTACCCCGCCGACTGCCTGCGCGCCCGCAAGGTCGTGCCGAACTATTCTGCACCATCAGGCGGCGGCGCGCCGATCTTCCCCACGGGCTCGGCGCTCGCAACCGCGCTGCCGTTCTGGGAAATGCCCGGCGTGCGTTTCCAGGTGACGACGGACAAGGACCACACCGGCAGTCCGCTCACGTGTATCCTCGCCAATCTCGACCAGGGCATTCTGTGTTATCTGCGCGACGTCACGGTCGAGGACATCTGGGACCCGTCATTCACCGAGGCGATGGTCTCCGCACTCGCCGGCAAGCTGGCGAACACACTGACCGGCGACAAGGGGCTGTCGAAAGAGATGTACGGCCTCGCCAATCAGACCATCCTCGCTGCGCGCGCCAACGACGCCAACGAGGGCCTGACCGTGATACAGCACGAGCCGGATTGGATCTGGCAGGCACACGGCATCCGCACGATGGCGCGCGGGCAATCGGGTTTCGTCTATCCGTACGGCGCGCTGTTCGGCGTCTGATGCCGAGCATACCGCAGCAATCATTCGCGGCGGGGGAGTTAAGCCCGAGCCTCTACGGCAGGACGGACTTGTCCAAATATAAGTCCGGCGCTGCGACTCTCAGGAATTGGCAAGTTGACTACCGCGGCGGCGCATCGACGCGCGCCGGAACCCGCTATGTCGCAACCTCCGCCTCCGACGGCTCCGGCCTGCCGCCGCGCGTGATCCATTTCCAGTTCTCGACGGCGCAGGGCTACGCGCTCGAATTCGGCGACGGCTATATCGCATTCTACCGCAACGGCGTGCCGATCCTCTCCGGTGGCGTGCCCTACACCATCGCCTCACCCTACGCGCTCGCGGACCTGCCGCTGCTCAAGATGACGCAATCCGCCGACGTGATGACGCTCGTGCATCGCAGTTACACGACGATGCAGTTGCAGCGGTTTGCGGACACCAACTGGGTGCTGATCGCGGCACCGTTCGGCGTCATCCAGCCGCCGCCAACCGGCGGGGTCGCGACGCCGACGCACGGCTCGGAAACCGCTGCAACCGGCGACGCGGGCAGCACGGCCTACACCTACGTTATCACCGCTGTTGCGGCCGATACCGGCGAGGAAAGCGTGGCCGGCGCGCAGTTCAACAATCCCGGCAACTCGCGGATAATGACCAGCGACGGCAACGCTTTTATGACCCTGACCTGGGTCGCGCCGACCGGCGCCGCGCCCGCGCTTTACAACATATACCGCAACATGGAGGTGCCGAACTCCGCCGCGCCGCCCGGCTCCATCTTCGGCTTCGTCGGATCATCGACCGGGCTCACCTACACCGATCGCAACGGCATTCCGGATTTCACGCAGGGTCCGCCGCAGAACAAGCGGCCGTTTGACGGCGGCAACAACCCCGGCGTGACGGCGTATTTCGTGCAGCGGCAATGGTACGGCGGCAGCACATCAAAGCCGGCGACGATCAACGGGTCGAAGATCGCCAGCTTCAACAATTTCGACGTTGGGATGCCGGTCCAGGCCGGCGACGCGATCACGGTGAACATCGCGTCCGTCCAGGTCGATGGCATCAAGTGCTTTGTGCCGATGCCGTCCGGCATGATCGTGGGAACGGCGGGGGGCGCCTATCTGCTGACCGGCGGCGGCGTCGGACCCGGCGGCATTCCCGCGGCGATCTCGCCGGCATCCATCGTCGTGCAGCCGCAGGTGAGCACGGGCTTTTCCGACCTGCCGCCGATCGTGCGCGAAAACGACGTGCTGTTCGGCCAGGCCAAGGGCTCGATCATCCGCGATCTGACATACAACCTCTATGCGAGCGTCTACACCGGCACCGATGTGACGACGCTCTCCAATCACCTGTTCACCAACCGCACGATCCGCGAATGGGCCGATGCCGAGGAGCCGTACAAGATCATCTGGTGCGTGCGTGACGACGGCACGCTGATCGGCCTCACGATCAATCGCGCGCAGGAAGTTATGGCTTGGCACCGGCATGACAGCCAGGGACTGTTCCAGTCGGTGTGCACGGTCTCGGAAGGCAACGTGAACGCCACGTATTTCGTGGTTCGGCGCGTGCTCAATGGTGCCTGGACCTACATCATTGAGCGCATGGCCGATCGCGCGCTGCTAGACGGCAACCCGGCGCTCGGTATTGCGGCGGACATCGAGAAAGCATGGTGCGTCGATTGCGGCCTGGCGCTGGCGCAGCGTGCGCCCGGCATACCGCTTGGCGTCGGCTTCCGCGCGGATACGCTCGGCGCGACCGATGTGGTGTTCACCGGACCCGGAGCGTTCAGCGCCGGTGATATCGGCTCGGTGATCCGTGGCAGCGGCGGGCGCGCGACGGTGACGGGTCTCGTCGCGGGCGGCGCGGTATCCGCGACGATCACCGCACCGTTTGCGCTGCTGCCGAACGATCCGGGCGGCCAGCCGGTGCAGGCGCCGGCCGGCGCCTGGACGATCACCGCGCCGGTGACGACGATCTCCGGGCTCGATCATCTCGACGGCAAGCTGGTCGCGATCCTGGCCGATGGGAACGTACTGCCGCAGCAGCGCGTTGTTGGCGGGACGGTGACGCTCGATCACCCCGCGTCGAACGTGGTGGTCGGCCTCGCGTATCAGTGCCAGTTGCAGACGCTCAACCTCGACGTCGGAGACAGCGGGCCGGGCGGCACGGTGCAAGGCAAGCTGAAGAAGATCGGTGCGGTGACGGTATCCGTCAAAGACACGCGCGGACTGAAGGCCGGGCGCACGCCAGCGACGGTGGTTCCGGTAAAAGAGTGGAACAGCAACGTGGACCTCGGCGGCCCGCTGCCATTGGTGACGGGGCTACAGCGCATCATCATGGATCAACAGTTTGAACAAATGGGAAGACTCTGGCTGCAAGTCGATGATCCCGTGCCGGCCACAGTCCTTAGTGTAATTTCCGAGGTATCGTTTGGCGGGTAGCGCGCGCATCGTCTGGCCGGAGCTATGGCACCCCGCCGCGCTGGTGGCGCGCATGACGCCGCGCGACCTCGCCGCGTTCGCGGCACTCGGGTGCCCGGACGCTGAAGCGGCGATCCGAACCGGCGTGCGCGCCTCAACCTATGCCTGGTCGGCGATGGAAGACGACGAACCGCTGTGCATCGGCGGGATCATCCCGAGTTCCACGATGCTCGGCGATACCGCGTTGCCGTGGATGGTGTCGCAGCCGGGGCTGGGGCGGCACAAGCGGTTTTTCCTGCGTGAGTCGCGGGCGCGGCTGCCGGACCTGCGGCGGCAGTTTCCGATCCTCGCGAACGTGATCGCGTGCGATTATCCGAAGTCACTGCGCTGGCTGGCGTGGCTCGGCTTCGAGATCGGCGACGAGGCGGCCGGCGTGCGCCTGGTGCGCCTCGGATGAGGTTTTCCCAACTCCCCGGCCGGTTCGGCGACTGCTCCGTCTGCTTCATAGCGGCGCCGCTCGCAATCGGCATTGCGTCGATAGCCGCGACGGCAATCGGTGCCGGCGTGTCCGCCATGGGCGCGATGGAGCAGGGCAAGGCCGCGCAGCAACAGGCAGACTACCAGGCGCAGGTCGCCAACAACAACGCGATCATCGCCCAGCAGAACGCCACCTACGCGACCGCCGCCGGCAACGCGCAGGCGGAGAAGTCGGCAATGGGCACGGCCGAGCGCATGGGCGCCATCCGCGCCGCGCAGGCATCGTCCGGCGTTGACGTGGGCTCGGGCTCACCGCTCGACGTGCAGACCTCGCAGAAAGAGGTGGGCCAGCTCGACCAGGACACCATCCGCAACAACGCGGCGCGCGTGGCGTACGGCTATCGGAGCCAGAGCACGAACTTTACCGCGCAGGCCGGGCTCGACACCGCGACCGGCGCGAACGCGGCGACGGCCGGCGATATCGGCGCGGTGTCCTCGGTCTTGGGCGGGGCAACCAGCGTGGGCAAGCAGTTCTCGGATCTGACCAAGGTCGGCGTGATCGGCAGCGGCGCGCCCAACGTTTCGACCAACCCATGACCCCGGCCTGGACCCTCGTCCTGTTCGTTCTCAACACGACGTACGGCGCCACGGGCGGTGCCACTCCGATCGTGCTCGGCCCGTTCGCATCCGAGGCAGCGGCGGATTGCGCGGCGACGGCAATCGCGGCGGCGACGACGGAGAAGTGCACCTGGGCGTGCGTGGCGATGCAGGACGCGGCGCCCGCGCCGCAAGTGCCGGCGGCTTAGACGATGCCATCAGTGCCGTACTCACCCGTACCAACGGTCGCGCCGACGACGCAGGCGCCGGATGATTACCAGCGCATCGACGCGCAGCCCGGCGCGTTCGGCGCGCAGATCGGCGCGGCAACGCAGCAGCTGGGAAAGACCGGCGAAGCAGCAGGAGCAACTGGCACCGAGGCGGCGGTCGGCTGGCAGACGCTGTACAACAACGTCGCGACCGATCATGCGTTCAACGACTTCCAGAAGCACACCAACGACGTGCTGTATGGCGATCCGAACGATCCGAGCAAGCCGGGCTATTACTCGCTGCATGGCCAGGCGGCGGTCGATGCGCGGCCCGGCGTGCTCCAGGAACTCGATACCGCGCGGACGGGCATCCGCACCGGCCTTGCCAACCCGATGCAGCAGCTCGGGTTCGATGAGGCATCGCGCCGGCTCAACATGTATTCTGCGTCCGGCATCGGTTCGCATTCCGAGCAGGAGTACAACCGCTACGCCACGGAAGTGCAGACGGCGCGCATCAACCTAGCGGCGCGCGATGCCGCGAATAACCACAACAATGACCAGCAATTCCAGGACGACCTGGAGCACGCGCTGCAAGGCTCCGATGCGGACGTCGCGCTGCGCGAAGGCGCGGTGAAGGGCACGCCGGCCGGCGACGCCGTGTTCGCCAACGCCCGTCTGGCGGTGACGCAGAAGCTCTATGATGCGCGTGCGGTCGCCATGGGCAACGCAGACCCGGTTGCCGGTGAGGCGTTCGTAAAGGCGAACCTGGACAAATTCGACGCGAACCGGGCGCATACCCTGCTCGGCGAGTTCAAGGCGAACAGCGACGCTGCCGACGTTGCCAAGGGCGCCAACGACGTATTCACCAATCCGGCGGCCGGGACCGGGCCGCCAAGGGCTGCGCCGGGCATCCCACACGGCGTCACGCCATCGACGGTATTCAACGGGCTGATCGGCACCGAGGCGAGCGGGCCGGGCGCCGTCAGTGCCAAAGGTGCAACCGGCACCGCGCAGATCATCGAAGGCACGTTCAACCAGTACAAGCTGCCCGGCGAGAGCTACGCGAACGAGGACGATCGCAGGGCGGCGGCGCACCGCTACATCGACGACATGTGGAAGAAGTACCCGGGCGACGCACAGCGCATCGCGGTCGGCTATTTCTCCGGCCCTGGCAACATCGCGCCGGCCGGCAGCCCGACGCCGTGGATCGAGGACAAGAGCGACGGCATCAATACCACGTCGCAGTATGTCGCCAAGTTCGCCGGCAAGATGGGGCTGCCGACAGGTGGCGCGGTGCCGAGCGGTCCCGCCCCAGGTGGTCCCGCCGCTGACCCGAACATCCGGCCAGCCGCGGCGACGTTCGACCCCGCCAACGTCGCCGGAACCAATGGCGCTGCGGATTGGGGCACGCGCAAAGAAGGGGAAATATTCACCAAAGACGGCCAGACGTATCAGGCGCACGACGGTCAGATATTTCGCGCTCAGGGCACTCCAGCCGCCGCCGCCGCAACGCCGGGCGGCACACAGTTCGCCGGGCCGGGCGTGCCGACCGATGGCACCACAGCGCCGGCAATGCGCGAGACATTCGTCAAAGGGCCGGATGGCAAGCCGGTAAAGGCGCTGGTGCCGACCGATGGCAGCGGGCCGGCGGTTCCGGTTGCAGACACGCCCACATCCGCACCAGCGCCTCTCCCCACGCCATCCAACGCCACGCCATCCGACCTCGATATGATGCAGCGCGCACGCAATCACGCGGCCGAGCTGTTCCCCAATGATCCGGTGAAGCAGCGCGCGATGGAGCAACAGGTCTACACGCGCATCGAACAGGACAACACGCTGCGCGCCCGAGATACGGTCGCCGCGGCCAAAGCCAAGCGCGACGGCGAAGAAAAGGCCGGCGACGATATCTACCAGCAGATCATGCGCGACCCGGCGCACTTTGACCCGGCCGCGACGATTGACAACAACGCCGCGCTGGACGTGCAGCACAAGGAGCACTTCCGCGCGCTGGCGAACGAGATGCTGCAACGCTCGATCAAGGGCGAGCCGCTTGCCGCCGTGTCGCATCAGAACACCACGGAACTCAACCGGCGCCTGACGCTGCCGGACGGCGATCCGAACAAGATCACCGACATGCAGCCGATCGACGATGCGTTCAACGCGGGCAAGCTCTCGACGGCGAACTACAGCTTCCTGCGCGTGCAGTTCGCCGACAAGCGCACGGATGACGGCCAGCGGCTCGGCCAGACCGAACAGCGGTTCCTCACCGCGGTTAAGCCCACGGTGGAAAAATCCAACCCGCTGATGGGCACGCTCGACATGACCGGCGGGACCGAATTCTTCCGGCTGCAACAGGACATCGCGGCCAAGGTCGCGGAATACCGCAAGGCCGGCAAAGACCCGTACGACCTGTTCAACCCGAGCAAGCCGGACTATTTCGGCAACCCCGCGACGCTATCGCAGTACCAGAAGTCGATCCCGGAATCGCTCGGCGAATACACGCTGCGGATGAAGACGGCGCAGACGCCGGCCAAGCCGCCGCCGGTTACGTTGCCGCTGGCGCCGCGCGACACACCGGCCGGGACGCGCCCGCCGATCGGCGCCGTCCTGCCGCCGATGGCGCCACGCGGCGCGGAATCGACTGTTGTCATTCCGCCGATGTAGACGAGCGCGGGCAAAGGTCGGGGCCAGGATCGGTCAAGCCGTATTTCGCGAGTTGTGCCCGCCAGGCATCCGCCTCCCACGATCGCCGCTCGCATATCGTCGCCTGACCATGGTCGGTAGTCACCACGAACCGCGATTGCGGTTCGGCTGGGACCTGTGCCGGCGCACTGCCCGCTAGCACCATCAACCCGAGCGCGGCGGCTGTAATCGCTTTCATCGGAAGGTCCCCGTCATTACGGATCAGCACCATACGCCTGTCCTGGCCAATCGGCCATTGGAATCGCGGAGGGCCGGATGCCGAGCGCAGTAGATGACGCACGCGCGCAAGGCTACAGCGACGCGGAGATCAACGCGCAGCTCGCGCCGGACATGGCAGCCGCACGAGCGCAAGGCTACAGCCAGGACGAGATCAACGCACATTACGGCATCGTCCCGCCGCCGCCGTTTGACGATACCGCGCTACGCCAGCACATCAGCACCAACCTCGCGACCGCGCCGAAGCCGGTCACGTCGTTCGGCGATGCGGTGGAAGCCGGCTTGCAGATGTCCGCCACGGGGCTGATTGCGCGCGGCAAGGTGCCCGACAAGGTGCTGGCCGAAGACGCGCCGTGGTACTCGAGGATCGCAGCCAACGTCGCATCGACCGTCGCCGACCTCCCCGAGATGGGTGCCGGCTTCCTGATGGGCGGCGCGCTCGGTTCCGAGACCGGGCCAGGCGCCGCGATCACCGCGACGGCCGGCGCATTCGCGCTGCCGACCGCGCTGCGTTCGACACTGATGGACGCGTACGAAAAGGGCCAGTTCACCTCGTTTCCGGATTTCTGGGCGCGCGCGTCCGGAATCATGATCGACACCGCCAAGAGCTACGTCGCAGGCGCGGCAACTGGCGCGGCGGGCGCAGTGGCAGGCCCGGCGCTGGAAGCCGCGCTACCGGCGCTCGCATCGCCCGCGGTGACGGCGGCAACGAAGACGGCGGCCGAGATCGCGACGATGACGACGGTCGGCAAGGGGCTCGAAGGTCAGGTGCCGTCAGCGTCCGACTTCCTCGATGCGGCGGTGCTGCTGGGCGGGTTGAAGTTCGCCGACATGGGTGCGGGCAAGCTGCGCTCGCTCTACGCGCGCACCGGCATTCCGCCTGCCGCGGTGATCGCAGACGCGGCGCACGATGTGACGATCTCGCAGGATCTGCTCTCGGACAAGGAGGTGCCGGACGCGTACCGCTCCGCGGCGGATGCTGACGCAGCCAGGGTGGCGGCCGAGCCCGGACGCGCGGCAGAGGCAGCCGATCGCGCTGAAGCGTCAGCTGAGCCGCAAGCCGCTGAAACGGACGCCGCGCCACCAACCGAACCAGGCACGCCCGACGCGTCCCCGCTGCAACGCGAGCCGCCGGAGCCGGAACGCCTGGCGTCATTCCTTAAGCGCATGGGCGGCGTCCAGGACCCCGGCGGCGACATCGCATCGACACTCGGCGGCGCACGCTTCCGGCCGGGGCTGATTAACCGCAACGGGCTGACGCAGGACGATGCCGCGCTGCAAGCCTGGGAGCACGGTTTTTTCCCGGAGTTCGGCGAGACGCGCCCGCCGATCAACGACCTGCTCAACGCGCTGGACGAGGACCTGCGGGGCAACAACCGGTATTCGTCGCAGGATCAGGGCGCGCTGGAAGCCTACCAGGAAGCGCGCGGCCAGAACGAGCAGATCGTGCGCCTCGCGACCGAGCACGGCATCGATACCACGGACATGACTCGCGAGCAGTTCTTTGATAAAGTAGCGGAACGGCTGTCATCCGATCAGGTGGCCGAAGAAGCGGCGAAGGCAGCGGATGCACATCAGGGCGCCTATGACGAAGCCGAGCGGGTCACCGGCCAATGGCTGATCGCGCATGGGCACCCGGACGACGTGGATGCTATGCTCGGGCCGCCGCGGACGCTGGAGGAATTAGAGCGTGAGTTTCAGCAGGAGCAAGGTTCTCGTCCAGCGGGACAAGGCGCGGGCGATGGCGGCCAACCCGGAGCTGCCGGAGGCGGCGCGGGCGGCGGCGCGGACGGCGGTGGACCAGGCGGACGTGGCCCTGGGGCTGCAACAGGCGGCGGCGAGGCGGGCGGTGAGCCAGCCGGCGGCGGACCCCCAACCGACATCACCGACGCCCGTGAGCGCATCCTTGCCCACATCAGCGTAGGCGAGACCCCGCCGACGCGCGGCTGGTCCTGGGGCCGGCTCTACACCAACCTGTTCGACAAGCTGTTCCCGATCAGCCAGGCCGTCAGTGAGGCATCGGGGGGCGCCGACGTGGCCGCCGCCGACAATGCCTACAAGCTGGCGCGGCTGATGGCAGGCGTCACCGGCAAGGCCAACCACATGCTGGACGGCGCCGGCACGTTCGACTTCAACACATACGAGAACACCGGCCCGTCGCTGAAGGCCATCCTCGCGCCGCACACCGAGAACCTTGACGGCCTGCGCGCCTACATCGCGAGCCGCCGCGCGCTGGAGTTGGAAGGCCGCGGCATCAAGACCGGCTTCGACCTCGACGCCGCGCAGCTGGTGCTCGATAGCGGGCGCGCGCAATACGGCGACACCGCCGCCGCCCTGACCGATTTCCAGGATCGCGTTGCACAATATCTGCGTGACTCCGGCGTGCTCTCCCGTGCCGGCTATGCGGCAATGCGCGAGGCGAACCAGCTCTACGTGCCGTTTCAGCGCGTGATGGATGACGTGGAAGGCGGCGGCATCCGCGCCGCTGGATCGAGCCTACAGGCGCGCAACCCGATCCACGGCATGGTCGGCTCCGAGCGGCAGGTGATCGATCCGATCGAGTCGATCGTGCGCAACACCTACCTGCTCACGCAGATGGCCGAGAAGAACGCGGTCGGCACGAAGCTGGTGGCGATGCTGCAAGGCGCGGACGAAGCCGCTGCCGCGGCAACGCCGACGCCGCTGGAAGCCGCCGCGACCGTCGCCGAGCTGCGCGCGGCCGGCGTCGAAAGCGCCGACGACCTCGCGCCGATGATCGCCGGCTCGGCGCCGGTAAAGGACGGTGAGATCCGCGTGTTCCGCGATGGCGTGGCCGAAACCTGGCAGGTCGATCCTGAACTGGCGCGGGCGATGAAGGGCCTCGATGCGCAGTCGATGGGCATGATCGAACAGATATTGCGCCCGTTCTCGCGCACGCTCCGGGCCGGCGCCGTGCTGCAACCCGACTTCGTGCTGCGCCATTCGATCCGCGATTTCCTGTACGCGTCGGTGACGCATCCCGGCTTCTTCAATCCGGTCGATATGGCGCGCGGTTTTCTGTCGCTCGCGCGGCGCGACGAGGATTACCAGGACTGGCTGAAGTCCGGCGCCGCGAACGTTTCGATGGTCGCGCTGGACCGGCAATACATGCAGACCTCGATCGACCAACTTGCCGGCACCGGCATGCTGGAGCGTGCCTGGAACGTGGTCGGCAACCCGGATGCGTCGGTGCTCGCGAAGGCGCGGGCGGCCGGCATGACGCTGCCGATGGATGTCGCGCGAAAATTCCTGCTCAACCCGATGCAGATGGCCGTCGAGTTTGCCGAGAGTGCCACCCATATCGGCACGTTCATCAAGGCCAAGAACGAAATGCTGGCCGGGCAACCGGAGGGCACCGAACTGACGAAGGCGCAAATCCAGGAGGCCGGCTTCGCCTCGCGCGATGTTGCAGTGGATGCGTCGATGATGGGCGCCAAGGTCCAGGCGTGGAACTCGGTTTCCGCCTTCGCCAACATCGCGTTGCAGGACAGTTCGCGTGTCGTGCGCTCGTTCATCGACCGGCCGATGTCCACCGCGATCAAGGTAGCCGGCGCGATCTCGCTGCCGTCCGCGCTGGTGTGGTGGAACGGCAAGGATGATCCGCGATACAAGGAGGCGCCGGACTGGCAGCGCGACACGTTCTGGGTAATCCCTACCGATCGCTGGCAGGACGCCACGGCGCAGGACTTTGCCGGGCAGCCGGACGATCCGCACCTGCGGCGGCAGATGCCGGACGGCAGCTATCAGGTCAACAACGGCCTGACGTTCCGCATTCCAAAACCGTGGGGCATGGGCCTGATCTTCGGCTCCGGCGTCGAACGCACGCTTGACGGCTTTTACAATCACAACCCCGGCGCGTTCGCCAATTTCGGCAAGTCGCTGGAGTCGGTCTCGGTGCCGTCATTGGTGCCAAACGCCGTCGTGCCGGTGATCGAGCAGTTTGCCAATCGGAGCACATTCTTCGACCGCACGCTGGTGCCGGACCAGATGGAGAAATACCTGCCCGAGTATCAATACACGCCATACACCACCGAAACCGCGAAGGCGCTCGGCCAGTTGCTCGGCGCATTCCCCGGCGTCGAACAGGCAAAGACGCAGCAAGGCGCGGCCGGCGGCGTGGCGCGTGCGCTGTCATCGCCGATCCTGCTGGAGAACTACCTGCGCGCGTGGACCGGCAACCTCGGCATGTACACGCTGCAACTCGCCGACGCGGGCTTGCGCAAGGCCGGCGTGGTGCCCGACCCGCCGAACCAACCGGAGTCAACGCTCGCCGATATCCCGTTCGTGCGCGCGTTCGTAGTCCGCTCCCCGAGCAGCTCGGCGCAGTCGATCCAGGACTTCCAGGACGATTACGGGCACAACAAGATTTACTATGACACGCTGATCGGCATGGCGAAGGAAGGCAACATGGATGCGGTGCGCCGCGTCCAGGCGGCCGGCGGCCCGATGACGTTCGTGCGGTTGGATGGCATCCACAAGGCAATCCAGATGCAATCGACGCTGGTCCGCGACATTTACAAGAACCCCGACATTCCGCCGGATCAGAAGCGCCAGCTGATCGATACTGCATACTGGCGGATGATCGAGATCGCACAAAGCGGCAAGGCCGCGATGGCGCAGGCGCGCGCGCAGTTGCAAGGAGCACCCGCACAGTGACCGTGTCCGCAGGCTCGAACAAAGTGACATGGCTCGGGAACGGTGCTGCCAGCACGTTCAGCTACAACTTCTGTATGCCCGCCGCGTCGGATGCCGTGGTGCTGTTCACGGATGCAACCGGCAATCAGACCACGATCCCGCCATCAGCATACACCCTGACCGGCATCGGCCAGCCGACCGCGGGCGGCGGACCACAAGGCGGAATGCTCAGCTATGCACCGGGAGGCCTCCCGATCGCCGCGGGCACGTCGCTGACGCTGCTGCGCGAGACGCCAAACACGCAACCCAACACGTTCGTCAATCAGTCCGGGCTCTGGGCGCAGGTCGTCGAACAATCGGATGACCGGCTGGAATTGCAGATCCAGCAGATCGCCGAGACCGTCAGCCGCGCCGTTGTCGAGCCGGTCGGCGACGGCGCATCCATGGCGCTGCCGAACATCGCGCGCCGGGCCAGCACGATCATAGGCTTTGACGGCGAGGGCAATGTCGCGGTCTATCCGCTCGCGACGCTGCCCGCCGCGTTGCAGGTCGCGCTGCAAGGCTGGACGAGCGTCAAGGCGTTCGGCGCAACCGGGAACGGCGTCACGGACGACACTGCTGCCCTCCAGGACGCCATCGATTCGACACCGGGGGGTGCGCTCTATCTGCCGCCTGGCACGTACGTTACCAGCGCCCCGCTGTTGATCTCCACGCAAATATCGATCGGCGGCTGCGGCCGGCAGACTTGCACCATCGCGCCCAACGGCAGCTTTGTCGCGATCAACATCGACACGCCGTCGAGCGTCATTCTGCGCGACTTTGGGATCTTCTTTGCGCCAGGCGTGCTACCCGCCGCGATCGGCATCGCGCTGATGGGCAACAACGTCGGCGCACGGTTCGTCAACCTGTACGTCTGGGGCGCCGATACCGGCATATCGATCTCGTTTGCATCATATTTCGTCATCGACGGATGTCTGATCCAAAGCTCCATTGCGACCGCGATCCACCTGGAGGACCTGCTTTATCCGGACGCCGGAGATAGTACGATCTGCAACACGACGCTGCTCAACACCGTGCCGATTGTCGCGCCAACGCACGGGATAACGTATTATAGCGCGGGCGGCCTGCGCGTCGAGAATTGCAAGATCAACGGTTTCGCGTATGGCATCCAGTTGACCTACACCGGCAGCGTTGCAGCGAGCGACTTCCAGGTCGTCGGATGCAGTTTCGAGGGCAACGCGATGCTGGTCGGCATCTACATCGCGCGGACCTCGACCGGCTCCTGGCTAAACGTGCTGATTGCCAATAACCAGTTTGAGGTCGAAGGCATCGCGCCGATCGGTGTTCAGGTCATCGATAGCGCGGCGCGATGGCTCACGATGTTGTCGATCACCGGCAACATTTTCCACCTTGGCGCGCTCGGCGTTGCCTGTGGCATCCAGCTAGGCGGAACGCAGGGCTTCCTGATCGCGAACAACATCGTATTGTCGCAGAACGGCGCCACGCGGATCGTGCAGACGACCGCGCAGAGCGACCTGGGCGTTGTCGGACCAAATCTCGGCATTGGCCCGTTCACCGCCAGCCTCATCGAGTCCACCAATACAACGCAGATCGCGCCCACATAAGCAACGACCATCGCAGCTTCGCCCCATCCTGAGGGGGCGTGGCGGGAGCGTCCGGCCGGGCCTGTGTCCAACTCACGGAGCTACG
>DATMND010000165.1:0-7902 GCA_035569235.1 Acetobacteraceae bacterium | reverse complement strand
GTCGTGGTCGGCGGACTTCGCGTGATCTGCGGCATTCGCCTGGAGGTATCCGGCCAGGAGCAGCTACGCGGCGGCGGCCCGATGCTGATCGCCTCGGCTCACCAGTCGGCGTTCGACACGTTCGTATGGCTCGTTCTGGTGCCTCGCTGTTGCTACGTGCTGAAGCAGGAGCTGTTGCGGATCCCGCTGTTTGGCCCCCTGGTTCAATCGACCGGCATGATCGCGGTCGATCGTGCGGGCGGCGCATCGGCGATGCGCGGTCTGATGCGCGAGGCCGACAGGGCCGTGCGCGAACAGCGCCAGATCGTGATCTTCCCCGAGGGCACCAGGGCCGAACCCGGCGTCCTGCTGCCATTGCATCCTGGTGTGGCGGCACTGGCGACGCGGACCGGCTTGCCGGTTGTACCCGCGGTGACCGATTCCGGTTTCTGTTGGAGTCGCAGGGCGTTCCGCAAGCGACCCGGCACGATCCACATTCGCCTGCTCGAGCCAATTCCCGCTGGGGTGGGCCGTGAAGAGCTCATGCAGCGCTTGGAGTCGGCGTTGCGAAGCGAGGTGTTGGCGGCGGCGAAGCCTGTGGAGAACTCTGTGGGTTAAGTGACCGACGGGCTGCCACGCCATCGCAGCCAGCATCCTTAAGGTGCTGAATTCACAGACGTCTTCTGATCATATAGGGTTTGCGGGAAGGCATGGCATAGCGTGGGGATTGTACCGCGATTGCCATGTCGGCACGGTTGCCTATAAGCGGCGCTCGGGTCCGGGGCGGGGGAAGATGCGGCGTCGGCGGAGGCTCTGGATCATTCTCTTGGCCACCCCGCTGCTGTTGGTGACTGCCGACACGCTCTACTGGCACCTGGCCGCGCGCAATATCGAGGACGGCTTTGCCGCTTGGCTTGCCGATTGCCGAGCCTCGGGCTGGACTGCCACCGCCGGGCGGCCGGTGCGGGGCGGATGGCCGCTGGCGGCGACTCTGACTGTGCCCGCAGTCTTCCTGACGGGCGGCGTCCCCGATATTCCCGGTGGCTTGACCTGGACGACCGAGCGGCTGGTGCTGCGAACCGATCTGCTGCAGCCCGGGCTGCTGGATGTTGCATCGGAAGGCATTCAGCGCCTGCGTCTCGGCGAGGGGCCTGAAATACCCTACACGGCTGACCAGCTGCGCCTGGCGCTGCCGTTGCAGTCGGGCGTGCCGCCACGGTCCGCCGTGGTCACCGCGCGCGATCTGCGCGCGGGCATGCCAACCGGCGGTGACGCAACAGCCAGCCTGACGGTCGGTTTGCTTGACCTGCACCTCGAGTTCAGGCCGGTCGCACAGGCGGGAGAGGCCGCTTTGGGGTTTGCGTTCGATGCCGAGGCGGTCGGCCTGCCGGCTTCGTTCGCCCGGTCTCTCGGTCCACGGATTGCCAGCGTGACGCTGCAAGGGGCCTTGGATGGACCCGTGCCTCGCACGCATGCCCTGGGGGAACGCGCGGCTGCCTGGCGCGACGGTGGCGGCACGCTGGAGATCGGGCGCCTCGCCGTCAATTGGGGGCCTCTGGACTTGACCGCCAGCGCGACCCTGGCGCTCGACGAGCAGTTGCAGCCGATGGGCACCGGCAGCGCTCGTGTGGTGGGCTATGCCGAGACGCTCGATGCACTGGCGACGCACGGCGCCATCAGCAAGTCCGCGGCCACGGCTGCGAAGGCCGTCCTGTCGCTGCTCGCCCACGTGCCGGAGGATGGAAGTCCACCTGACGTAGAGGTGCCGCTTACATTGCAGTACCGCACACTCTCGATGCGCCAGGTGCCGCTGTTGCGCCTACCCGAGATCGACTGGCCGTGATTTGATTTCGGTCCGACCGCAGTATATGCTCGCCTTATGAGAATCCGGAATCGCAGCACGCGAATTAGCGGCCCGGCTGCCTGAGCAGCCGGGGTTCACCCGCACCTCCCCTCGCGCCTCCGTCCGGAGTTTTCCCTTATGTCCTACGATCCGACCGTGGTCTCGGTTTCATGGCCAACCGTCGCCGTCCGCTTCATGCTCGATGCAGACTGTTCGCCAGGCCTGCTCCCCCGCCTCCTGCAGCCATTTGCTAAACGCGACCTGATCCCTGACCGGATGTGGTCGCACCGTGTGGGCGAAACGATACACATCGAGATCGCCATGGAGGCTATGCCCGGCGAAGCAGTGCATCTGGTCGAGGGCAATCTGCGCCAGGTGGTGGGGGTCCGCAACGTCGCCCAGATCCGGCCAGAGGCGGTGCGCCAGGCTGCGTGAACCCTTGCGTGCTTGGCCCGGCTGGCCGCGCCAGCCATAGTGGGCGCGTCGGCAAGGTCGCGAGGTTGGAATGTCAGGAGCAGACGCGGTCCTTGTGGCCCGCGCGCAGTTCGCCTTCACCATCGGGTTCCACATCGTGCTGCCCGCCTTCACCATCGGGCTGGCGAGCTATCTCGCGGTGCTGGAGGCGCTCTGGCTCGCCACCGGACGGCAGGTCTATCTCGATGTCTTCCAGTATTGGCTGAAGGCCTTCGCCATCGTCTTCGCGATGGGCGTGGTCTCCGGCGTGGTGATGGCATACCAGTTCGGCACCAACTGGGCGCGGTTCTCCGACAAGGCCGGCGCTGTGGTCGGACCGTTGATGGGCTACGAGGTGCTCACCGCATTCTTCCTCGAAGCCGGCTTCCTCGGCATCATGCTGTTCGGGCGGGAACGCGTCGGGCGGATGGTGCATTTCGCCGCAACCATGCTGGTCGCGATCGGCACGCTGATCAGCGCGACCTGGATCCTCGCGGCGAATTCCTGGATGCAGACACCGCAGGGCTACACGCTTACGCCAGACGGACGTTTCGTGCCGGCCGACTGGTGGCAGATCATCTTTAATCCGTCCTTCCCCTATCGCCTCGTGCACATGGTGATCGCGTGCTATCTGTCGGTCGCGTTCGTGGTGGGAGCGGTTGGCGCATACCATCTGCGGCGCGACGCGCAGAGCCAGGCGGCGCGGCTGATGTTCTCAATGGCCATGTGGATGGCCCTCGTGGTTGCGCCGATCCAGGTCCTGGCGGGCGATCAGCACGGCCTGAACACGCTGCGCTACCAGCCTGCGAAGGTCGCCGCGCTGGAGGGAGACTGGGACACACGGCCCGGAACGCCGCTGATCCTGTTCGGCATGCCGAACATGGAGGAGGAACGAACCGATTGGGCGGTGGAAGTTCCCCATCTCGGCGCGCTGGTGCTCACCCATAGCTGGGACGGCTCCATCAAGGGGCTGAAGGATTTTCCCCCGCAGGACCGTCCGCCTTCGCCGGTCGTGTTCTGGGCATTCCGGGTGATGGTGGGGCTGGGCTTTCTAATGGCTGCGGTGGGCCTCTGGGCTGCATACCTGCGAATGGGTGGGCGGCTCTACGCATCGCGCTGGCTGCAACGTGTCGCGTTGGCGATGGCTCCGTCGGGGTTCATCGCTCTGCTTTCTGGTTGGACCGTCACCGAGGTGGGCCGCCAGCCCTTCACGGTCTACGGCGTATTGCGCACGGCCGACAGCGTATCGCCTGTCGGGTTGCCAGGCGTCGCCGGCTCGCTAGCCGGCTTCGTCGTGGTGTACCTGATCGTGTTCGGCGCCGGGTTTTTGTTCCTGCTTCGCGTGGTGCGCCGGCCGCCGACCGTGGGCGAAAGCGGACTGCCGCCCGGCGTGCCGATCCGCAGTGCTGGCATCACGCCGATCGTCGCACTGGATGACGGGCGGATGCCATGATCCTGACGCTTATATGGGCCTGCGTGATTGCCTTTGCCGTGCTGGCCTACGTGCTGCTGGACGGGTTCGACCTCGGGGTGGGAATTCTGTTTGCCGTAGAACGGCATGGTGAGGACCGTGACGTTATGGTGAACAGTGTGGCGCCGGTTTGGGACGGCAACGAGACCTGGTTGGTTCTGGGTGGCGGCGGACTGCTCGCGATGTTTCCGCTGGCGTACTCGGTGATCCTGCCGGCGCTGTATCCGGCGATCATCGCCATGCTTCTGGCGCTGGTGTTTCGCGGCGTCAGCTTTGAGTTCCGCTTCCGCGCCGTCACCACGCGCGGACGGACGTGGTGGGATGGGGCGTTCGTCTGTGGCTCAACGCTGGCGGCGTTCTGTCAGGGTCTGGTCCTGGGTGGTCTGCTACAGGGAATCCATGTGGAGGATCGCGTTTATGCCGGCGGCTGGTGGGACTGGCTGACCGGCTTCACCGTCCTGTGCGGAGTTGCGGTCGTCTTTGGTTATGCGCTGCAGGGAACGTGCTGGCTGATCTGGCGCACCGAGGGCGCGCTGCAACAACGATGCAGGCGGCATGCGCTCGTGCTGGCGGTTGTCACACTGGGGTTCATTGTTGTGGTGAGTCTGTGGACGCCGATGCTCAATCCTGTGTTCATGCAGCGCTGGTTCGGCTGGCCGGGGATCCTGCTGACCAGTCCGGTTCCGATCCTGGTCGCGCTCGTCGGATGGGTGTTCTGGCGTGGCCTGTCACTGCGGCATGACCTGACGCCGTTTCTCTGCGCGCAGGCCTGGTTCGTGCTTTGCTATGCGGGTCTGGGGATCAGCCTGTGGCCGCTGATCGTCCCCCCTGGCATCACGATCTGGGACGCAGCCGCGCCGCCATCGAGCCAGGCGTTCCTGTTGGTCGGAGCCGTCGTGCTGATCCCAACCATTCTTGCGTATACCGGGTATGCCTATTGGGTGTTCCGCGGAAAGGTGCGGCCAGGGATGCATTACCATTGATGCGCAGCCGAGCCGCGACGGCGACGTGCAGTTGTCTTCCCCGCGAGCAATCGTCATCCCCGCGAAAGCGGGGACCCAGGCTCGGTCCCCGCCTTCGCGGAGATGACAAGGATGAAGTTCGCGGTCGCTTGCCCGTGCAATGGCTGGACCAGGCGCTGCGCCTGCGTATGCTGCGCTTGCGGGGGGCTCCGCCACCGCGGGGGCTACCGACCAGCCAGGACAGGGAGATGAGGTCCATGCCCGCGACCGACACGAGTGTCATTGCACCGGCGCAACCCTTGCCCTTGCATCCGCCGATCGAAGGTCCTTCCGCCTGGATCGGCGCGGACATGCGCAGGCGCGAGGCGGAGTGGTCCTATCACCTGTCGCCGTCGGAAATCGCCGAGATCGAAGCGGCGCTGAAAATGGTGCAGGCGCGCGGGCTCGATATCGCCAGTATCCGCCGCGAGGATTTTCCCCTCCCGACGCTTGGGCCCGTGCTCGACCGGCTGCGGGGGGAAGTGCTCGACGGCCGCGGCTTCGTGCTGCTGCGCGGCGTGCCGGTCGAAGATCGGCCGATCGCGGAGAGTGCCGCAATCTACTGGGGCATCGGTACGTATTTCGGCAATGCGCGTTCGCAGAACGCACAAGGCCATCTGCTCGGGCACGTCTACGATCTCGGCGGCAGCAGCGCGACCAACCCGAACATTCGCAGCTACGCGACCTCGGAGCGCCAGAATTTCCATATCGATCGCTGCGACGTCGTGGCACTGCTATGTCTGCGCCGCGCGAAGTCGGGTGGACTTTCGGCGATCGCCAGTTCGATGGCCGTGCATAATGCGATGGCGACGCGAAGGCCCGATCTGCTGGAGCGGCTGTATCAGCCATTCCCCGTCGATCGGCGGGGCGAGATTCCCGAGGGTAAAGCGCCGTTCTACGAGGCGCCAGTGTTCAACGAATATGCCGGCCGCGTGTCGGTGCTGTATTCACGCCTGCATATCGGTTCGGCGCAGCGCTTTCCCGAAGCGCGACGACTTACGGTCGAAGATATCGAAGCGCTCGACATGCTTGGCGAATTGGCGGGCGACCCCGAATTCCGGCTCGACATGAATTTCATGCCGGGAGACATCCAGTTCCTGCACAACCATACGATCCTGCACGCCCGCACCGGCTACGAGGACTGGCCCGAGGCGGAGCGCAAGCGACATCTGCTGCGCCTGTGGCTCGCGCCGCCCGGCGCGCGTCCGCTGCCGCCAGTCTTTGCGGAATGCTACGGCGACATAACGATCGGCGACCGCGGCGGCATCATCTGCAAGGGAACCCGTCCGCACGCACCGCTTATGCCAGGCTGAGCGAGGCAAAATCACGGCTGGCATGCAGCGGCGCGTCGTCTTCACCGCCGACGACTTCGGCCTGTCAGACGGCGTCAACGAGGCGGTCGAGTGGGCGCATCGCGACGGCATCTTGAACGCCGCGAGCCTGATGGTCGCCGGCCCGGCCGCCGCGGACGCCGTGCGGCGCGCGCGGGCACTGCCGTCGCTCCGGGTCGGTCTGCATCTGGTGGTGATCGAGGGCCCAGCCGTGCTGCGACCGGCCGACATACCGGATCTGGTGGACCTACACGGCCAGTTCCCCTCCGACCAGTTCCGACTCGGCGTGAACTACTTCTTCCGCACTCGCGTTCGCCGCCAACTCGCGGCGGAAATCCGCGCGCAATTCGCCGCGTTCGCCGCCACCGGGCTGACGCTCGACCATGCCAACGCGCACAAACACATGCACCTGCATCCGACAGTGGGCCGGCTGATGATCGATATCGGCCGCGAGTTCGGGCTGCCGGCGCTGCGTGTTCCGGCCGAACCGCCGGCGGTGCTCGCACGTTGCGGAACGCGGGTCGGGCTGGGCGGCCACACGTTGTACTACTGGACGCGGCTGCTTCGGCGGCAGGCGCGGGTGGCCGGCATTGCGACCAACGATCACTGTTTCGGGCTGGCGTGGAGCGGGCATATGACGATCGAGCGGGTCCGCCGCCTGATGGCGGAACTGCCTGATGGGCTGAACGAGGTCTATTTCCACCCCGGCGTGCGACAGGACACGGCATTGCAGCGGCTCATGGCGGATTACGAGCATGAGGCCGAACTGGCCGCGCTGCTGGATCGGACCCTGCTCGGGATCAGCCCATTACACGCGAGTGCGAAATAGATCGCGTGGCCCAGAGCGATGAACCGATAAGTGATGCAATGGTTGCCGGCACCGGCATGTTGACAATCGCCATTGCTCATTCATGCCAATTCAGGGGATAATAGGGGATCGCGAGTTATCTTGACTGGCCGACATTCGCTTGGCAAACGCAAAAAATGCGGCGTGGATGGAATTGGAGCTCATGTACCGCCAATCGGCACAGGATTTAGACGAAATCGACGGCAATCGCGGTGCGGCGACCATGGAAGCATCGGTTGATCGGATCGGAACCATACCACTGTTCGAGCTACTGGCCCCTCCGCTGCGAAAGCAAATCGAAGGCATCGGCGAATTGGTGACTGCCGAGCAGGACGACCTGCTGTCCCGCCAAGGAGCCATGCCGGGATTTCTACATATCCTGCTTGAAGGCCAGGTCGCGCTGACCAGTGCAATGGCCGATGGCATCACGGCGGTGGTCTCGGTGGTTCACCCCGGCGCGCATTTTGTCCTTTCCTCGGTCCTCGCCGAACTGCCGTATCTGATGACGGCGCGCGCGGTGATGCGATCCCGCGTCCTGGCCATCGATGCTCCTTCGCTGCTGCGCCTGGTCGAACACGAACGGTCGCTCGCGAATGCGCTGCTGCACTCGGTGTCGCACGAGTTCCGCGGCATGGTGCAACAGGTGCGCGACCTGAAGCTGCGCACAGCGGCGCAGCGGCTCGGCTGCTATCTGCTCGAGCGGGTGAAGGACAGCAATGCCAGGAAGGCCGACTTTCGCCTGCCGTTCGAGAAGGGATTGCTGGCGGCCCAGATCGGCTGCCGGCAGGAGAACCTGTCGCGCGCGTTCGCCGCATTGCGCGAGCACGGCGTGGAGACCCATGGGCTGCGCGTCATTCTGCACGACATCCCACGCCTGAAGGCGGTGGCGATGCCGGACGACGTGAGCGATGCGGAGGCGGCGCAGGACCGCAGTTCGTCGCCGCGTATTGGTTGACGCCGGCGGCAAACTCCATAGC
>DATMND010000164.1:0-29448 GCA_035569235.1 Acetobacteraceae bacterium | reverse complement strand
TCGCGTGCCTTTGCGGCTCGGTGGCAGGCGGGCGGCCCAGAAGCGGTCCAACTGCAACGCCTGCCACAACTGCCCAGCCAGCCAACAGGCGCCCCATTGGCGCGGCCGGCATAGCCGCAGGTCCGACAGGCGAAGCTGCACAACTGACGCGTCGGGCGCGATGCCGGCGCAGCGATCCTCGGGGAACAGCGCCATCGTTCGTGGATGCCCCGCGTCGTCGTCGAGCACCTCGATAGCCTTGCGCCACACCTCAGCCTGCGAAGAATTGATCTCCCCCAAGTATAGTACGTGGCGCTGCACGACGCGGCCACCTGCAACACGCTTGTTCTCGACGACGCTCAGTCGTGCGTCTTGCCGTCTTTCTTGCGTGGGTCTTCCGCAGAAACATGACCCCAAGAATCTAGCGGTGGGAATCTGAGCCTGGGAATAGGGTAGGTCTTCACTACAGCCGTGTTCAGCCGTTATCGCAAAATACTTTCCGCGAATATCAAATACCTAACGAGATCCGAGCGGCCAAAATGAACGCTTCAGAGGAGCGAATCCGCGAAGACGGGTTAGCTTGGCGGCAACGCAGCCCGTGGTTAGGGTATAGGCAGGTCGCGTGGCATCCTCGCCTCCTACGAACCGCTCAACTCCCGCCCGCAGCACGCGATGAAAGACGGCATAGTAAGCGCTCGAAACGGCCCGCCGCAGTTGTCCGTCCGATGGCGGTTGGCTCCCACCGGCATCCGTAAGCAGTCGAGCGACCGCGAGCAGCTCGGCCGGATCAGGCAACCTGGCGCTTCTCCCAATCCAGCGGGCTTAGAATGGTGATCAGCGGGTATCCGTAATCGCCATGTGCGACCAACTCGTCGCGCAGCTTTTGGCGCAACCTGATGCGGAGCTGCGACGAGTAAGTGGTGGATGGCGGCCGAGGTGTTAACCGCCTGATAGGATAAATCACATTGACAGACACCTTGACTAACACCATACTCCTGCCATGTACCAGTCTTCCCCACCCGAACCGCCCGACCTCACCTACCAACTCCCCCGGAACACCTACTACCAGCTCATCCACACGCTCCGCGTCGCGCTCCCCCGCCGCTCACGGACTCGGCCGAGGACCTCGCCCGCCGCGAAAACGCCGCCATCGGTACGGTTGCCTGCCTGCTACGCGCCAACGCCGAGGAGGCGGAACTGGCCGCCCATTCCCTCTCCGCGCTCGGGGGCGGAGAGGGTCAGGGTGAGGTGGGGGCAGTGTGTCAAGAAGGAGAGAAGTAGCTCCATGCTGTGCGTTAGATGAGGGTAGGCCCCTCGGAGTCGCCTTGCAGGAGGAGACTTCAAACCACCATGGGCGGCTAGTGTTTAATGGCGGTGGTCGTGAACGTCATGGTCAAAAGGCGCGACTAGATCGCGTCAGCTATGGTTGAGAGAGACGAACGCAAGTGAACCTCTGATGAAGCATCGAAACTCATATGGCGACATGCAAACCAGGGTCTTGACTCTGTCCTGGGATAAGGGCGTGAAAGGTTGCCTGCTTACTGTTCACGCGGTGTCCGGTGTAAAGAGGACGTGAATCTCATCCAGGCTAACGCAAGGAACTTGAGAACCTGTCTGTCGATGCCAAGGGAAAAGGCACAAGTGGGCGAAACCGCGAGGCTGAAATTACCGATGCGGCGGGCAGGGGCGGACTGCCCCGTAGTAGTGATGAAGTCCCTGTAATGGGGATGGAGCGAAGGGGCGGGTCACTCGCGCCGACATCGATGGGCCAACGGGAAACCGGAGGAGCCTGCTGGTATTGGTGGAAGACGGCAGTTTTCAGTGAGTGGCACGAGCCGGATGAATCGAGAGGTTCAAGTCCGATTCTGTGAGCGGCTCGGGGTGAAATTCCCCGGGCCGACTCGGCTCTTCCAGCGCACGCATCACAACCAGCAAAACGCCGTAGATATTCTCCATCACCTCGTTGTTCCAGAGCCGGATGACCCGGTGGCCATGACCGGCAAGTTCGACGGAACGCGTGCCATCGGACGCCTGTCAAACAGCATGCTGGCCGCCATCGATCTCGATCGCCAGTTTCCGTGCCGGACAGGCAAAGCCCACCACGCGATGTCCGGTCGGATGCTGGTGGCGGAACTTCCAGGGCCGGCAATTAGCCCGCAGGGCATGCCAGAGACGCTGCTCCGCACCGGTGGCATCGCGGCGCAGGCGGTATGCAGCGACGGTCCGTTGTCGCGGCGGCATCGGCCCCACCCCGGCCCTCTCCGCCCCGCGGGGCGGAGAGGGAGTCCACACCGGGGGCTCACCCACCGTCTCATCACACGGGCAACGAGACGCTCCCGAGACAGCCCGACGCGCCTCCTCAGGCGTGCACCGCCGCCGTTGCGGTTTTGGGCGCCGCCACCGGCCCCCACCCCTTCAGCACCGGCAGCACCTCCTTCGCGAACAGCCGCATCGAGGCCTCCGCCTTCGCCAGCGGAATCCCGCCGAACCGGAACGAGCTGTTCAGCTCGAAATCCCCCAGCAGCTCGCGCCGCGCCTCGTACGCCCGCAGCACCTGATCGGGTGTCCCTCGCACCGCCACCTGCAACAGCGCATTCACCAGCCCATCCCGCCCCGCCGTTCGCGCCAGTTCCGACTTCTTCGCATACGCGTCGTAGCCCTTCGCGGTCGCGAAATGCGTGCTCATCAGCTCGTAATGCTCCAGGTTGCTGTCGACGAAGCTCGCCATATGCCGCTCCGACAGTTCCTTCGCCTCGTCCGACGTCGCCGCGCAGACGCACTGATCGGCCGTCACCACCGGCGCCGCTGCGACACCGTTATATTGCCGATACAGGGCGCGGTACCGCTCGATGCCCGGCAGCCGCGCCGGCCACGGCCGATCGGCGAACATCAGCATCCGCGCCTTCAGCCGCGCGGCCGCCTCGATCGAATCCTCGCTGGAGGCGACCGCATAGGTGCGTCCCTCGAAGCTGCGTTCCGGGCGCGGCCGGATCTCGATCCGCGGCTGCGGATAAAATTTTCCCCGTCCCTCGATGAAGCCGGACCGCAACGCCTCGAGGATCATCGCCGATGCTTCGTCGAACCGCTCCCGCGAGTCGTCCATGTTGCCGCGGAAGGCAGCAAACTCGCGACGCGCCAGACCCCGCCCGATCCCCAACCTGACCCGGCCGTTGCTCAGCAGATCGAGCACGGAAACCTTCTCCGCCACGCGCAGCGGGTCGTTCCACGGCAGGATGATCGCCGCGGTTCCCAGGTCCGCATGCGTGCACAGCGGGGCGAGATACGACAGCAGCTGCGTATTGTCCGGGCAAAACGAATAGTCGAAGAAGTGGTGCTCCACCGACCAGATCACGTCGAAACCCAGTTCGTCGGCCAGCCGGGCCAGGCGGATCTCCTCCTGCCAGGCCTCGCGATCGCTCATGCCGGGCCAGCCATAGGTGGAGAAGATCATCTGAATGCCGACGTCCATTCGGTTTCTCCTGATTCAATTCCGAACCGCCGGGCCTATACTGCCCGAATGCAGCTTCTACCGAGGAGTATGCTTCCATCTCCCCACCGGCGTGACAATGGGCGCAGGCGCGGGGCGGGCGACCCGCTAGCGCTGTGCCGGATAAAATTCAGCGATATCGATCGCGATCCCCGGCGGTGCAAGCTCGATCATGCCGACGTTGACGATGCGCGACGCAATTGCATCGCCGTCACGACGATGATGGACGACCTCTCGTCGCCGCGTGCTGACAACCAGATAGTGCTGAACGCTGCCCAGTCGAAAATAGCCGGCCAACTTGTCGCTGGTATCAATCGACTGCGTGGCGGGCGACAGCACCTCCACGACGATGACCGGGTTCGACGCTGCGATTGCGTCGGGCGACGCGGGTGGGCCGCAGTTCACGATGGCGTCCGGCTCGTAATCGGTGTCGTCGTCAACCTCGATCGTCACGCCGTCGCTCAGCGCTTCGCAGTCCACGCCCGCCGATGCAATCGCGCGGTCAAGTGCCGCCCATACGCGGGCCTTGACCCGGACGTGCTGGATGCGCTCCGGTGCCATCGCCACCGGCTCGCTGCACACGCGTTCATAGCGGGCCGGCTGACGCTCGGCCCAGCGGTGGAATTCCTCACGGCTGAGGCGCTGCTGCATCTCACCCTCCTGCTGCGCCACGATAGCATGGCTTTTGCGATGGCTCACGCCCCCCTGCACCCGCCCTTCCGAATTCCCCCATTCAATGGCACCTTGGCGCCACTGAGTCGGACAGTGCGGATCCAACGATGAAGCATTGGCGTATCGACGAAGTTGCCTGGGACCGGTTCGATCCCGCCGGAGTGGACCCAACGCTGCTTCCACTGGTGAAGGCCGCCGCGATGGTGGAGCGGAACGGCACCGACTACGCCATCTACCTGAACCGCGTGTTCGGCGACGACCCCGACTTCCAGCAGGCCGCCGACCTCTGGGCCCAGGAGGAAGTGCAGCACGGTGACGCGCTTGGCCGATGGGCAATGCTCGCCGACCCCGCCTGGGACTACCGGGCCGCGTTCGCCCGCTACAGGGCGGGCTACACATTGCCGCTCGATGCCGAAGCCTCGATCCGCGGCTCGCGCACCGGCGAACTGATCGCCCGCTGCATGGTCGAGACCGGCACCTCCAGCTACTACACGGCGCTGGCCGAGGCGACGAAGGAGCCGGTGCTGCAACAGATCTGCCGCCACATCGCGGCCGATGAATACCGCCATTTCAAGCTGTTCTACGATCACATGCGCCGGTATCTGGCGCGCGAGAACCTGGGCCTGCTGCGTCGCCTGCGCATCGCCGCCGGGCGCATCGGCGAAAGCGAGGACGACGAACTGGCCTATGCCTGGCACTGCGGCAACGAACCCGAGGGGCAGGCCTACGAGCACGCGCGCTGCACCGCGGCCTACATGGGGCGCGCGATGGCGTTCTATCGCTTCCGCCACGTCGAGCGCGGCATGGGCATGATCTTCAAGGCCGTGGGGCTGCCGCCGCGCGGGCGGCTGTCCGATCTGTCCGCGAAGGGCGCCTGGCGTCTGCTGCAGTGGCGTCGCCGGCGTTTCGCACGCCGTCTGGCCCCGTAGGCGCTGTTTACAGCCAGTTTACCAGAAACCCGACCGTTCCCGCGGCGATCGCGAACAGCACCAGCGCCAGTCGCGGGCTCGCCATGGCCGGGGCGGGTGTCCTGTCGGGCAGCAGCTTCCTCCCGGTTATCATCGGCCGCACGAGGTCATGCCGCTTCATCACGGCGTAGGCGGCGATCGCTGCGATATGCAGCACGACAGCGATCTCGATCAGCCTGAAATTGACCGAGTGGATGTGTGACAACCAGTCGCTCCGGTCCTTGCCGACATACTTTGCCAGGGACCCTTCAGTACCAATGTCGTCGTTGGCGCAAAGCCCCGTGCCGGCCTGCACGGCAAGCAGCACCAGCATCAGCAGTACCATCCAGCCACCGGCGGCATTGTGGCCGATCTCGGTGTCGGGCTCGCGCCGGTGCAGACGGGACAGGTGATGCAAGGCCGCCAGCGGGCTCTTCAGGAAGCGCGAGAACCGCGCCGTCTCGCTGCCGACGATGCCCCAGGCAATGCGGAACAGCAGCAGCGACAACACTGTGCAGCCGTTCAGCATGTGCAGCTCCATCCAGTTGAGCCGCTCCGTCAGCCAGGCCGTGCACAGCAGAATGACGATGGCCCAGTGGAACAGGCGCGTCGGTGCATCCCAGACCTGCATCGGCAATTTCGTTTCACGCAAGGTTGCGTCCTTGTCCTGGTGATGACGGGTCGCCGGCCAGCTTGACGCACCGGGGGCGGCGCGTCACCCAGTTGGTATGCCGATCCATATCGATTGGGACAGAGTTGGCGTGGCCGCTGTTCCACATGATTTGCGCGGCCCGCTGATCGGGTTTGTCGTCGCACTGGCATTGGCCGTCGCCGCGCGGTTCATGCGCTCCGGCTTGCTGGGTGCCGCGGCGGGAGGCGCCGGCGTGGTTGCCGGCTGGTATGCGATCGGCGGCAGACTGTGGGTGACATATGCGCGGCCCTCGGTGGACCATCTGGCCTTCGCCGCGGCAGTGGTGCTGGCTATTGCCATCCTGTGTGCGTGGCTGGGCCGGAACCCCGGCGCGCTGTTCGCCCTGTTGCTGACCGCGGTGTTCATCGGCTGGTGGCTGTGCGGCGCGCCGCGCAATCAGCCGGACCTGCTTCAGGCCTGGCCGATCGGTCTCGGTGTCGCGGTCGCTGTGGCGCTATACGTACGCAGCCTGGCAACCGATGCGCCCGACCCGCTGCGCCTCGCACTGACCGGACTGACAATGGCGGCGTCGTTTTACATCGTGACGCTACCGGCGATATGGACCCAACTGGCTCTGGTGCCGGCGCTCGGGTCACTGGCGCTGTTCGCGCTGCCTGCAATATCTGGACTGGCGGCATTGCCGATCGCCGCGGATATCGCCACCGTCGGCAGCCTCGCGGTGATCGACTTTGGGCGATTGCCCCACCTGCGGGTCGGGGCGGTCGATGTCGCTGCTGCGGCGCCCCTGCTGGCGCTCTGGCTCACCCCGCGTCTGACCGGCCGGCTCCAATTCGCCGGACGCGCAGCCACCGCGACCGCCGGCGTGCTGGCGGCACTGGCCGCCACAGGCGTCGTCTGGATCGCGATGCGTGCCCTTGGGCGCTAGTCCGCCCCGACGCCATCGACGCCCGTGCCGGGCGCGGTCAGTCCCTCCTCGTCCAGCAGATCGACAAAGGGGGCAAGCACCATCAGAAACTGCGTGATCTCGGTGATCAGCGCCGCCGCGGTGATGGGCAGTGCAATGCGGGTCTCGGTCTCCAGCCACACGCGATGGTCTGCCAGGAGCGTCACCCGCCAGCCAGGTGGCACCGACCGTGGCAGCCAACGCATGGCAGCGAAACTCCGTGGCCGACGCTTTTCATCCGATATGCCGGCGGTACTCGGAACTCGGCCGAGGGTGGACTGGAGAGCCAGGCGGCCGTCCGTCGGGCCGGCCTCGGCGAGCTGAGCACGCACGACGCGGTTGCGCCAGCGGAACAGGAAGGCCGGTATCTTCTCCGGTTCCGAGGGTGACAGGCGGCCGCCGGAATCGACCACGAAAGGACCCAGCTTGAATGGCGCACCGAACGGCATGGCACCTGCTCCCTGTCTGCCCGTAGTCTTGCTCCTCCGGGATGAAGCATCCATAAACCGGCCCCGAAATGCCGCTCCTCGAAGACCTCGGCCACGTGCTGGCGCCGCCCCACCCTGCCGGGCGGCCGTTCATCCTGGGCGGCCTTGTCGCGGTGATGCTCGGCCTGGCGCTGGGTCCGTGGCTGGCTTGGCTCGGCCTCCTGTTCGCGCTGCTGTGCCTGTTCTTCTTCCGCGATCCCGAGCGCGTGCCGCCTGGCCGCCCAGGCGCCGTGGTCGCGCCCGCCGATGGCCGCGTGGTTTCGGTGATGCCCGCCGTGCCGCCGTCGGAACTCGGACTTGGCCAGATGCCGCGCTGGCGGGTCAGCACCTTCCTGTCCGTTCTGAACGTGCATGTTAACCGCGTCCCGGCCGATGGCATGATCACGCGGATCGCCTACCGCCACGGCACCTTCCTCAACGCCAGCGAGGACAAAGCCAGCGAGGCGAACGAACGCAACGCCATAGCCCTGCGCCTGCCCGACGGACGCGAGATCGCCGTGGTTCAGATCGCCGGCCTGATCGCCCGCCGCATCGTCTGCGATCTGCGCGAGGGTGACGCGGTCCACGCCGGCCAGCGCCTCGGCATCATCCGCTTCGGCAGCCGGACCGACCTCTATCTGCCCGAGGCCGTCCGCCCGCTGGTCGCCGTTGGCCAGACCATGGTCGGCGGCGAGACGGTGATCGCGGAGCTTGCGGCATGAGCGGCTTTCCCCGCCCCGACTGGCCGGACAGTTCCGGCCGGGTTTCGCCGATCAACCGGCTCCGTCGCCTCCGGCCCCGTGCCCGGCCGCGCTTCAAGGGACCGTCCTTCAACCGGCTGATCCCCAATCTGATGACGCTGCTGGGCCTCTGCGCGGGCCTGACCTCGATGCGCTTTGCGCTGGAGGGCCGGTTCGGCTCCGCCGCGGTGGCAATCCTGGTCGCCGGAGCGATCGACGGGCTGGACGGCAGGCTGGCGCGGCTACTGAAGGCCGAGTCCCGCTTCGGCGCAGAGTTCGACAGCCTGGCCGACTTCCTGTGCTTCGGCGTCGCTCCGGCCTTCACGCTCTACATCTGGTCGCTGCAGCGCGCCGGAGGCTTCGGCTACACGCCGTGCCTGATGTTCGCGGTCTGCATGGCGCTGCGGCTGGCCCGCTTCAACGCAGCGCTCGACCGAGCGCCGGGCCCTGCCTACGCCTACAACTTCTTCACCGGGGTCCCCGCTCCGGCCGGGGCCGGGCTTGCCCTGTTCCCGCTGTTCCTCGGGCTGGAGGCGAAATCGCTCGGACTGGTCTGGCTGCTGACAGCCGCGCAGCATCCGCTGTTCTGCGCATTCGTCCTGATCGGGACCGCGCTGCTGCTGGTGTCCACCTTGCCGGTCTGGAGCTTCAAGAACTTCAAAGTGCCGCATGAGTTCGTGCTGCCCATGCTGCTGGGCACCGGGACGTTCGCCGCCGTCCTGGTCGCCGATCCCTGGGCTGCGCTGGCCGCCGGCGGCCTGATCTACCTTGGCATGCTGCCGTTCAGCGTCCGCAGTTATCGCCGCCTGCAGCGCGAGGCGGAACGGATGCGCGAGGTCGAAGAGCCCTGACCCGCCGACGTACAGTCGTCATTCCCGCGAAAGCGGGAACCCAGGCAGGCCAGAACAGGTCGTGCCAAACGGTGCGGTCTGAGGCGCGGAGTTCGTGGGCATGCTGTCAACGGATTTGAAGGATTCCCGGACACTCCTGGCGGCGAGGCAGTTCGGTTGGTCTGGCCTCGCCAGACGGGTGCCTACCGCCATTCCAGTGTCCCCTCCGCAGTGGGCCACGACGCCACCCGCGCAGCAGAATTTTCATTCGCGCGGCCGCCTGCGCGCGGCTTTTCTCGCGCGGCTGGGGCTCTCCTGTTTCGTTACGGTGCCGGCGCGGGCGCGGGACTCGCGGATGGCCTCCACGTCGGCGAGGTCCTGCGCGCGGCCGGACGCCACCTTTGCCGCAATCAGATCGTCTGCGGAGATGAAGCTCGCCTTGAGACCCGTGTTGGCGTCGATCGTCTCAACGACGCGCCGTCGCCACGCGCGATTGAAATCGACTCCGGCGATCTCCGGCAGGATGTCGACCATCAGGGGCGGCGTGCCCATGCGAAAGAAAGAGCCACGCTGAGTGAAGTCGTCCGGCGCCAACCCCTCAAGCGGCGCACCGAATTTCGCGAGCGCGCGAAAAAGTGCGGCGGCGTTGGCGCGGTCTGGTTTGATGAGAATATCGAGGTCCTTGGTGGCACGCGGCTGCGCGTGCAGTGAAACGGCATAGCCGCCAACCACCAGGTATCTTACCTTGTCAGCGTTTAAGATGGACAAGAGATCTTTGAAGTCGGGACTCATGGGGTGGTGAATTCCTGAGGCCGTAGGCCTCCATTGTGACCTCTGTTGTGGCTGTCATGCGTTCATGAGCGGGTCGAGCCTGCCAATACTCGTATTCATCGACCTTCATGGCTTCCAGGCTTGTGTAACGACGGATTGGGAAGCGCGATTTTCTGTCCATGACTGCAATATAGCACGGGCTATGTCCACGGCCAACGCGGATGCGTGCACCAAGAGGCGAGACGGCCCGAAGAGGTCATTTGGCGATGACGTAGGACGCTGCGTGCGCTCGATTGGCTTGATCCAGGGTTAATCCGGCGGCGTTCAGGGGTGTGGGAAAGGAAGCAAGAATCAACACAGATTACACAGATTAAGCACACAGATTACACAGAAAGTAAGTCGAAGCGCTTCGCGCGGCTTAGGCCAATGACCTTGCGCGCAGCGCCCAAAATCTCTTATCCGTGTAATCTGTGCCCTTAATCTGTGTAATCCGTGTTAGTCTTGACATTTTTCTGGGTTGGTGTCGATGAAGCTCAACGGCCGTCGCCACCGTAGATGTCCTCGCGACGCAGGCGCAGCCCCTTGGCGACGGACCCAGATCATGCTGCGGCAGTTCCGGCATCAGTCGCGTCCCGTCCGATGGCGCAATTCCCCCCTAGCCTTTGAAAACGCTCTCTCGGTGAAACTTTAGAAACTGCGGATGCGGTCTAATTTCAGGCCGCTCCGGGAGCAACAGCTTGCGCTCTGGGTTGATCAGCCGCTTGACCGTGTCTGGCACACGGCCGGCGGCCATAAGAATTGTAAGATCATCGTTCAGCGACAACAGCCCACGATCGAACATCCAATGGATAGTGCCACATAGCGCGAGTCCATTGCGGACGGAATCCGGGCCTGAGTCCGCGACAGGCCGGATGTGTGCAGCCTGCACTTCCGGGCGGCCTCCGCCGTTGATAATCTTCAGCCCCGTCATAGCGCACGTGTTGCCGTAAGCAGATCGGACCGCGGACGAAAATGCCGCATCACGGAAGGGCCGACTGGTCATACGTTCCACAATGGGACGTTCGAAGACTGCCGGCTCTTCTGCGAACCCCTGCGGTATCACGTTACTGAAGGTACTTGGTGTAAGAAGCTCGGATGACGCGGCTGTCAGGATCGAGCCATATTCACTATCGGAAATGGGCCGTACAGCCCGCCCGAAAGCTCCTTTGCTGGTACCGCCGTCGCTCCTACGCAGGGCGGACTCATAGTAAAGGTCACCGTCTCTAAATTGCACGGGGCGAGCGAACTGAAGGAAGTCTTCGACAAATGCGTAGAAATGGTCGGGTAAGGTTGGATCGGGCCGCACGGCGGCGACCCTTGCGGTGGCAAAGTAAGCTTGTCGGCCTCCTCGACTGCTGAGTTGCCCAGTGGTACGTCGGGGTTCCTAGTAAATAATCCAGTCACCCACCGTCGCCTCTACCGCGCGCAAATACGTGCGCGGAAAATGGTACCGGAATTCGGGCAGGTCGTCGTAGGTCGGATCAACCTTGGTGGTGAATATCGCCTTTGCCATAAGGCGCCACACAGCCTTGTGTTTGGGAAATCCTTTGGGCAGCGTCGTCAATTGTATCCACTTAGTCAACGTTTGGTCCAACCTGCCCTCGTCAACCGAGGTGGTTGATATTGAACTGGCTGGCACTCCATACCGCGCTTCGGCCCTGGAACTTGTGTGCCACAGCGTATTTGCTAGCCCCATGCAACGCATTCGCAACCGGCGCTGGATAGCCCTTGACGCTGACGGCCGTCACATCGCCCAGGGTTGCCACTCCGACCCAAGCGAGACCGACATCGCCCGCCTCGAAGCCGAACTCGGCCGTCAAGGCATTGGAGGTGTCTGGCTTGCGGTAGCCGAGGGCGACTACTGGAAGCCAAGGACGCGAATGTCCCTGCTGATGGTCCGCTCCATCGGGAGCCCGGACAGAACCTGGAAGAGCGCAGAGGCCGCGTTCTTCGAGCGCCGGCAGGCGAGTCTCCAGCCAGCCTGATCCGCCGAAGCCCAAAGGTACGCTGGGAAGCCCGAGTCACCGATCCCTGGGCTGCCCTCCCCGCCGGTGCAGCTTGAACTCCGGCGGATTGTATCTTATAGTTCACACATGGTCGACGTTCGCCAGACGAGATCTTCCGAGGCGACGGTCTGGCAGACCAGAGGGCAGCCACGCGCATCGCGCAGCGGATCGTGCACTTGCAGACTGGCCTGTTCGGCGATGCGAAACCGGTCGGCGGCGGCGTGTCGGAACTGCGAGTCGATTATGGGCCTGGATATCTGGTGTATTTCGTCCAGCGAGGGCAGGTTCTGAACATCCTGCTGTGCGGGGCCGCCAAGCGGACACAACGACGGGACATCGCAAAGGCCAAGGTGTTGGCAGCGGAGTTGGAGGTTGAGTGATGGTCAGGACCGAACCATTCGATGCGGCGCGTTACCTCGTTTCGCCAGAGTCGCAGGCGGAACTGCTGAACGACGCCCTGGCGAGCGGCGATGCCAGCTATGTGGCACAGACGCTCGGGGTGATCGCGCGCGCCCGCGGCATGACAGAGGTCGCGCGCGAGGCCGGGGTGACGCGAGAAGCGCTGTACAAGGCGCTCAGTGAGAACGGCGATCCTCGGCTGACCACCTTGCTGGGCGTTGCGCGCGCGCTTGGGGTGAGGTTGACGGCGGAGTACGGCCCCGGCGGACGAACTAGAAAGAAGAGCTTCACGCGCGAAAATCTGCAATTTCTTGTAGAAGATATCTACAAATCGCAAACGGCTCTGGCGCAGGAAATCGCACCAAATGGGCCGACACAGCCCATGATCAGTCAGCTGCTTGGAAATTCCCGTAGGAGGAGACAACTCCCTGGGCATGAGCGGCAGGCAATCGAACAGAAACTGGGTATTCCCAATGGTTGGCTGGCGAAGTACCCGTTGCGCTCAGTTTGGCCAATTTTGAGGCAATACAAGCTGTTACCAACCGATGCCCAGCAGATGGTAAATAGTATTGTTGGGTTTGTAGAACGTAACGTTTCCAATCACAACTTAGTTACTCTCGGTACAGCCGTTGCCCATGCATAGAAAGGGGCGGACCCTGCGGCCCGCCCCTCCTTCTTGTCGCGAAGAACTTCCGATCAGAAGTCCATGTCGCCCATGCCGGGGCTCGGGCCGCCCATCCCCGGCGACTTCTTCTCCGGCTTCTCGGCGACCATCGCCTCGGTGGTCACCAGCAGGCCGGCGACCGAGGCCGCGTCCTGCAGCGCCGTCCGCACGACCTTGGTCGGGTCGATGATGCCGGCCTTCACCAGGTCCTTGAACTCGCCGGTCTGCGCGTCAAAGCCCCAGTTGTACTCGTCCCGGTCGAGGATCTTGCCGGCGATCACCGCACCATCCTCGCCGGCGTTCTCGGCGATCTGGCGCAATGGGGTCTGCACCGCCTTTCGCACGATCTCGATGCCGAAGCGCTGGTCGTCGTTGTCCGCCTTCAGCTTCGACAGGATGAGCGATGCACGCGCCAGCGGCACGCCGCCACCCGCCACGACGCCTTCCTCGACTGCCGCACGGGTCGCATGCAGCGCGTCATCGACGCGGTCCTTGCGCTCCTTCACCTCAACCTCGGTCGAGCCGCCGACACGGATCACCGCCACGCCGCCGGCCAGCTTCGCCAGCCGCTCCTGCAGCTTTTCGCGGTCATAGTCCGAGGTTGTCTCCTCGACCTGCGCGCGGATCTGGTTGCAGCGGCCGACGATGTCGGGCTTCTTGCCCGCGCCTTCGACGATGGTGGTGTTCTCCTTCTCGATGAGCACCTTCTTCGCCCGACCGAGCATGTTCAGCGTGACGGTCTCCAGCTTGATGCCGAGATCCTCGCTGATCACCTGGCCACCGGTGAGGATCGCGATGTCCTCGAGCATCGCCTTGCGGCGATCGCCGAAGCCGGGCGCCTTCACCGCTGCGACCTTCAACCCGCCGCGCAGCTTGTTCACCACCAGCGTGGCAAGTGCCTCGCCTTCCACGTCCTCGGCGATGATCAGCAGCGGACGGCCGGACTGCACGATGCTTTCCAGCAGCGGCAGCATCGGCTGCAGGCCGGACAGCTTCTTCTCGTGGATCAGGATGTAGGGGTCGGCAAGGTCGGCAACCATCTTCTCGGCGTTGGTGATGAAATACGGAGACACGTAGCCGCGGTCGAACTGCATGCCCTCGACCACGTCGAGCTCGGTCTGGATGCCCTTCGCCTCCTCGACCGTGATCACGCCCTCGTTGCCCACCTTCTGCATCGCCTCGGAGATCATCTTGCCGATCTCCACCTCGCCGTTCGCGGCGATGGCACCGACCTGTGCGGTCTCGGCGGGCGTGGTGATCTTCTTGGATCGCTTCTTGAGCTCTTCGACGACGGCAATCACCGCCTTGTCGATGCCGCGTTTGAGGTCCATCGGGTTCATGCCCGCGGCCACCGCCTTGGAGCCCTCACGCACGATCGCCTGGGCAAGCACGGTCGCGGTCGTGGTACCGTCGCCGGCGATGTCATTGGTCTTGGACGCGACCTCGCGCACCATCTGCGCGCCCATGTTCTCGAACTTGTCGGCCAGCTCGATCTCCTTGGCGACGGTCACGCCGTCCTTGGTGATCCGCGGTGCGCCGAAGCTCTTGTCGAGCACCACGTTGCGGCCCTTCGGGCCCAGCGTGACCTTCACCGCATCGGCCAGGATGTCCACACCGCGCAGCATGCGCGCACGAGCGTCACCGCCGAATCTTACGTCTTTGGCAGCCATGTATCTTTGTCCTTCGTAGTTTCAGTCTGGCGTAGTTGCAGTCCGGGTTAAGCGGCCTTCCGCTTGGCGGCCGGCTGGCCCTCGATGATGCCCATGATGTCGGACTCCTTCATGATCAGGAGTTCCTCACCGTCGAGCTTCACCTCGGTGCCGGACCATTTGCCGAACAGGATGCGGTCACCGTCCTTGACGTCGAGCGGCACGAGCTTGCCGGCTTCGTCGCGGGCGCCGGGGCCTACGGCAATGACCTCGCCTTCCATCGGCTTTTCCTTTGCCGTGTCAGGGATGATGATGCCGCCCGCGGTCTTTTCTTCGGCTTCAAGTCGACGGACCACGACCCGGTCGTGCAGGGGACGAAACTTCATTCGATCGCTCCTTGAGTGATCTCAGTCAATGAGATGAATGGATTTGCCAACACCAGCCGCGGCCCCATCATGGGCACCGCGGGCAGGGCTGTTAGCACTCCCCGTCTGGGAGTGCCAGCGATCTAGGCCCACGCGAGCGTGAAGTCAAGCGTTCGGCAGCACTTTGCGAACACGAGTGCCAAGCCTTTGAAATATTTGCGATTTCAGGCTGAAATTAAGAACCCAATGGCGTGTCATTCTGTTATCCTTCCGAATACATCGCCATCCCGGCGGAAAATGGAAGCAAGGGCGAGAAGGGCCCGACAGAAACGGAGACGATTATGAGCCTGGCGCTGCAACTGCGGGACTATCGGCTGACCACGGCCGAGATCCTATATCACCTGCCGGATCATCCGGAGATCCTCCAGACCTATGTCTGGCAGGACCTCGACATCGCCCCGCGCTTTCCGGTGCTGCGCAAGTTCCTCGACTTCTGGCATCGCGAACTGGATGGACGGTTGCATTCAGTCCGAGTCGCGTCCGCCAGCCTGGTCAAGCCCCCATCGTTTCGACACCCCGGCGCCTATATGCGGCTGCACTAGCCACGCCGCGACTGCGCCCGAAGCAGGACAATCCGGCGCGATGTCGGGAGGTTCGCGCTAAGCTTCTACTCGCGGATATGCATATGCCGCGCCGGATATGCTTATATCGCGCACCATGCCCTTCGACGTCCGTGACTTCTCTGGTGCCCTCCCGCAAGACCGCGCGGAAAGCCGACGCAACCGCCGGTTGGTTGCGCTTTGGCTGTTTGGCGTCGCCGGCATGGTGCTGGTGATGATCGTGCTCGGGGGCGTCACCCGGCTGACCGGCTCGGGACTTTCGATCATGGAATGGGCCCCGGTCCGGGGTGCGCTGCCGCCGTCGAGCAATGCCGAGTGGCAGCGGTTGTTCGATCTCTACCGGCAGGTTCCGCAGTATGCCCTGGTGAACGAAGGGTTCGGTCTTGCCGGGTTCAAGCAGATCTTCTGGCTGGAGTGGGTCCATCGTCTGTGGGGCCGACTGATCGGACTGGCGTTCCTTGGCCCACAGGTCTGGTTCTGGGCAACCGGTCGAATCGAGCCTCGGCTGCGCGGCTGGCTTGCCCTGCTCTTCCTGCTTGGGGGACTTCAGGGCCTGATCGGCTGGATCATGGTCGCCTCAGGCTTCCTGCCGGACAGCACCGCCGTATCGCCGTATCGATTGGTGATCCATCTGGTGTTCGCCCTGATGCTGTACTCTGCCCTCGTGTGGACCGGCATGACAGTGCTGCGGCAGGCGCCGGCCCGGGGCGTCCACGCCGGCAGGCTGCGTGCAATGGCCCTGCTGTGCTGGGGATCACTGGCATTGACCATCGTGACCGGTGGCTTCGTCGCAGGCACCCACGCCGGCTTCGACTACAACACCTTCCCACTGATGGATGGCCGACTCGTGCCCCTGGGATACGCACGTCTGGAGCCGCTGCTGCGCAACATCACCGAGAACATTGCCGCGGTGCAGTTCGACCACCGGTTGCTGGCAACTGTGACCATGCTCATTGCTGCAATCACTGTGGCGGTTGGATTGGCGGTGCCTTTGCCGCGGTTCGCGCGCCTCGCGGTGATTGCGCTTGGGGTCACGGTCGCGGCGCAATATATTCTGGGGGTGACAACGCTGCTGTTCGTGGTGCCGGTACGGCTGGCGAGCGCGCACCAGGCCAACGCAGTGCTGGCGCTGACAACCTCGCTCGTCCTGTTGCATGTGCTGCGTCCGGACCCGACGGCGCGGCCCCGAGTGTCCGCGGCATGAACACAGATGTCACAACCCAGATCGTGCCGACCGACGCGGTGCTGGATGCGCTGCCTGTCGGCGTCGCGGTTGTCGATGCCGATATGCGGATCGTGGTGGTCAATTCAGCCTACTGCGCCTCGTTGGGCTTGCCGCCGAACAGCTTCCCGAGTGGAATGAAGCTGGAAGATGTAATGCGCGCCGCCGCCTATCAGGGCGTCTATGGGCCGGGCGATCCGGAGGCGCAGCTTGCCGCGCTGCTGGCTGCCGACCGCTCGCGGTACGGGCGCCTCCGCCAGCGCAGCTTCATGGGCCGGAGCTACGAGCTGATCAGCGCGCCGTTGCCGCAAGGCGGCCACGTGGTTTGCGCGGTCGAGACAACGTCGCTGCTGTCGGCGCGCGATGAAGCCGAAGCCACGCTGCTGCGCGTGACTTCGGCGCTTGCCACATTGCGCACCGGACTGGCGGCCTTCACGCCGGACCGCACGCTGCTGTTCGGTAATCAGCGCTTTGCGGAACTGCTCGGATTTCCGGCCGAGCGTCTCCAGCCTGGCAGGGCGTTTGACGATCTGCTCGCGACGCTTGCGATCCGCGATGAGTTCATTGGCCGGGAAGGCGAGGCATTCATTGCTGACCAGCGCAATGCCGACCGCTCCCGGCCCATGGCCGTTCGCCGCGTCCGTACCAACGGCGACGTCATCGATGTCAGCTCCGACCCACTGCCCAATGGCGGCTGGACAATGGCGGCGACCGACATCAGCCCGCTTGCCGGCGCCGAGGACGAAGCCCGGCGGCGCGCCGCCATTCTGCATTCGATCCTGGACGCCATTCCGCATGGGGTCTGCGTCTACAGTGCGGATCGGCGGGTCACGATGTTCAACCGCGCCTACAACCAGGCGATGACCGGCGCGCCACTGAGCATCGGCGATCATCTGGAGACAGTGATCAGGCGCCGGGCCGAGGCCGGCGAGTACGGCCCCGGCGATCCAGACAAGATCTTCGCGCAGCAAATGGCGTTTGACGTGTCGCGGGCCCAGTCGCGCAAGCGGCGCCGGCCGAACGGCATGACGGTGGACGTGCGTACCACCCCGTTGCCCAACGGTGGCTACATCAGCGTGGTAACCGACATCACGCCGCTCGCCGAAGCCGAGGCGGAGGTATCGCGCCGCGCCGAGGAACTGGCGGTCATGCTGTCCTGCATCCGCCACGGCGTCATGCTCTGGGGATCGGATCACCGGCTGCTGGCAAGCAACGCGATTGCCGCCGAACTGCTGCGTCACCCGCCGGGTCTGTTGGAAGCGGGACGCACCCAGAATGAAATACTGGAGCATCTGGTGGCGCGCGGGCATTTCGGCAAAGGCGACGAGGGCCGGGAACGCGCGGGCACGCTCGCGAACCTGGACCGATTCGAGCCTTATCTGCGGCAGATCGTGACCCCGGACGAACGTGTGCTCGATGTACGATCCGACCCAACCCCAGGCGGCGGCTGGGTCACCACACTGACGGATGTGACCGAGGCGCGGGTCGCCGAGGCCGAGCTGCGCCGGGCCAAGGACACGGCGGAGGCGGCCAACCAGGCAAAGTCGCGCTTTCTCGCCACGATGAGCCATGAGCTGCGTACCCCGCTGAATGCCGTGATCGGCTTTTCCGACACGCTGCTGCGCGAGGCGGCCAAACCGTCGGGCGCGCGGGTGGCTGAGTTCGCCCAGCAAATAAACGAGGCTGGCCGGCATCTGCTTGGGCTGATCAACATCATCCTCGACGTGGCACGCATCGAGTCGGGCCGCTACGATCTGGCCTCGGACAAAGTGGACGTCGGGCGTCTGGTACGCATCAGCGCGCGCCAGGTGGATATGGCCGCGCAGGCGGCTGAGATAACACTGACCGTTGAGGTGCCGGACGATCTGCCGCCGATCACGGCAGATGAGCGGCGGTTGCAGCAGGTGCTGAACCATTTGCTGTCGAACGCCGTGAAGTTCACGGAAGCGGGTGGCACGGTGACGATCGGCGCCTCGATTGAGCCAGGCGGAAGTCCCGTGCTGTTCGTGCGCGATACCGGGATCGGCATTTCGGAAGAAGACCTCGACCGCGTCTTCGAGCCTTTCACCCAGCTCGACAGCAGCCTCGCCCGGCGTTTCCAGGGTGCCGGCCTCGGGCTCTACGTCTCGCGGGCATTCGTCACAGGGCATGGCGGCAAGCTTGTCCTGCGGAGCGCCCCGGGCGAAGGAACCACGGCAGAGGTCCGCCTGCCGGCCGATCGGCTGGTCACCCGCGGTCAGTAGCCAAACGCCCGCCGGCGCACCACTCTATTGAGTAGCGACCACTTCCGAGGACCCCGTCATGACCCCACTCGCCGAAACTGACCGGCTGTTCTTCGACCGCGCGGACGCAGCACTTGATCGCGCGGCTGCGGAAGGCGTGCTTGCATCGGCACTGGCGCGCACCGATGACGGGGAGCTGTATCTGGAATACCGCGAGAGCGAGCAGATCAGCCTGGATGATGGCCGGATTCGCACGGCTGGCTTCGATACCTCACTTGGTTTCGGTTTGCGCGCCGTCGCCGGCGAGGCAACCGGCTATGCCCACGCCGCCGAACTGTCCGAACCGGCGTTGCGCCGGGCGGCGGCAAGTGTGTCCGCGGTTGCGCACGGTCATTCCGGCGTTGCCGCTGAACCGCCCCGAGCCACCAACGCTCGGCTCTATTCCGACGCGAACCCCCTGGGTGCGGCGGGTTTTCCTGCCCGCACAGCGGTGCTCGCCGAAATCGATGCCTATGCGCGGGGTAAGGATTCGCGCGTCGTCCAGGTGATGGCCTCGCTCGGCGGCGAATGGCAGGCGGTGCAGATCATGCGCCAGGACGGCACGAGGGTGGCCGATCTTCGACCGCTGGTGCGGCTCAACGTCTCGGTGGTGGTCGAGCAGAACGGCAGGCGGGAGACGGGAAGTTACGGCACCGGCGGCCGGTTCGCATACGATACGATAACCATGCCGGCGACATGGCGCGGCGCGGTGGACGAGGCGCTGCGCCAGGCCCTGGTCAATCTCGACAGCCGACCGGCGCCAGCGGGGGAAATGGAGGTCGTGCTGGGCCCTGGATGGCCGGGCATTCTGCTGCATGAGGCAATCGGCCACGGGCTCGAGGGGGATTTCAACCGCAAGAAGACGTCGGCGTTCGCGGGACTGCTGGGCACCAGGATCGCAACGCCCGGCGTGACTGTGGTCGATGACGGCACGCTGCCCGATCGTCGCGGCAGCCTGACGGTGGACGATGAAGGCACTCCGACCAGCCGGACGGTGTTGATCGAGGACGGCGTGCTGGTCGGATTCATGCAGGACAGGCTGAATGCCAGGCTGATGGGCATGCAGGCGACCGGCAACGGTCGTCGGCAATCCTATGCGCACACGCCGATGCCGCGGATGACGAACACCGTCATGCTCGCGGGTCCACACAGTCCGGATGAGATGATCCGCTCGGTGCGCCGCGGGCTGTATGCGGTGAATTTCGGTGGCGGGCAGGTGGACATAACTTCCGGCAAGTTCGTGTTCTCGGCGAGCGAGGCGTATCTGATCGAGGACGGCAAGGTGACTGCACCGGTGAAGGGAGCCACCTTGATCGGCAACGGGCCGGATGCCCTGACCAAGGTCGCCATGGTTGGCAACGACATGGCGCTCGATCCCGGGATCGGCACCTGCGGGAAGAACGGCCAGGGCGTTCCGGTCGGCGTAGGCCAACCGACATTGAAGCTGGCCGGTCTCACGATCGGCGGCACGGCAGCCTGAACGAACGGCAAAAGTGTCCACAAACACCTCGCCTCGCCCCGATCCGCAACAGTCCCAGCAGAAGAAGACGCCGCTCGTCTCCTTCCATCGCTTCATTCCGTCAGCCCGCCTGCCGCAGCGCGCTGACCGTTCGGCTGCCGGCTCGCTGCCGACCCGCGCATTCCGGTACTGCGAACCTGCCACCAGTGCCTCCGGCTACGGCTATTACATCTTCCCCCCGATCAGCTTCAGCCTGCAGTGGGACGGACGTGACGTTATGTGGACCTGGGAGGGCGCCGGCACGTGGCTTCCGCTCAGGTCCGCACAATTCCCTAATTTCCGCGATCTCTTCGATCAGGTGGCGCCCGAGGAGATCCGCGAATATGCGCCGCCATTCCTCGGCGTCCTGCAGGAACCGGGCCTTATCCAGGTCTGGACCGGCATCGTCGTGCGCACAGCACCCGGCTGGAGCCTGCTGGTGCGCGCGCCCGCCAATATTGCGCGCAGTGGCACCTACGAGTTGTTCGAGGGCATCATCGAGACCGATCGCTGGTTCGGCCCGCTGATCACCAATATGCGGCTGACCAAGACCGACGTGCCGATCGACTTCCGGGCAGACTTCCCGCTGCTCCAGGTGCAGCCGCTGCCTCGGCAGGCATACGAGGACGCGACGCTCAACAATTACGAACTGGTCCCTGATCTAGCGCAACTGACACCCGCCGACTGGGATGATTATTACGACACCGTGGTGCGCCCGCACGTCCAGGAGGTCCGCCCGCGCGGCCAATATGCCGCGGCGGCGCGGAAGCGCCGTGCCGCCGAATCCGGCGACATGCCGACTGGGTAACGAATTTAAGGGACTGGACACGCATTCTCGCGTATAGTCGAAGACAGTCATGAAAAACGTTGCCCTCCATAGGATCGCGCGCACGGCGTGCTTCGCCGCTTTCGCGTTCGGGCTGCTGCTGTCTCCTGCCGCACATGCCTCGGTTGACCCCGCCTGTCCGGCGGCGCCGATCCTTCCGGCGATCGAGCTGCCGCACCTGCGTTCCGCCGTCATTCATGGGATCGAAGGTATCGTGGTGGCGCTCGGTTCCTCTTCGACCCAGGGGGCAATGGCCTCCGACCTTGCCCATTCCTACCCGGCGCTGCTGCAGCAACTGCTGTCCGCCGGGCTGCCTGAGGCTCACATCGCGGTGCTGAACCGTGGCATTGGCGGCCAGGATGCGACCGAAGAATTGGCCAGGCTCGATTCCGATGTCATCGCGCTACGCCCGCAGGTCGTGATCTGGCAGGTCGGCGCCAACGGCGCGCTGCGCAACGCCGATCCCGCGATCTTCCGCAGCACAGTGAGCGGTGGCGTCCACAGACTTGAGGCCGCCGGCATCGATGTAGTCCTGATGGACAACCAACAGTCGCCGCGCTTGCTTGCCGCGCCCGAGGAGTCGCTGCTCGATCAGACGCTGGCACAGGTCGCGACGGACACTGGTGCGACGCTGTTCTCGCGCCGGGCGCTGATGCGCTCCTGGGCGCGTGACGGCGAGCCGATGGCCGAGTTCATCGCAGCGGACGGTCTGCACCACAACGACCACGGCTATCTCTGCGTGGCACAGTCACTCGCCCGCGCCATCCTCTCCGGACTGAAGCCGCACCAGCCGGTCACTGCCAGCCGCTAAAGCTACTGGCCGCCGGAAGCGCTCCAGGAGCGCCCGTCAGCCGGCGAGTTCGCGCCGGACGATGGCGGCGCCGGCAGCCAGCGCGCACAGCTTTCCGAATGCACGCTCGCGTGGCATGTACTTCATGCCACAATCGGGCGCCGGAATCAGGCGTTCCGCATCGACATGCCGCAGCCCGCGGCGGATGCGCGTGGCGACCTGCTCGGCGGTTTCAACGTCCGCGCTGTCGAGGTCGAGCACGCCGAGCATGATCTGCTTGCCCGACAGATCGGCCAGCACGCCGAGGTCGATGTTCGGCTGCGCCGCCTCGATCGAGATCTGCTGCGCCGTCGTGTCGGCAAGCTGCGACAGGAATGCGTAGCCGCTCGGCTTATTGTGCACGACGTGCGCGTAGCCGAAGCAGAGATGCACCACGGTGGGGCCCGGAATCCCCTCCAGCGCGCGATTGATGGCGCGCACGCCGTAGCGCTCCGCCTTGTCGGGCGCCGTGCGCACCCACGGCTCGTCAAGCTGCACAACATCAACGCCGGTTGCCTTGAGATCGCGCAGTTCCTCGTTCACCGCGGCGGCATAGTCCATCGCCATCTCTTCCTCGTCGCGGTAGAACTCATTTCTAGCCTGTTGCGACAGGGTAAACGGACCGGGCACGGTGATCTTCGTCGCACGATCGGTCTGGCGCAGCAGGAACTCGACATCGCGCAATTCCACCGGCGCGCGGCGGCGGATTTTGCCGACGACACGCGGCACCGGCGTTACGCGGCCCGTCTGTGATCGCACTTCACCCGGACGCTCGGCGTCGATCCCTTCCAGCGCCAGCGCGAACCGGTTGGAATAGCTTTCGCGACGGATCTCCCCATCGGTGATGATGTCGATCCCCGCGCGTTCCATCTCGCGGATCGCCAATATCGTCCCATCGTCCTGCGCCTGTTCGAGCAGCGCCTCGGGGATACGCCAGATCTCGTGCGCATGCGTGCGCGGCACGCCGTGCTTCTCCAGCGCCGCGCGATTCACCAGCCAATCGGGCTGCGGATAGCTGCCGACCACCGTCGTCGGCAGCAGGTGCGTCGGATAGCCCATCGCGGTTCCTCCTCGCGGCGAATGCGTGGTACGCTAACAACTTCCGCCCCGTCTGACGAGCGAGGCAACGGTCTGGGGAGCGTCCGTGTTCCGTGCCACGACGTTTGCGCGCGTTTTCCTCGCGCTGCTGTTGTCCGCCTGCGCGCCGCATACGGCCGCCGTCCCGGATGGCGCCGCCCAGCGGTTCGAGGACGCAAGACAATCGCCCCCGCAATTGCGTGCCTTCCTGTATCGGATGCCGAAGGGCGGTGACCTGCACAATCACCTGAGTGGTGCAGCCTACGCCGAGGCGTTGATCGATGCAGGGGCTGTGTCGGGCGTGTGCATCGATCCGGCAAAGTCCGCAGTCGCACCGTGCGGCCAGGCGACGCGCAAGATCGCCGATGCGCAGCACGACAGCGAGTTCCGCAGCGCCCTGGTCGATGCCTGGTCGATGCGCGGATTCGTGCCGAGCAGTGGCGTCACCGGGCATGACCACTTCTTCGCCGCCTTCGCCAAGTTAAGTGGGGCCGCGAGCATGGGCGAAATGGCAGCCGATGTCGTCAATCGCGCCGGGCGCCAGCGCATGCGCTACCTGGAACTGATGGTGACGTTCCAGGGACGCGCCGTGACCGGGATGGCGCGCAAATTGCCCTGGAACGGCGATATGGCGGAGTTCCACCAACGCCTGATCGAGGCGGGCTTTCCGACGCTGCTGGCAAAGGCGCGCTCCGATATGGACGCAGGCGAGGCACGGATGCGCTCACTGCTGCATTGCGGCACGCCGCAGGCCGAACCTGGTTGCACAGTCACAGTGCGCTGGCTGGCACAAGTGACGCGAACCAACCCGCCCGGCGAGGTGTTCGCCCAGTTGCTGTTCAGCGCCCTGCTGAGCCAGGCCGATCCGCGCGTGGTCGGACTGAACCTCGTTGCCCCGGAGGACGATCCGGTTGCGCTCGCGGACTACACGCTGCAGATGCGCATGCTCGACTACCTGCATGGCGCGATGCCGGAGACGAACGTGTCGCTGCATGCCGGCGAGTTGGCGCTTGGTCTCGTGCCGCCGATGGAGATGCGGTTCCATGTGCGCCAAGCCGTGGAGCTGGGTCATGCGAAGCGCATCGGCCACGGGGTGGATGTGATGTACGAAACCGATCCGACCGGTCTGCTGCGCGAGATGGCCGAACAGCACGTCGCCGTCGAGATCAACCTGACCAGCAATGATCAGATCCTGGGCGTTCGCGGGGCGCAGCATCCGTTTCCAGTGTATCGCGCCGCCGGCGTGCCGACGTTGCTGTCCACCGATGATGAGGGCATCGAGCGCATCGATCGTACGCATGAGCTGCAGCGTGCGGTGAGCGAATATGGCCTGGACTGGCCGACACTGGTCGGACTGGAGCGCAACACGCTGGAATACGCCTTTGTTGCTGGGGCGAGCCTGTGGGCCGATCCGCTCGCGTGGCGCAAGGTGCCGGCGTGCGATGGCGCTGCTGTCAAATCGCCACCAGCGGCGTGCGCGGCATTCCTGCAGGCGAGCGAGAAGGCGGGGCTGCAGTGGGAATTCGAGCGCGACCTGGACGCGTTCGACCACGAGCCGTAGCGTTACAGCACAGCGCCCCTTTGTCATTCCCGCGCGAGCGGGAACCCAGGGGCGCGTTCTGAGCTGCTTCGCCTGGGTTCCCGCTTGCGCGGGAATGACGAGCTTGGCTATCACTTTAGGCTTCCGCCCGAACGAGCAACCCGGAAAGCGCCCGCGATGGAATTCGGCATCTTCCATGAGTTCCCGTCCCTGCCTGGACGACCCGACGCCGAAGCTTTCGCGCAATCCTTCGAACTGGTGGACGGCGCCGAACGCTGGGGCCTCGATGCGATGTGGCTCGGCGAGCTGCACTTCGACCCTGCGCGCTCGGTGCTGTCGTCGCCGCTCTGCGTCGCCAGCGCGATTGCCGCGCGGACGCAGCGCATGAAGATCGGTCTCGCCGTGCAGGTGCTGCCGCTGTGTCATCCGCTGCGTCTGGCGGAGGAGGCGGCGACCGTCGATCAGATCAGCAATGGCAGGCTGATCTTCGGTGTCGGGCGCAGTGGCGTGGCGCGCACCTACGAGGCATACGGTGTGCCCTATGCCGAAAGCCGCGAGCGCTTTGCCGAAGTTCTCGACATCGTGCAAAAGGCGTGGACACAGGAGAAAGTGTCGCACCTGGGCAAGCACTATCGCTTCGAGGACGTGACGGTGGTGCCGCGGCCATATCAGAAACCCACCCCGCCGATCCGCGTCGCCGCCACGAGTGCCGATACATTTGTATCCATCGGGAAACAGGGTCTGCCGATCTTCGTCGCGGTCCGCTACGAGACCGCGGCCGAGATCGCGCCGAGCATCCGCGCCTATCGCGAGGCCGTCGCGGCGTCCGGCCATGATACGGGCGGGGTGTTCCTGCGCGTTCCCGCTTATATCGCGCCGACGGACGCGCAGGCGCGGTCTGAGGCGGAGCCCAGTTTGATCCACTTCTATCGCCAGCAGGCGGCGCTGCTCGCGGATTCGGCGAAGCGTGCCGGCGTGGACGGCGCCGACCGCCGCGCGCGGACTGCCGAGAGGCTGGCGAACATGACTTATGAGGAGGCGCTGCGCGGCACGGTGCTGATCGGCTCATCCGGCTCGGTCGCCGAACGGCTCGAGGAGCTGAGGCAGGAGCTGGGGTTGGACGGTGTGCTGATGGAATTGAACTGCGGCGGGAGAATCCCGCATGCCAACGTGATGACCGCGCTGCGGCTGCTGTGCCAGGAGGTCATGCCGAAGGTTCATTGACACTAACGTAGCAAAGCAATCAAGAATAACACGGATTACACGGAGTAAGGGCACGGATTACACGGACAAGAGATTTTGGGCGCTGCGCGCAAGGTCATTTGCCAAACCCCCGCGAAGCGCCTCAACTTGCTTTCCGTGTAATCTGTGCCCTTACTCCGCGTAATCTGTGTTGATCCTTGCTTCCCTTCGTGCACCCCTGAACACCGCACACTGAACGCTCCATCAACCCTGTCGAACGCGCCGGCCTCGTCATCCAGGTCCCCATCCGATCGGAACATCGTAGCGCACGACGCCCTGATTGCTCGATACGAGTGCAAGGCTCCTAATCCGCGGCTGAGCAATCAGCATGAGTACAATTCGGGCTTTGATGCGCAGTCCGGACAAACCTGGTGCGGGCAGCGCTCCAGGATCGGCCTCAGTCGCCATCCTGCTGGTGGCCAAGGAAGCGATGGTTGCTGAGAAGCTGGAGAAGAAGGGGTTTGCCATGGGCGTCCCCGGCATGGGCAATATGGACTTCTGTTTCGAACGTCGCCGCGGCAGCAGCAAAAGCACCTCGGCTCGCTCATTCCGCGGCCCAATGCTATGTCCGTGGGGCTATGACCGCGGGCGCGAAACTGGAGAACACTGTATGGCCGCCGGAACGACCGACTTCGACATCGCGACCCTGCGCGCTCGCCGCACCAACAAGTGGCACAAATTCCCCGACGACGTGTTGCCCGCCTGGGTCGCCGACATGGACTTTGGCGTCGCCCCCGCCATCGCCGAGGCGCTGGCCCGGCTCGCCCGCAGCCAGGAATACGGCTACGCCGCGCGCGAGGGCGCACTGGCCGCCGCGTTCACCCGCCGCATGCAGCACCGCTTCGGTTGGCAGACCGATCCTGCCGATGCACACCCCATCGGCGATCTGGTGCAGGCCAGCTTCTCCTCGGTGATGGCGTTCAGCGAGCCAGGCGATGCGGTGCTGTTGCAACTGCCGTCCTATCCGCCGTTCATGGCCGCGATCAACGACACCGGCCGCCGCCTGATCGCCAATCCGATGCGCGACAACGGCACGCGGTGGATGCTCGATCTTGCCGCCTACGAGGCCGCACCCGATCCGCGCACCCGTGTGCTGATCTTCTGCCATCCGCAAAACCCCACGGGACGCGCCTTCAGCCGCGCGGAACTTGAGGAGGTGGCGGCGTTTGCCATCCGCCATGACCTGACCGTGATATCCGACGAGATCCACGCCGACATCGTCTATCCCGGCAACACGCATATCCCACTGGCGTCGCTCTCACCCGAGATCGCCGCGCGCACCATCACCATCACCTCGGCGACCAAGAGCTTCAACATTCCTGCGTTGCGCTGCGCGGTGATGCATTTCGGCGCAGCGGCCCTGAAGGCGCGGTTCTTCGAGCGCATTTCCGCTCGCCTGTTGGGCTCGCCCGGAGTCACCGGCGTCGATGCGACGATCGCCGCCTGGGACGACGGCCAGCCCTGGCTCGACGAGATCCTCGCGCAGCTTCGCGCGAACCGCGACTGGCTCGTGCAGACTATCGGCGCCGAGTTGCCTGGCGTGACGATGCGGTCGCCCGAGGCGACCTATCTGGCCTGGCTCGATTGTTCCGCGCTGAAGCTGCCATGCCCGACGGGTCAGTTCTTCCTGGATCGCGCCAGGGTCGGTTTGAATTTCGGCGAGACCTTCGGTCCGCAATACGCCAACTTCGCGCGCCTGAACTTCGCAACGCCGGCGCCGATCCTGCGGGATATCGTCGGTCGCATGGCGGAGGCGCTCGCCGGATTTAGGATCGGCCAGGAAACAAACGCATCGGTTCCAAACGCGTCTCATGCTTCATCGTCATGACGGTCCTTGAAGCTCAATCAGCAGAGTGGGACCGGCTCGTTCGACGGTAATCGGCGACGACGGCGCGATACGTGACGCGGATCAACCGGTCGACCAATGGCGGAGGTGGTTCACGGCGCAGCAGGTGGGCGCGTACGGCGGCGACCGGAACCTCGGCGAGCAGGAACAGGCCGATGTGGATTTCCTCCTCCCCGTCATGTCCGAACACCAGGCGGGCGAAGCGCTCCGCTCCGCTTCGCATCCCCTCGGTCATGGCGGCGACGCGTTCACGCAACTCCTCCGGCCATTCGCCTTGCACGAAATCATCGCGGTGATACAGCAGCAACAGGCGAGCCTCATCGAGATGCGCGCGCGCCCAGGCCGGCGTGTGCAGTGCCGCCCGCAACCCGTCGCCGGCATCGACCGCCGCACTGACGCCTCGCCGAAAATCCAGCACCGTCCGCAGCCACAACGCACCCAGCAAGACGTTGCGCGAGGCGAAGCGATGGTAGAACGAGCCGGTCGGCGCCCTGAGGCGTTCGCTGATCGAGGCAACAGTCACTGCGGACGGCCCGTGTTCGGAAGCAATCGCCAGCGCAGCGCCTAGAAAGTCCGCATTGCTGAATTTGGGCCGGCCCATATTTGTAGAATATATGTTCTAGACGTGAGCGTCAACATCGGTCATGCTGTCATGCTCGGATCGGAGAATGCTCAAATGCCTACGACCGTTGAGGATCAGGCGCTAATCGGCCGATTGCTTGCCGTGGCGCGCGAAACCATCGCTACCGTGCGGTATTGCTGGGTCGCCACGCGGGCCGAGGAAGGCGGTGCCAACGCGCGCGCCGTCCGGTCATTCGCCGGCGCGGCCGGCAGCGACGAATGGAGCCGCCGATTCCTGACGAGGCGCAGCGCGCGCAAGGTTGCGGAAATCCGCCGCGATCCCCGGGTCACGCTGGCCTATCAGGACAGCGGGGATAATGTTTTCGTCGCACTGGTCGGCCGAGCGTCGCCGGGCGAAGACAGGACGGAGATGCGCAGCCTCTGGGAGTCCGGCGTCAGCGCGCCATTTCCGGACGGTTTTGCCGAGGCGAACATGATCGTGGTCACTGTCGCGGTGGACCGGATCGAGATCCATGCGCGCGGCGTCACGGCCGAACCGTTCGGTCACGGCCGCACGTTGATCGAGCGAGCGGCGGAAGGCTGGCGTTTCGCGCTCGACTGAGACGGCCGTCCCGAACTGGAGCGCGCGTGCCTACTCGGCCGCCGCCTTCCGCGCCGCCAGACGATCGATCTCCGCCTGCACCGCGGCGCTCGACAGGCCGGTGAACTCCTCATGGTGATCCTTCGCATACGCGTATGACACCCGCCGAAGCTCGCGCGAACGTTGGAAGTGCGGGTGCACGAAGCGCGCCATCAGCTCGTAATGCCGCTTGGTGGCCTCCCAGTCCGCCCAGTTGTGCGCCAGCTCCATGATCGCGCCAAAACCGCCTGATCCCTTCAGCAGATTCTCGATATACGCGATCGCGTCGTCCGGCGTGCCGATGCAGCCAGCGCCGCTCTCCACGAAGAACGCGTAAGGGTCCTTGATATCGGGCGGCACGATCGGGAACGTGCCTACATCGGAGAAGTAGTCGCGGAACGCGTCGATCCCGAACCTCACGTTCTCCCGTGCCTTCTCGCGTGTCTCCGCCACATGGATCAGCGTCACCAGCCGCCACTTGCCGCGGTCCGGCACGTGTCCGTTCAGGCGCGCCTGCTCCTCATACAAACTCCAGTTCAGCGTGTGTTTCTCCATCGCCTCGGGACTGGTCCCGCCGATCGACAGCATGCCGATGCCATGCCGCCCCGACGCCAGCGCGCCCGACGGCGAGCGCGATGCCGCGACCGCCACCTCCATGATCGGCTGCGTGTAGCAG
>DATMND010000163.1:0-25206 GCA_035569235.1 Acetobacteraceae bacterium | reverse complement strand
TCTTGGTCGCGGTCTCGACGTCAAAGTCTTCTAGCCGGCTACCATCCAGCACCACCACGCGGGTTTCCTCCGCGTGCGTGGCATCGATCAGCATGCGCTTGGTCATCTAGTCCTGAACTCCGATGAGCCGCCCGGCACTGTTGCACGGGCCCAATCGGGGCGCGCGCCGGCGGGCAGCAGAATAGGCTTGTGGGAAAGGGGAGGCCCGTCCGCTCAAGGATCGGAAAATCGTCCGGCCGAACGCGACGGAAGCATGTCATCCCATCACTGAAGATGGGCATTGCCGTCGAATTGGTTAGGGCTGGCCCTGCGGCAATCATGATTTCGGCGATCTTCGGTCCCTGGCATCGGGGCGCGTGTTCCGTTGCGGAGCACCCCGGGTGAAAGCGAGCGTCTGCCAGCCCATTATTGGGCAAGCCGACCCGGCGCGCTCGCCTGTTGCAAGCAGGGGCGCGACGCAGGCGGTGACGCGGCAACGGCGGATGCCGACCCTCCCCGGACCTGTCCAGCTGAATATGGAGCCCAGCCGGACCGCGGGCCATCGCTTCCGCCGGAACCAACGCCCGGAGCGGCGGATGATCCACCTCCCCCGGGTGCGTCACCGGAGCGAGCCGGACCATGAAGCAATCCCGTGGGTTCTGCAAGCCGCGTTTGATCCAAAGGCCACGTGCCATGAACCGGCCGTAATCAACGCGGAAGGTGCAATTCCGCATCCGATCTGTTAATATCTCTGTATGCCGCCTTGTGCTCCGGTCACGCGCCGCCTGCTCCTCGGCCGTCTTGGCTCCGGGACCGGGATCGTTGGCACGTTCCTCCTGCCGGGCTGGATGCGTGGCGCCCTCGCGGCGACCGCGGCGCATTCCGCCAGACAGGTCGTTCCGCCGCCACCGTCGCGTCCGTCGGCCAGGGCGCTTGCACCCTTGGTGATGCTGGACCCGGGCCATGGCGGCAAGGATCCCGGTGCGATCGGTATCTCGGGCACCTACGAGAAGCAGGTGGCGCTCGCCGCCGCGTTCGAGCTGAAACGCCAATTGGAGACTGGCGGCCGGTATCGGGTCGCGCTGACCCGGGGACGCGATGTCTTCGTCCCGCTGGACGACAGGGTGGCGAAGGCGCAGGCACACGGCGCCGCTCTCTTCGTTTCGATGCACGCCGACGCGCTGTCGGACCATTCGGTGCGCGGCGCCAGTGTTTACACCCTGGCCAACACCGCGTCGGACGCGCAGACCGCCGCGCTGGCGCAGCGGGAAAACAGCGCCGACCGATTCGCCGGCGGAAGCTGGCACGACACATCGCCGGAGGTGTCGCGCATCCTGACCAGCCTCGTGCGGCAGGAAACACGCGTGGGCTCCGTCCGGCTCTCGCGCAGCCTGGTGGGCAGCCTCGACCACGATCTTCCCATGTTGCCGAATCCGGAGCGCCATGCCGGTTTCGTCGTGCTGAAGGCGGCCGACATCCCCAGTGTCCTGGTGGAGATGGGGTTCATGTCCAACCGGAATGATGAGGCGGAATTGCGCCGCCCCGAGCATCGCGCGCGTGTCGCCGAAGCGATGAAGCGCGCCGTCGATGCATATTTCGCGGCTGTCGCGCGGATGGCAGACGTTGAGCGCGCGGAAAGGATGACTGGCTAGCGTTCTCCTCGCTGGTCGTCTTTCGCAAAAAGGTCCATATCGCGTAACCATGAAGGAACCCCTTAAAGCAGGCGAACCTATTGCGCCCCCGCCCCCCGACGGAGGCCGGCGCGGGCGTATCCGGCAACGCGCTGCCCAGCGTCCGCGTCGCGGCCGCTTTCGTCGATTCGTGCGCGGCGTCGCCGGCGGGGTGCTTGGCGTGGGCATGCTGTTGGTGTTGCTGGGAGGGGCCGGCGGCTATTTCGCGTGGCTCCGCTTCAGTGCCGACCTGCCGAACGTCGAGGGTCTGCGCAACTACCAGCCGCCGGTCATGAGCCGCGTCTATGCCGGAGATGGGCGGCTGATGGCCGAACTCGCCGCCGAGCGCCGTATCTTCGTGCCGTATTCCGCCGTGCCCGAAGTGGTGAAGCAGGCGTTCGTTTCGGCTGAGGATCAGAACTTCTGGATGCACAAGGGCGTCGATCCGATGGCGATCATGCGCGCCGGCGTGTTCGATCTGACGCACATGGGCCAGGGGCGCCGCCCGGTCGGGGCATCGACGATCACGCAGCAGGTCGCCAAGAACATGCTGCTGGACAATCAGGTTTCACTTGCCCGCAAGGCGCGTGAGGCGATCCTGGCGATGCGGATCGAGCAGAGCCTGACCAAGGAGCGGATTCTCGAGCTCTACCTGAACGAGATCTATCTCGGCATGGGCTCGTACGGCGTTGCGGCGGCGGGGCAGGCGTACTTCAACAAGCCGCTGGACAAGCTGACCTTATCGGAGGCTGCCTTCCTCGCTGCCCTGCCGAAGGCGCCCAACAACTACAACCCGTTCCGCTTCCCGGAGGCCGCGAAGGGACGACGCGACTGGGTCCTGGATCGGATGACCGAGGATCATATCATTTCAGCTGCGCAGGCGGCGTCAGCCAAGGCAGAGCCGATCATTGCCGCGGAGTTCCGGCGACCCCAGCCGATCCCCGGAGCGGATTGGTTCGCCGAAGAGGTGCGCCGCGAACTCATCAGCCGCTTCGGCGTCGATGTGACCACGCAGGGGGGGCTGATGGTGCGCACCAGCCTGGATCCCACATTGCAGACCGTGGCCGAGAAGGTGGTGCGCGACGGGCTGATGGCGTACGACCGCAAACTTGGTGGCTGGCGCGGCCCGGTCCTGCATATGGAAGGTGCGGCGGGGCTGGCGAAGGACTGGGCCGGCCCTCTGTCGCAGGTCGCCAGGCCGCAGGGCATGCTGCCGGACTGGAAGCTGGCCGTAGTGTTGGGTGCTTCCGACACCGAGGCACGGATGGGCTGGCTCGATCCGGCCGGCCAGGCCGCGGGCCAGGCGCCGCAGCAACACCTTGGCATACTGGCGCTGTCCGATCTCGCCTGGGCGCGGCCGGTGAAGGACAACAAGCCTGGTGCGCCGCCTCGGCGAATCGCGGATGTCGTGCGGCAGGGCGACGTCGTGATGATCGAGCCGATCACGGTCGCGCAGGCCGCCCAACCGCAGCCAAAGAGCCCGGCCTCGGCCGACTCCAAGGGGAAACCGGCTCAGGTGGCGCAGCAGCAGCGCGTCGAGCTGCGGCAGATTCCCACCGTTCAAGGGGCGCTGGTCTCGCTTGATCCCACGACGGGGCGGGTGATCGCCTTGGTCGGCGGCTGGAGCTTCGAGGGCAGCCAGTTCAACCGCGCCACCCAGGCGCAGCGCCAGCCCGGTTCCAGCTTCAAGCCGTTCGTCTATCTGACGGCGCTCGAAAAGGGCGTGTCGCCGAGCCAGCGATTCCTCGACGCGCCGGTCGTCATGGACACTGCCGCGGGACGCTGGCGCCCCAACAACTTTGAAATGGAGTTCGGCGGTCCGACGCCGCTTCGCATCGCGCTGGAGCGCTCGCTGAACCTGGTGACATTGCGCGTGGCGCAGAGCGTCGGGATGGAGGCGATCGCGCAGACCGCCATCGCCTTCCACGAAGTGGACGCGATGCCGCGTGTGCTGCCTGCGGCGCTCGGCGCGGTTGAGACGACCGTGTTGCGCGAGGCGGCCGCCTATGCGGGGCTGGACGAGGGCGGCCGCGAGGTAATCCCGTCACTGATCGACAGCGTGCAGGACCGCGACGGGCACGTGGTGTGGCGGCCCTCGGCGATCGACTGCGGCAACTGCGCCTATCAGGGTGACCCCCCGCAACTGACGGACCAGCGCAAGGAGATCGCGGATCCGGCCAGCGTGTTCCAGCTCGTGACCATGATGCAGGGCGTCACCACCCGACCGCACGCCACCGGCGTGAAGGTCGCCGCGGGCCTCGGCCACCCGATCGCCGGCAAGACCGGCACGACGCAGGACTTTACCGACGCCTGGTTCTCTGGCTTCACGCCGGACATCGTGACCACGGTTTGGGTCGGCTTCGACAATCCGGCGACGCTCGGCGACAACGAGACCGGCGCCGCCGTCGCCGGGCCGATCTGGCACGACTTCATGGCGGTCGCCCTGAAGGGCCGGCCGGTGCTGACCTTCCCGCAGCCGCCGGGCGTGACGATGGCAAGCTGGGATTCGGGATCCGGCACCGTGACCGACGCGTTCAAACCGGATCAGGTGCCGGGCGCCTCGCACCCGATTGGCGGCGGCGCGGTCGCGAGCGACGGCGCGAACGGCTCGTCTCCGGACGCGCCACAGGCGGTGCACGGCGGAGTCGACACCAACATGGGCGGGCTGTATTAGCCGCGCCTTCCTCTGGACCGCGAGCGCATCATGTCCGCCGAATCGGATGCCCTGAACGAGCAGATCAAGCAGTCGATCGCACTGCTGAGGAGGCATCTTTGACTGGGATGTCGCCGAGGGCCGTCTCGCCGAGCTGAACGCGCAGGCCGAAGACCCCAACCTCTGGAATGATTCTGCCGCCGCGCAGAAGCTGATGCGTGAACGCAATAACTTGGCCTCGCGGATGGACGGTGTCCGCAAGCTGGAGCGCGACGTAAGCGATACACTGGAACTTGTCGAGCTTGCCGAGGGCGAGGGTGACGCCGGGATGGTTGCCGACGGCATGGCAACCCTGCGCGCGCTCGCGGAGGAAGCCAAGCGGCGCGAGATCGAAAGCCTGCTCGCCGGCGAGGCGGACGCCAATGACGCCTATATCGAGATCAATGCGGGCACCGGCGGCACCGAGGCGCAGGATTGGGCCGAGATGCTGATGCGCATGTACATGCGCTGGTCGGAGCAGCACGGCTACAAGGTGCAGTTGCTGGAGCAGAGCGAGGGCGAGACGGCCGGCATCAAGTCGGCAACCCTGCAGATCAGCGGGCCGAACGCCTATGGCTGGCTGAAGACCGAGGCCGGTGTGCACCGGCTGGTGCGGATCAGCCCGTTCGACTCGGCGGCGCGGCGGCACACCAGCTTCGCCAGCGTCTGGGTATATCCGGTGGTGGACGACAGCATCGAGATCGACATCAACGAGGGCGACCTGAAGGTCGACACCTATCGCGCATCGGGCGCCGGCGGCCAGCACGTCAACAAGACGGAGAGCGCAATCCGCATCACGCACCTGCCGTCGGGCATCATCGTCGCCTGCCAGACCGATCGTAGCCAGCACCGCAACCGGGCAATGGCGATGGCGATGCTGAAGGCCCGGCTGTACGAGGCTGAGCTGCAGAAGCGCGAGGCGGCGGCGGCGGCGGTAGAGAGCGCCAAGACCGAGATCGGCTGGGGGCACCAGATCCGCAACTACGTGTTGGCGCCGTATCAGCTGGTGAAGGACCTGCGCACCGGCGTGGAGAAGGGTAACCCGGACGCCGTGCTGGACGGCGACCTGGACGAGTTCATGGCCGCGGCGCTGGCGGCCCGCTCCGGCGCGACGCGGTCCGAGGCGAGCGCGCAGGCGCGGTAGTTTTTCATCCGCCGTTTACGCAACCGCCGGATGCTCTGCGCATGCAGGACGTCATCGACACGCTGCGTGCCGCCATCGTTGATCACCAGGCTGCGAGCCGTGCCGAGGCAGAGGCGCCTCACCACCGGACTATCCTCTGTGTAGCGGACTGTCCGGCGGTATTGAGGAACGCTCGACATGCCTGACACGCCAATTGAAGCTGGCGGCCAGCGCGACTATCCTGACGACATGGAAGCCAGACTACGCGTTCTGGAAGAGATCGCCGCAAGCACGAAGGCCATCCTTGCCGAGATCAGAGCAGATCAGCGTGTCATGCGCTCCGAGATGACTACGTTGGACCAGCGACGGGAGCGCGACTTCCGCATTACCTTCGGCGCCATCATCACCACGTCATTGGGCTTGGCCTACCTGATTGCCCACACGGCGCATTGGCTTTAGGCGCCCGGCGCTCCGTCCCTCTCGCCGTTCCGTATCGCGAGCATTTCGCCGAGCCGGGCCAAGAAGGCGACGCCGAATGGCGAATGCCAGCCCCAGGATCGGCGCCACAAGCAGCGTGGCGCCGAACCAGACAACCCGGGGCCAGCGTCGCAGAGTCAGAACCGCTCTTCCCCGTGATGGCGGAACGCATCGGGGAAATCCCGGTACAATGCGAACACAGCATTCTGCAGCAGAGAATTCACGCCGAAATGGAATCCCTCGACGGGCTCGCGCCGTCCGGCGACGCGTTCAAATGCCGCTTCGAGTTGGGTAAGATCCTTCACCTCGATCATCAAATGGAACTCGCCGAGCCCTGGCGCGCCGAGGCCGAGTTTGCGCCGCGTCAGACGCCAACCCTCGATCAGACCCTGCTCCTTGAGATGACCCAGGTAGGCGGCGACCCTATCGCTGAATTCCAGGTCCCCGACGCCGGCTTTGAGATCGCACCATGCGTGGTAGATGTCCAAGCCGACCTCCTTCAGGGCTTGACGCCGGAAGCGATCACCGCCGCAATCGGCACGGCGATACCATCGGCATCGCGACAGGGTTCGGCGCACTCGTCGATGTCCGCAATGATGGCGGGCATGGCAGCCGGGCATTGCGCCTCGATCATCGCCGCCATTCGCGCGGTTCCTGCCTGCAACGACGCCACCAGCGCCTGCGCGTCGGCATGATGCCAGGTCGCGTGCACCAATTTAGTTGTGCAGTCGACAAAGCCTACGTCGCGCAACGCGTCGGAGCACTGCGCCGCGGTACCAAACCCGCCGCCAGGAGGCGGCGCATGCGATGCCGCCGGATCGCCATGTCGCGCGATCGCGTCGAACAACAGTTTCCAGGCAATGTTCTCGCTCAAGCCTGCCCAGAAGCTGAAGGCGACACGGCTGCCGCTGCGCAACACGCGAAGTGCCTCGTGCAATGCGCGTAGTGGTCGAGGTACATGGTGGATGCCGAAGTTTGACACTACGGCATCGAATTCACCGTCTGCGTAGGGCAGCGCCTCGGCATCGCCTTGATCGAGATTGATCGCACCGTTATGGAATCTGGCGACAGCGAGCATGGCGGGCGAGAAATCGAGCCCCGTCGCCGTCGCACCTCGCATGCCCGCGCGGGATGCGACGAGGCCTGGGCCACACGCGATGTCAAGCATTCGCACACCATGCCGGACGCGGGCCGCGTCGAGCAAAGTGTCAATGAACGGCCTTGTCGCGCCGGCGAATGTCGACTCGTAGGCCGCGGCTACGCGCTGCCAGCGTGAATATTCAAAGCTTCGAACTGCCTCGGGATCGAAGGTCATATCAATAAGGGTTCACACAGAGACCACGGAGCACCACGGAGTAGCATTTGATTGCGTTTCGCGCGAAACGCAGAATCCTTCCTCCGTGGCACTCCGTGGTCCTCAGTGGATTCCGTGTGGAACCTTGATTTCCTACGCTGCCACACGACTGCCGAAATGGGCCTCCAGCGCGTCATAGCGGATCATGCGCGTATACTCCTCCACCATGTCCGGCGTCGCGACTTCGACCATCACGCGGTTCTCCAGCCAGAACTCGATGACGTGGAACGCCGGCGGCTGACCGGGTGCGCCACGACCGAAATAGCGCGTGCGCCAGCCCTCGCGTTCGCCGATCCGCTCCACTGTGGCGCGATCGACCGGTACCGACAGCAGCAAATGAAACGGCACATAGCCCGCGGTTGCGTCATGCGCGGCGTGCACCTGCGAGTCTCCCTTGCCGGGCACCAACGCAACGTTCTCGGGATAGACCTCGATCATCGAGCCGTGCTCGTCGCCGCTCACCGCCATGAACGAGTCGGCGACGCCGCCAGGAAACGGATAGCAACGCCCGTTCATCAGTTCGGCGAGCACATCGGCAACGTGCTTCGGATCGCGGGCGGAAATCGAGATGTGATGGATCATCGGGTGACCTCCTCAGTAAGTGCGAAAGATTTCCCTGATTTGCTCGGGATCGGTCGTCACGGTCAATGCCAGTGCCAGCAGGATGCGTGCCTTCTGCGGCAGCAGATTGTCGGCGATCAGAAAGCCGGCATTCGCGAGCCGCGTGCCGCGGAACGTGCGGCCGGAACCGGCACGGGTCGATTGCACGACCACAATGCCTTCCGCAACGGCCTCCTTCAACGCCTCGAAATCGCCGGCGCCGGCAAATCCCGGTGCGAAACCGGCCGAGACGATGCCCTTCGCGCCGGCGGCGATGAATGCGCGGACCGCGGTGCCGTCCGCGCCCACATAGGCATAGGCGATGTCCACGCGCGGCAGTGCACCCAGCGTGTCGATGTCGAATTCGGTATCCGGATAGCAGCGGCGCAGTGGGCGGCGATAGAATGCGACCGCATCGCCATCCGCGTGGCCGAGCACGCCGAAGTCAGCGGAGCGAAACGTCTGGAGCCGCATCGTCGCCGTCTTGGTCACCTCGCGCGCCGCCTGGATTTCGTCGTTCAGCACCACAAGAACGCCCATGCCGCGCGCCTGCGGGCTCGCCGCGACCCGGATCGCATTCACCAGATTGAGCCCGGCATCGGTGGACAGCGCGCTGGACGGCCGCTGCGCGCCCACCAGCACCACGGGCACCGACACCTTCAGCGTCAGGTTGAGGAAATACGCGGTCTCCTCGAGCGTCGCCGTGCCGTGGCCGATGACGATGCCGGCCAGATCCGGATGTTCCGCCTCCAGCTTCGCGCACAGCAGCGCCAATGCCTTCCAATCGGTGAAGTCGATCGCCGTGCTGGGTATGTTTCGATAGCGGACGGGAAGCACATCGGCAACCGGCCCGACCTCCGGGAACCGCGCGATGATCTCGTCGGCGTGCATCACCTTTCCGGTCGCACCATAGTCCTGCAGATCGAGCGGCCCGACGCCGACCGATGCGATCGTGCCGCCGGTGCCGATAAATGCGACCTTCGGCTTCATGCGACGATGATGCCGCCGGCGTCCACCGAATCGAGTATTGGCGGACGGCGCATATGGAAGTCGGTCTCGCGTTGATAGGCGTCTGCCACCTTCAGCACGCGCGCCTCGGCAAACGGACGCCCGGCGATCTGCAGGCCGATTGGCAATCCGTTCGGATCAAAGCCACAGTTCACGCTAACGGCCGGCAGCCCGAGATAGTTGAACGGCCGCGTGTTCGCCGAGACGGCCATGAACCTTGTCTCCGTGCCCGGCGGCCCGTGATCGATATCGGTCTCCTCCAGCGTCGGCAGGCATGTGCGTATGGTCGGCGTGACCAAAACATCGACCTTGGCGAATACCTCTTTGGCAAATGCTTTCAAGATCGGCCCGCGCCGGCTTAACGCCTCCACATAGTAGGTCGCCGGGATTGCATAGCCTCCGTACATCCGGCCGCTGATATGAATGCCGTATTCGCCGGCCCGCTCGCGCATCCATTGCGCGTGGATCGCCGCCGCCTCGACGCGAGAGATGATGCCGCCATATGTGGTGACAGCATCCATCAGCGGCAATGTGATGCGATGCACCACGGCGCCGCGCGCCGTCAGAACCGCAAGCGCATGCTCCAACGCATCCAGCACTGGCGGATCGACCTCATCGAAGAACCAGGTCGAAGGGACGCCAACGTTCAACCCACGTATGTCGCCGTCGAGCGCGGCCTCGTAATCGGGCACCGGTTCATGCGAACTGGTCGGATCGTGCGGGTCGCGCCCCGCGATCAGGCTCAAGATCCTCGCACAGTCGCGCGCGGTGCGGGTCAGCGGCCCAACATTGTCGGCACTGAACGACAACGGCATCACGCCGAACCGCGATACGCGGGTCTGTGTCGGCTTGATCCCCGTCACGCCGCACGCCGACGCCGGCAGGCGGATCGAGCCGCCGGTATCAGAACCAAGGGCGGCATAATTGAACCGCGCCGCCACCGAAACGCCGGAACCCGAGGATGAACCGCCCGTGATGTAGGGCAGATTCCACGGATTGTGGCAGTCGCCGAACGCGCGATTGTGACCGGTCGGGTTCTGCGCGAACTCCGCCATGTTGAGACCGCCGAACGTGTACGCGCCGGCGGCGTGCAGCTTCTCGATGACGGTAGCAGTCACACCTGGGCGATAGCCCCTGCGGATCGCCGAACCGCAGGTGCTGAGCCGACCTGCCTGGTAGTACATGTCCTTGTGTGCCAGCGGCACTCCGTGCAGCGGGCCGAGCCAGGAGCCCTCGCGCACCGCGCGATCCGCCTCCTCGGCCGCTTGCTTGGCCCCTTCGCGGTCGAGCCAAATTGTCGCATTCAGCTTCAGATTGGCCGCCTCCAGATTGCGCCAGCAGGCATCCAGCAGTTCCATCGACTTCGCATCGCCGTCGCGCACCGCATCGGCGGCCTCGACAAGGGAGAGATCGGCCAGGTCGGTCATTGCCCTCACTCCTTGGTGTCGTGCAGCGCCGCCTCGAAGCTCGCGGGCTCGTCCTCGAAGGCCAATGTGCCGCGCAGAGCCTCGAAGGCGCGGATCGTCGAGATCAGCTCCGCGGCCATCCGCCGCGCCGGGTCATTCGGCGCGGCAATGTCGTGCCATCGCGCAATCGTTGCCTCAACCTCGGCTTCGAACGGGTCCATGTTCGGTCTCCCGGATTTTGCGGACACCACTATAGCCATGGAGACGGATCGAGCGACATGCCGGACGAAATGCGCCCCGATATCCCGCGCGACGCGGTGTTCGAGACCGATGTGCCTGCCCGGCTCGACCGGCTGCCCTGGAGCGGGTTTCACTGGCTGGTGATCTGCGCGCTGGGCATCGCCTGGATCCTCGACGGGCTGGAAGTCACCATCGTCGGCTCGCTCTCGGGCGCGCTCACCGAAAGCCCGGTGCTGCATCTCACCGGTCAGCAGGTCGGTTTCGCCGCCAGCGCCTATCTGATCGGCGCGGTATCGGGTGCGTTGTTCTTCGGTTGGCTGACCGACCGGCTGGGACGCAAGAAGCTGTTCAGCATCACGGTGCTGGTTTATGCGATCGCCACGATCGCCTGCGGCCTGTCGTGGAATTTCTGGTCGTTCTTCGCATTCCGCGCGCTGACCGGTGCGGGCATCGGCGGGGAATACGCCGCGGTGAACGCCACGATCCAGGAACTGATCCCGGCCCGGCGCCGTGGCTTCACCGATCTTGTGGTGAACGGCAGTTTCTGGATCGGTGCGGCGCTCGGAGCGATCGGCGCGATTGTGGTGCTGGACCCCGCGGTGCTGCCGTCGGAATACGGCTGGCGGTTCGCATTCCTCATCGGCGGCGCGCTCGGCTTCGTCGTGCTGTTGCTGCGCAGCTTCCTGCCCGAAAGCCCACGCTGGCTAATGACCCATGGCTTTCCCGAGGAAGCCGATCGCGTGGTGACGGAGATCGAGCGGCGCGTGGAGCGCGAGACAGGGCGCCCGCTGCCGCCCGTCCCGCATCAGGCACTGCTGCTCCGGCGCGACGTGCGCTCATGGTTCGGCGCCGGCACCCGCGCACTGTTCACCCAGTACCGCAGCCGCGCGGTGCTCGGCATCGCGCTGATGGCCGCACAGGCGTTCTGCTACAACGCGGTATTCTTCACCTACGCGCTGATCCTCACGCGATTCTACGCCATCCCGTCCGGCAACATCGGCTGGTTCATGCTGCCCTTCGCGGCAGGCAATTTCCTTGGGCCGCTGGTGTTGGGCCGGCTGTTCGACACGCTCGGGCGGCGTCTGATGATCACGACGACCTACGCAGTCTCCGGCGTCATGATGGCGCTGACCGGCTGGCTGTTCACGCTCGGCGTGCTCGACGCAACGCAGCAGACGATGGCCTGGACAGCGATCTTCTTCGTCGCGTCCGCCGCGGCCAGTTCCGCCTATCTCACGGTCGGCGAGAGCTTCCCGCTGGAGATGCGGGCGATCGCCATCGCGCTGTTCTACGCGTTCGGCACCGGCGTCGGTGGGGTCGCCGGCCCGGCGCTATTCGGCGCGCTGATCGACACAGGCTCGCGCGTGTCGATCATGTGGGGTTATCTGCTCGGCGGTGGCCTCATGGTGGGTGCGGCAGTGGTCGCCTTCATCCTGGCTGTCCCCGCCGAACGGCGAGCCCTGGAGGACATCGCCCCACCACTGTCCTCGGCGGTGCGATAGCGCCATAGTCGCGCAAACGCAGCCGGGGATATGGAGCAGCGGACCGTGGCACTCGAGAAGCAGGCCTACCGTGAGGCGATGGCGCGCCTTGGCGCCGCGGTCAACGTGATCACCACGGACGGACCGGGCGGCCGCGCGGGCTTCACCGCATCGGCTGTCTGCAGCGTCACCGACACGCCGCCCACGCTGCTGGTTTGCGCAAACCGAACCAACGACTCCTACCCGGCGATGCGGGAGAACGCCGTGCTATGCGTCAACACGTTGGCCGGCGCGCACGAGGAACTGTCGCCGGTATTCGCCGGGATGACCGACCACACGATGGCCGCGCGCTTCGAAGGTGCGACGTGGCACACGCTGCTCACCGGCGCACCGGTGCTGGATGGTGCGCTGGCTGCATTCGACTGCCACATCGTCCAAATCGTCGAGGTCGGGACCCACGATGTGTTCATCTGCACCGTGGAGGCGGTGGAGGTCGGCGAGATGCACGAGGGCCTGATCTACTACGCCCGCGGCTACCACCGCATCGTGCACGGCGACTGAGCGCAGCAGGGCGGCCGTTCAGGCCGCGTGCGTCCCGCCTTTTGGTGCGACCCCGTGCTGCTTGAACCACTCGAGCGCCCGCTTCCAGCCGTCCTCGGCATCCGTCCGGTTGTAGCTCGGTCGGTAATCGGCGTGGAAGCCGTGCGCCGAATCCGGATAAACCACGACATCGACGATCTTGTGCGCCGCCTTCGCCTTCGCCGCCGCCTCCTGCACGTCAGCCACCGGAATGCTGGTGTCCTTGGCGCCGTATAGGCAAAGCAACGGACATTTCAGCTTGTCGGCGACGTCGATCGCAGCAATCGGCTGGATCGGGCTGGTGGCGCTCTTGATCGGCCCGTACCAGGCGACCGCCGCTTTCAGCTTCGGATTGTGCGCGGCATAAAGCCAGGTGTTGCGCCCGCCGCGGCAGAAGCCGGTCTCGCCGATGGCTGTCGCGCTGCCGTGGTTATGCGCGGCCCACGCCAGTGTGGAGTCCAGGTCGGTCATCAATTCGGCGTCAGGCTTCTTGCTGATGACATCACGGATGATCTGCTGGATGTCGGTCATCGTTGAGAGATCGGCGATCCGGGCATAGACCTCCGGGGCGACCGCCATGTAGCCGAGCTTGGCGAAGCGGCGGCAGACGTCCTTGATGTATTCGTGGACGCCGAAGATCTCCTCGTTCACCAGGATGACCGGAAAGCCGGTGCCCTTCGCGGGACGCGCAAAGTAGGCCGGGATATGGCCATCCTTCACCGGAATCTGCACTTCTCCCGCATCCAGACCGGTCGTGTCGGTCTGGATCGCCTGTGCCTCCACCCGCTGCGTTGCGAGGGTGAAGCCGCTGATCAGGCTGGTCATCACAAAGCCACGCCGCGCCAGCGGATAGTGATGAAGGCCGTTATGTTCACTGAAGTCGTTCATGGCTGTCCTCCCCGGATTGGTCGCGATGGGCCCCGACGCCCGCCAACAGCAGACGCCGGATGCGCCGCGACTATTTCATCGCCCTCTGCAGGTTTTCGTCGAGCTTCGCCAGGAAGTCCTGGGTGTTCAGCCACTTCTGGTCGGGACCGATCAGCACCGCGAGGTCGCGGGTCATGTATCCTGACTCCACGGTCCCGACGCAGACCTTTTCCAGCGTCTCTGCGAACCGTGTAACATCCGGCGTATCGTCGAACCGGCCGCGGTAGATCAGTCCGCGCGTCCAGGCGAAGATCGAGGCGATCGGGTTGGTCGAGGTCTGCTGCCCCTTCTGGTGCTGGCGGTAGTGCCGCGTCACGGTCCCGTGCGCCGCCTCGCTCTCCACCGTCTTGCCGTCGGGCGAAAGCAGCACGGATGTCATCAGGCCGAGTGAACCGAAGCCCTGCGCCACCGTGTCCGACTGCACGTCGCCGTCGTAGTTCTTGCACGCCCACACATAGCCGCCGTTCCACTTCAGCGCGCAGGCCACCATGTCGTCGATCAGCCGGTGCTCATAGGTGAGCCCCTTCTTGTCGAACTCCGCCTTGAACTCGGTCTCGAAGATGCGCTGGAAGATGTCCATGAAGTAGCCGTCATAGGCCTTCAGGATGGTGTTCTTGGTGGAGAAGTACAGCGGCCAGCCGCGCATCAGCGCGTAGTTGAACGAGGCGCGCGCAAAGCCGGTGATGCTCTCCTCAGTGTTGTGCATCGCCATCGCGGCGCCGCCATGTTTGAACGTGTGCACCTCCAGTGTCTGCGCCGGGCCGCCGCCGTCCGGCTGGTAGCTCAGCGTGACCTTGCCGGGGCCTGGGATCTTCATCTCGGTGGCACGGTAGATGTCGCCATACGCGTGACGGCCGATGACGATGGGCTGGGTCCAGTGCGGCACCAGGCGCGGGACGTTGTGGCAGATGATCGGCTCGCGGAAGATCGTGCCGTCGAGGATGTTACGGATCGTGCCATTGGGACTGCGGTACATCCGCTTCAAGTCGAACTCGCGCACCCGCGCTTCGTCGGGTGTGATGGTCGCACACTTCACTCCCACGCCGTACTGCCGGATGGCGTTCGCCGCATCGACGGTGACCTGGTCGTCGGTCTTGTCGCGGTATTCGATGCCGAGGTCGAAATATTTCAGATCGATGTCGAGGTAGGGCAGGATCAGCTTGTCCTTGATGAACCCCCAGATGATCCGCGTCATTTCGTCCCCGTCGAGCTCGACGACCGGGTTCTTCACCTTGATCTTCGCCATCCTGTCCCCGCCTTGAAGAGTTGGGCCTTGAAGAGTTGGGCCTTGGAGAATTGGTCCCTGAGAATTGAGCCGGGTTCGCCGCTCCCGGCCGTCCCGCAATTCCACCGACCTTCGCATCCGCCTGTGCCCGGAGCAAGCCACCGGCCGATCGAGACAGCCAATGGTTGCGTTTCGGATCACGGAAATGTTACGAACGGAAATTGGCGGTGGTTTATACCCCCGCGGCCTTCACATTTCGGACGGCGGCAGTTCTTGAGCACAACCCGGGCGGTCCCTCAGATGGCGACAAAATGATCCGGAAGTCCGGCGGCCGGCTGCTGGGCCTGCTCGGCATAGTCGCCGGCACCCTCACGCTGATCGCGCTGACCTGGATAGGCACACTCACCGCCACGCGCACCGAACGCACCGACGCGGAGACGCGGGTGCGCGCCGACGTGGCCAACCAGGCGCAGATCTTCGAGGAGCAGTTGCAGCGCAAGTTGCTGGAGGTCGACCAGACGCTGCGCATCCTGGCCCGCACGTGGGAAACCGACCCCGAGAACTTCGACCTGGCCACGGCACGCCGCCAGTTCGTCGTGCTGAACGATATCAGCTCCCAAGTCTTCATCGTCGATGAGCACGGCACCGTGCTCCACGACACAGTGCCGGCGACGGTGGGCACGAACGTCAGCGCACGTGACTATTTCCGTTACGAAGCGAGGCAATCGGCCGACGACGACCGCATGTTCATAAGTCCTACGACGATGGGTTCGGTCAGCCGGCAGTGGCAATTGAACCTGGCGCGCCGGCTAAACCATCCCGACGGCTCATTCGCCGGCGTCGTGGTTGCCAGCCTGCGGATCGGCGCCCTCGGCAGCTTCTACCAGATGGCGAATATCGGATCGCAAGGCGTCATTGCCGTCGTTGCCATGGAGCGAGGCGGGGTGCGCGTGGCGGTCGGACCAAACCGGATCGACCCTGGCTCGCTCATCGCCGACACGGACATGTTCAAGGCCATGCAGGCCGATCCCGACGGCGTATGGATCGGGCGATCAGCCTTCGATGGGATCGAGCGCGTCCACGGCTTTCGCAGCGTGGCCGACCGCGACCTTGAAGTCGTCGTCGGCATCGACCAGGCGGAGGCAGTACGCGCCACGAACGCGTGGGAGACGGCGGCCTATGGCTTTGCCGGCGGCATCACCGTGCTGTTGCTTGCGATGGCAGGTCTTCTGCTGCGCGACCTTGCTGCGGCGCGGTTGCGGGAGCAGGCATTAGGGCACGACAGGGCCGTCCTCGCCGCCGCCAACGCGCAGCTCGAGCTTGCCAAGGCATCGGCGGACGCCAAGTCGGCGCAGCTTGAAGCGACGCTGGTCGGGATGACCGACGGCGTCGCGATGGTCGATGGCCGCATGCAGCTGGTTGAATGGAACCCGCGCTACCCCGGACTTGCCGGCGTTCCCAGCGGCATCCTGCGGGTCGGCCTGCCGATAGATGAGATTCTGCGGGCCCAGGCGGAAGCTGGCGAGTTCGGTGACGTCGATATCGAAGCAGAAATTGCGCGACAGTCGGCAATGCTGTCCGGCGGCAGTTACCCCGCAACGGCGGAACGCACCAAGCCGGACGGCAAGGTGATCGAGGTGCGGCGCAACAGGCTGCCCGATGGCGGCTTCGTCACCCTGTATACCGACATCACCGCGCGCAAGCAGGCCGAGACCACGCTGCGTCAGGCAGGCGCCGTGGCCGAGGCCGCGACACGGGCCATGTCGCGCTTCGTGGCCATCGTCAGCCACGAGATCCGCACGCCCCTCAACGCCCTGCTCAGCAGCCTGACGCTATTGGCGGACAGCAGCCTCGCTCCGACTCAGCAGGCATTGGTGGGGATGTCCCGCCAATCCGGCGACGCGTTGATGGCTCTGGTGAACGACGTCCTGGAGATGTCGAAAATGGAGGCCGGCCAGCTCATGTTGCGACCGAGCCCATTCGTGCTTCGCCAGCTGATCGAAAGCGCGCTCGAGATGTTCCGCGCTCCGGCGGCTGAACGTGGGATCGTCTTGCGCCTGTCGATAGGTCCCGGCGTACCGGACGAACTCTACACCGATCCGAGCCGGCTGCGGCAGGTGCTGCTGAACCTGCTGTCCAACGCAGTGAAGTTCGCCGCTTCCGGCGAGGTGCGCGTGACGGCCGAGGCGCAGTTCGCCGGCGGCACGCCAAAGCTGCGCCTGGCTGTACGCGACCGGGGACCGGTCATCCCCGAGGAAGATCGGGGCCGTCTGTTCAAGCCGTTCTCCCGCATCGAACAGCCTGGCGCGGAAGGACCGTTGGGGACCGGACTTGGGCTGGCGATCTGCCAGCACCTTCTCACGCTGATGGGCGGCAATATCGGCTGCAACGTCTGGACGATGGGCGGACGCGAGGCCGGGAACGAGTTCTGGATCGTGCTGCCGGTGACCGTGCCGCCGAAGCACCAAGACGATGCGGCGGGCAGCGCTGGCGCGAAGCATTGGCAGTTCCTGCCGCGGACCCGTATCCTGCTCGTCGAGGACATCGTTGCCAATCAGCTGGTGACCGCGACGCTGCTGCGCCGCGAGGGCCATCTGGTGGACATCGCCAGCAACGGTCTCGACGCGATCAACGCAACGGCAAGTCGGCCATACGATCTGGTGTTCATGGATATATTCATGCCAGGCATGAGCGGCCTGAACGCGGCGAAGCTGATCCGCGGCATGGCGGGCCCGCCCGCCACGGTGCCGATCGTGGCTTTGACCGCCAACGTGTGCTCCGAGGACCAGGCTCTTTGCACGGCGGCCGGCATGAACGGGATGCTGGCCAAGCCTGTGGCCCTCGCGGAGCTGCTCGATGCACTTGCGCGCCATGTCTGGCCGCACCGGTCGGACCGGATCACGCTGGACGCAGGTTCCGCGCCGACATCAACCGTCCGGTCGCTGATCCTGTCCACTGTTCGTCTGGACGAGCTGCGTGGCGCCTTGTCGGCCGATACGCTGGGCCGTCTGGTCGAGGATTGTCTCACGGATCTCTTGGAGCGCCTGAAGTCATTGCGACAGGCCCTGCTGCGGAGCGCGAGGGAGCAGGTGATTGCCGACGCGCATGCGATGGCCGGTATGGCCGCCGAATATGGCATGGCAGCGCTGGAGAGCCGTCTCCGAATGCTCATGCATCTCGTGCGTGAGGACACTGCATCCGCCGGCGCCATCGCCGAGGAGCTGGGGGCCGAGATCGGCCGCGCCGCAACTGCAATGCGCGAGGCCTTGCATGGTGAGTTGGTGTGAGGGGGCCCTCTTCAGGCATCCTTAACATGGATGCGTGAAACTGCCCGCATGTTGTCGCCAGCCTCACTTGCAGCGTTCTCAACCAGCCCAACGCAGTCGGGCTCCGGCGCGATGCGTCCGGTGCAACGCGTGCGTGCCGTCGTGGCGCAGCCAGCCCAGCCGGCGGCTCCAGTGGCAACTGCATCACCACGTAACGGCGAAGGCGACACGACGCCCAACCGGATCCTGCCGCGCGGATCGCTGCTCGACCTGTCCGTCTAGCTGTCGGCGGCGAATAGGCCCGGGGATTGATACGGTTCGGCGGAAGGGCCACCCTTCCGCGATGCCGGAGTTCGTCCGTCGCATCCCGCCAGGAGATAACCGTGAGCGCATGGTATGCGCGGACTGCGGCCATATCGCCTATGAGAATCCAAAGGTTGTCGTCGGCTCGGTGGTCATTGCCGGCGATGGCGTGCTGATGTGCCGACGCGCCATCGAGCCGCGGCGCGGCTTCTGGACACTACCCGCCGGATACCTGGAGCTAGGTGAAACGCTCGAGGAAGGAGCGGCGCGCGAAGCCTGGGAAGAAGCCCAGGCGGAGATTGTGCTGGACGGCATCCTCGGCGTCTTCAGCATAAGTCGCATCGGCCAGGTCCAGGTCATTTTCCGTGCGCGCTTCGCCTCGACCGACACGCCGCGCTTTGCCGCCGGACCCGAGAGCCTGGATGTCGCCCTGTTTTCCTGGCAGTGTATCCCCCGCCATGAGATCGCGTTCCCCTCGGTAACCTGGGCACTGGATGCGTGGCAGCGGGTCGGCGCGGGTCCGCTTGGCGTGCCTGCCGGCAATCCAGTGACTGATCCGCGCGGCACGAACCACATCGCTGCGGGACATGGGGGGAGTTCACTATGACGCGGATAGGGCTGGCGCTGTTTCTGCTGCTCGCCACTGCTGGTGCAGGACCGGCACCCGCGCCGTCGCTGCCGGTGCCACCCATTCCACCCGAGCATCCGCCGATGGATCAGTCGGCGCCGATACCGAACCCGGACGCTCGGGCGCCAGCGGATACGTCCTCGGGCGGAATGCAGGTGAGCGTGACCGATTTCCGCCTCAATCACCAGGACCAGAGCCTGGGTTACGCGCGGGGCCAGCAATTCCAGGATAGCGAGGATCGCCGCGTCATTCAGACCCCCGGTCTGACCGTGCGGGTGCCACTTCAATAGCGTCGGTGGGCGTTCCGCGGTCACGCCGCGGGATGCGACGTTAATCAAAAATTGGACAAACACTGACATACTGCTGCGGTGACTGGCCCCGTTCGGCCGCGGCAGGAGTGTTGATCGATGATGAGACACCGCTTTCCACTGGACTTGCGGGGAAATTGCGAGGCATCGGCGCCGGCCAGGGAACGGTTGGTGAGCGGCAGCAGTCCGCTCGAACCGCCCACGCTGCATGGTGACGGCCACGACCATATCGTCGGAGGTGGTGGGATACCCGAGGCCTTGGTCCCGTCACCGGATTCCGTGATTGACCTTGCCGATGGAACTCGTATCACGTTCGCCACAGTGGGTGTGTCCCCGCGGCTCTGACAGTCGGCAGACAACCGTCTTCCTGTGGGCATCGCGGCACCCTGGTCAGCCCGCTGTCTGATCCAGATCAAGGCAAACTGGCCGCAATACGGTATATATGGGCGGATCGAAGCCACAGGGAGAAGCGACCGATGGCTCTGAAGGACATTCTGGTTCACCTCGACGGCACACCGCGGACCAAGATACGGCTGGATATCGCCGCCAGGCTCGCGACGCAGTGCGGGGCACATCTCACCGGCGTCCATGTGATCGACATTCCCTCGGCAAATTATTTCTACGGCGCCGCGATGCCTTTCGTGCCGACCAATCCGGAGGAAATCGTTGGGCGGATGCGCGCTGACGCCACCGAAGCGGCCACGCCGATCGAGGCAGCTTTCCGCGATTGCATGCGCCGTAACGGCCTGCAGGGCGAGTGGCGGCTTGTGGAGGGCAGTCCAGCGGCAATGGTAGCACTGCACGCCCGCTACGCCGATCTGACCGTGGTCGGACAGCCCAACTCCTATGAGCCAAAGGACAATGATGCGATCACGGTTACGACGGTGATGACGTCGGGGAGACCTGTGCTGGCAATACCGTTTGCCGGAGATTTCCCCACCTTGGGCGAGCGCGTCCTGGTGGCCTGGAACGCCAGCCGTGAGGCGGCGCGCGCGGTCAACGATGCATTACCGCTGATCGCCGCGGCAAAGCAGGTGACAGTGCTGGCGATCAACCCGCAACGTGGGATCGGCGGGCACGGTGACGTGCCAGCCGCTGATATCGCACTGCACCTCGCACGCCATGGCGTGAAAGCCGAAGCCGCGCACACCGTGGCAAAGGACATCAATGACGGCGAGGCCTTGCTTTCGTATGCCGCCGACATCGGCGCCGACCTGATCGTCTCCGGCGCATATGGCCATTCAAGGGCGCGCGAGCTTGTCTTCGGCGGGGTTACCCGCACCCTGATCGCGGAGATGACGGCGCCCGTGCTGCTGTCACACTGACTGGAGGATCACCAGGCGAAGCTGGGGACCGTCGCGATCGGCGCCAGCCCCGCGGCGGCAGCCATCGCTTCCGCCTTCGAGGTGTCATAGCGCCCCGCACCGGCGGTCAGCGCTTCGCCGTGGACTCCGCTGAGCACCCAGCACGCGGCGACATCCACGGCGGCCGCGCCCGCGATGTCGGTATGCAGCGCATCGCCGACCGCCAGCACACGATCCACCGGCACGCCGAGCCGCTCCAGCACCGGCTGGTAGATCGTAGCATCCGGCTTGCCGAGAGAACGAACGTCACCGCCCAACTCCTGATAGCGCAGGGCCAGCGAGCCGGCGCACAGCACCCGCACGCCGCCGCGGATCACCTGAAGATCCGGATTGGCGCAGATCATCGGCAGGCCATGCCGGGCGCATTCCCGCAGCACCGCCTCGAATTCATTGATGTCGGTGGGATTGCGGTGGTCGTCCGGACCCGTGTTCAGCACAAAATTTGCCTCGCCTGGAGCCGCCACCTTGGTCAGCGGCAGACCATCCATCACACCGCGGTCGCGTTCCGGGCCGAGGTGAAAGACGCGCTGTCCGAGTTCGGCCCACCACAGGTCGGGAGGCCGCAGCAAGGCGCGACGGACCGCCTCGCCGCTGGTCAGGATGTCGGAGTAGAGGTCGTCCGGGATGCCCATGCCGCGCATCAAGACCTGGGCCGCATCGTTGGGGCGTGGGACGTTCGAGAGCAGCAGGGTTTGCTTGCCGGCAGCACGCAGCCTGGCAAGACAGTCCACGGCATGCGGGAATGCGTTCACTCCGTCGTGGATGACGCCCCAGAGGTCAAGGATGAAGCCGTCATAGCGCTCGGCCAGCGGGGCGAAGCCTGTGAGGTGTTCCATGCCGCCTATTCTGCCAGACGTTTCGCGTCGCTGCCCACGGCATCCTTGATCGAGGCGAAGCCTGCCGCCCGCAGGGCAAAGGCAAGCTCCCGCTTCAGCCGGGGGATCAGAGCCGGACCAGCGTATGCGAAGGCGGAATAGATCTGCACCAGCGAAGCCCCGGCGCGGATCTTCGTGAGTGCATCCTGACCCGTTGCCACGCCGCCGACGCCGATCAGTGCGAGCCGGCCGCGTGCCAGCAGGAACGTGCGCGCAAGCACGGCGGTGGAGAGTTGGAACAGCGGTGCGCCGGAGAGCCCGCCAGCTTCCCGTGCCGCCGGCGAGCGCAGCGCAGGGTCTCGGGCGGTCGTCGTATTGGACACGATGAGTCCCTGGACGCCTTCTGCCACGCAGGTCTCGACGACGGCAGCCAGACCGTCACGGGTGAGGTCGGGGGCGATCTTCACCAGCAACGGCGGTTGGTTCGGAACCTGCGTCATCACGGCATGCAGGATCGAACGCAACTGCGCGTCGCCTTGCAGGTCCCGCAGCCCGGGCGTGTTGGGCGACGAGACATTGATCACCGCATAATCGGCATGTGGAGCAACGGCTGCGACGAGTGCCGGGTAGTCGCGCTCGGGCACCGCGCCATCTTTGTTGATGCCGACATTGGCGCCGAGCACGACTGGGCCGTGCGGCCGGGCGGCGAGGCGGGCGAGATAGGCGTCCAGCCCGGCGTTGTTGAACCCCATGCGGTTGATCACTGCCGCATCAGCGTCCAGGCGGAACAGCCGTGGCCGCGGATTGCCGGGCTGTGGGCGGGGCGTCACGGTTCCCGTCTCGACGAAACCGAAACCGAGCCGCATCAACGCCGCGACAGCAACGGCGTTCTTGTCAAACCCGGCGGCCAGTCCGATCGGATTGGAGAAACGCCGCCCCAGAGCGTCTATCGCCAAGACAGGTTCATCCGAATCGGTCACGCGCCCTGCCAGACCGAGACGCAAAGCATAGAGGGCGAGGTTGTGCGCTCGCTCCGGATCGATCCGGCGCAGCAGCGGCAGGAGTGCGGAAGAGATCGCCGGCGTCATTCGGAATCCGCTTATGCCTGTGCGGCCGATTCCGAGGAAGCTGGAACCCTGGACCACGCGTGCCAGCGACGCCGCAGTTCACCTGATTTCGCTGACCCAGGCCCTGAGTTTCGCGTAGTTGCCGGCACACTCCACCCGCGCGCGCTCTGTCTCACGCGCCGCACGCTCAGCCCGCATAGCCCATGCACCGAGCTGTTCGACCGTGCGCGGCGCGGCGGGTGCGCGCGGCACCGTCGTGCCGTCCTGGCAGCGCTCCGGGCCTGGCGGCGACGGAATGGCCGCCACCGGAGGCGTCGCCGGACGGGCGCAGGAAGCCAGCAGGGCCAGCGCCACGAACCGGATCATCGGTGTGCGCCCGGCAATGGAACGTTGCTCGCACGCGTGATGGCGTTCATGTCGCTACGCAGTTCGATCAGCTGGTGTTCCGCAGCGGTGATCCGTGTATCGGAACCGGACTGCCGCGCGTCGAGTTCCGTGAAGCGCCGTTCCGCCTGGTCAAGTCGCGCGCGCTGGTCGGGAAGCGAACCTATCTGCAACCGTACGTCACCTAGGCCGTTCGCAAGCGCCTGGCGTAGTTCTGTGATCTGCCCCGAGACGCTGGCCTGCAGTTCCGACAGCCGGCGCTGATTGTCCTCCCCGCGGTTCGCATTCACCACGAACCAATAGACAAGTGCGATCAGCAGCGCGGCGACCTGCACCGCCTGCATCAGCACGACCAGGCTGAATTCCCAGACGACCCGCGCCCGCGGACCGGATGGCGCGGTCTGGCTCATGATGAAATGCTCCAATTGGACAGACACGGCCGTAGCCAAGCCGGCCTCCCGGACACGGTCCACGCGCTTGCAACACCGGCTGCGCGAGGCGACGATGCCTCCTGTGTGGAACGGGCCCTACCTGGAAACCTGCTGCCGATCGGCATTGCACCGGCTGACCCTGTGCGGGCGGACGGGCCGGCCGGCCGGGCTCAAGGACGGGCCGTGCCTGGCGCGCCTTACCGGCATGAGCTTTGCCCGGGAAAGGGACGATGGGCGCTACGAGATCACCGAGGCCGGCTTGGTCCGGCACGCGCAGGTGGTGCGGAGCCGGTCGGCCCCTGCGGCCTGACGATCAGGCGAGCCTGGCGGTTGCCACTTCGCCAGCTACGCCGGACGCGACGCACAGAACCCCACCGCCACTTGCCGCCGAAACCATCATCATGTCGCCTTCGGCCAGCATGTCGGCCGCGTCAGCGAAGAAATCATGCGCCTCCACCTGTTCCAGCGGGTCCCTGCCCGCCTTGTAGTGCCAGAGGGTGAAGCCGTTGGCATAGGCAAGCACTGACAGGTTGCGAATGGCAAAGGCCATGGCTGCTGGGTCCCTTCGGGCCAAAAAATAGGCCGCTGCGGGAAGCAGCGGCCTGTAAGGTCTTGAGGAGGAGAAAACGTCACCGGGCGCAATTTGCCCGTTGACGTGAACACACTAGGTGCCGGGAACTCTCGGTGTCAATGATTTTTTTCCTAACAAATCGGAAATGCCCTCGACGTCAGGCTACAATGCCCTTCACCCGCAGCGGCCACTCCAGGCGATCAAGCGCCTCCCGCCACAATCTCCAGTCGCAGCGCTCGCCGGCATAGGCTGGATTTGGTGCTGCCTGCCGCTCGCCCCAGATGCGCAGGATCCGCGCGTGCACCAAGTCGATCCGTCGGCGGCGGTATAGCGCGTCAAGGCATTTCACCACATCGTCGGGCTCGCACGGCCGTGAGACCCTGCCCTGGTTCGCGGTGTAGCGAGCACCCTCCCGCCGCGCCACCAATGCAGCCATGGTCCAGAACCAGGCCTCCTCCGCGTTGCGGAACGGCTCGACCCGTCGTTGTCGCGGATCGCTGGACGGAAATTGCGCTGAGAGGCTCCGGTAAGCGGTGACACCCATGGCATCCTCCTTTTGAGTGCGCTCGGGGGTGGAACAGAACGCGAACTATGAAACCATAGGTTGCAAAAAATGGCAAGCGGATTTTGCATTATTTCCTATTCCATTCCGCTTGGAATCCTACGACACTGCCCTCACCGATTCGCCAGCCGCTACCAAGGACCTGCAATATGCGGCGGTCCGTGCCCCTCTGGCGCGGCGAAGCGGCGTATGACACGAGGACCGTGTGCATGAAGCATGACGACATCTGGCGTGCGCTGGACACGCTCGCTGCCGAGAACGGTCTTTCCGCGTCGGGTCTGGCCAAGCGCTCGGGCCTCGATCCTACGACCTTCAATCGCTCGAAACGCCGGATGCCGGACGGTCGCGCCCGCTGGCCCAGCACGGAGAGCGTGGCAAAGGTGCTGGACGCCACCGGCGCCAGCCTCGAGGCTTTCACGGCCCTGGTATCCGGCGCGCGGGCGCTCGCCAGCAACGGCACCGCCCGCAACACACCCCGGCGCATTCCTCTGATCGGTTTCGCCCAGGCCGGCAGCGACGGCTTCTTCGACGATGGTGGATACCCCGTCGGCGGTGGCTGGGACGAGGTCACGCTGCCGGAGATCGGCGATCCCAACGCCTACGCGCTGGAGGTCAGCGGCGATTCCATGGAGCCGGTGTTCCGCGATGGCGACATGGTCATCGTCTCGCCGGCGGCGCCGATCCGGCGCGGCGACCGGGTCGTGGTGCGCACCATGCGAGGCGAGGTGATGACCAAGCAGCTCACG
>DATMND010000162.1:0-2838 GCA_035569235.1 Acetobacteraceae bacterium | reverse complement strand
CGGGATGATGATTGGGCTGTTTGGTCAGCCGGTGGAATGATGGTGCGCGATCAGTTCCTCGGGCTTTTCCGTTCGGGTGCGACGCGCGTGCTCCTGGCGCATGCCAGGTTGCGCTACCTCGTTCCGCCGCTGTGAATCGTTGGACGGAACGGCTCCGCCGAGTGGGGTCAGATCGGGGCGATCTAGGTAGTTGACGGGCCGGTGTATCCTTTTGATCCGGCGGGCATGAGGCGGCTCGTCGGTACATCAACGAAAGGAGACTACCATGTCGCCACTACGTGAGCGGATGATCGAGGACATGACCCTGGCCGGCCTGGCTCTGGGGACACGACAGGCGTACACTCAGGCGGTGCGCCGGCTGGCAATGCATTACCGGCGCTCACCCGATCAGCTCAGCGAAGAGGAAGTACGCAGCTACTTGCTCGAGTTGCGCAAACAGGGCGCGGCGCGTGGGACGTTCAAGATTGGCTTGTACGGCCTCCGCTTCTTCTACCAGCACACACTTGGTCGTGGTTGGGATCTGTTCCGGGAAAAAAAGGGTCGTCGTACCTGGGCAGAAGCGGCTGCCTTATGCGCTGTCGGATGATCAGGTCCGGCAACTGCTCGGCCACGTCCGCAACGCGATCCCCCGGACGTGCCTCGCCACCATGTATGCGTGCGGCCTGCGCATCGGCGAAGCCACCACATTGGAGATCCGCTCCATCGACCGCGCCAATCAGGTGCTACGTATCATTGGCAAAGGCGACAAGGAGCGGCTGGTTCTGCTGCCCCAGCCGGTTCTCGACGAGCTGGGCACCCTATGGCGGACCCATCGCAACCCGTGCTGGCTGTTCCCCAACCGATGCGGGGATGGGCCGCTCAACCAACGCGTGCTGTCGCATACCTTCGCCGCCGCCGCTGACAGGGCGGGCATTCGCAGCGGGGTGACGTCCCACGCGCTTCGGCATTCCTACGCGACACGATTGATCGAGAACGGCGTCGACATCCGTCTCGTACAGATCCTGCTCGGCCACACGCGCATCGCAACCACCACAATCTATACCCACCTCACCACACCAACCCGAACATCGCTCCACACTCTGCTCGATCGGCTGATGACCGACCTCTGAGGCACGGTCATGATCGAGGTCGCCGACGTGTTCCGCCGCTTTGCGGCGGACTACCTCTCGGCCCACGGCGCGTCGATGCTGCCCTCACACCAGCGCGCCATCGAAGACATTCTCAACTGCCGCACCGCTGCACTCGGTGGCCAGGTCTGGCGCTGCGATACATGCAACATCGAGATGTTCTCTTATCATTCCTGCAACAACCGCAGTTGTCCCAAGTGTCACACTGCGCAGATCCAGAAATGGCTCGAGCACCGGCAGGCGGAGATGCTGCCGGTGCCGTACTTCCACATCACCGTCACCGTGCCAGCCGAACTGCGCGAAGTGCTGCGGGCCAATCAGCGTGACGGCTATGGCGTGCTGATGCAGGCAAGCGCCGCCGCGATCATCGGACTCGCCCGCGATCCGCGTTACGTCGGCGGCACCGTCGCCGTGCTGGCGGTGCTGCACACCTGGACCCAGCAGCTGAACTTACACCCGCATGTTCATTGCCTAGTCAGCGGCGGCGGGATCTCCGGGGACGCCAACACCTGGCACTCAGCACGGCGGAAGTTCTTGCTCCCCGTCAAGGCTCTTGCAAAACTGGTGCGCGGCAAATTCCGCGCATTGCTGCGCCGAAAGCGTCCTGATCTGGTCATTGCCGACGCGATCTGGCGCGTGCCCTGGATCCTCCATGTCACCGCCTGGGGCAACGGCGAACAGGCGGTGCTCGACTATCTCGCCCGCTACGTCTTTCGCATCGCTCTCACCAACGCGCGCATCCTCGGTCTCGACGAGAAAACGGTCACGATCCAATACAAGGACCGCAAGACCGGCCACGCGCGAACCTGCCGACTGAGCGGCGAAGAGTTCATGCGCCGCTTCCTCCAGCACGTGCTGCCGCGCGGCTTCCACAAGGTCCGTTACTTCGGTCTGTGGCATCCCGTACAACGCCACAATGCCGCACGGGTGCGGCAGATGTTGCAACTCCAGGTGCCGCCCAAGCTTGAGCCGTCACAGGACCCGGTCGACGCGCCGCTTGTACCGGCTGACGCAGAACCGGTGCCATTGATTGAGCCGATGATCTGTCCGCACTGTCACCAAGGGCGGCTCATTTTCATCCGCAAACTCACCCGACCGCAGCCCATGGGACCATGATCCGGACCCGCCCGCCTCTGCCGCTGCCTGGTCTTGTCGCTGCGCGCCTCGGAACGCCAAAGGGTTCCGCTGTCGCCATCGCAACCAACACCCCGAACTTTGCCCCAGGTGACGCGCTCGACCGGACAAATACCTCGCCTTGAGCCGCAATATCCTGCTCCGGCTCCTCGGGCGGCACCCCCTGAACGGTGATCCTCGGCCCCGGCACCAAGCGCCCCGATTGAAATCTCCATACCGCCTCATCGACCCCGAACACCCCCGCGTTCGTCCAACGGAGCTTCCGCGGCGGCTGCGCGCCGCGAAAACTCTTAAATCGTTGCTGTATACCGTCCATGATCACCTCCGATTCGCGTTGGTGATTGTAGGTCAGATGCTACGCTGGTTCATCGTGGGGCCCGCGGCGGTTCAGTCCAGAGCACAAACGAACATGCCCTGCCCCCGGTCGCCGTGGTATCGACGGAGGCGCATCTATCCAGCGCGCCGGGCTGCGGGTTCTTGCGCATGATGTCCAGCCAGCGGGCGGCATCGTGGTTGCTCAGCGCCAGGTTGAATTCACCCAGCAGGCCGGCGGATCGCTTAGCCTCGGTTCTGCTGC
>DATMND010000161.1:0-2056 GCA_035569235.1 Acetobacteraceae bacterium | reverse complement strand
GGCCTGCGGGGGACGCTCGGTCATGATGTCCCGGCCGTCATCCTCACCGGCGACATCTCGACCGACACCTTGCGCGAAATCGCCGAGGGAGGCCACCTGCACGTGAACAAGCCGGTCAAGGCGAAGGAGTTGATGAGCCTGATCCAGCGTTGTCTTGCTGAGCCGCGGCGACCGGCAAGCATTCGACAACCCGCCGAGGTAGCCGGCAATGGCCCGCAAGCACAGACCATATTTGTGGTCGACGATGACAGCGCCGTGCGCGAGGCGATGCGCGATCTCCTCCAGGAAGATGGCCGGACGGTGGAGATCTACACCAGTTCCGAGGCGTTTCTCGAAGCCTATCGTCCTGGCCGCGAAGGGTGCCTGCTGGTCGATGCCCGGATGCCCGGCATGGGCGGGCTGCAATTGCTGCAACGGCTAAAGAGTGAGGGAACTCGGATGCCGGCCATCATGATCACCGGCCAGGGCGATGTGCCGATGGCAGTCGAGGCCATGAGGGCCGGGGCTGCGGATTTCATCGAAAAGCCAGTCGGCCGCGGCGAACTGTTCGCGAGCATCGAGCGCGCCCTGGAACACACCGGAGATTCGGCCAAGTTGTCGGCTCTGCGGGAGGCGGCAGCGACGCGCCTCGGCGGTCTGACCGCGCGCCAGCGCCAGATCATGGAGCTGGTGCTGGCCGGTCACCCCAGCAAGAACATTGCCGCCGACCTCGGAATCAGCCAGCGCACGGTCGAGAATCATCGCGCCGCCGTCATGAAGAAGACCGGCTCGCACTCGCTTTCGGCGCTGATCCGCTTGGTGCTCGCCGCCGACCCGGGCACCGCGGCGCAATCTCTCGGCTGAGCGACAGCGCGGCGCGGCTGGTCGAGACGCTCATCGCGGGGATCGGGTGTCTGACCCCCGATCGCAGGCGCCAAAAACATTAATGTAAATCAGGCAAGGATGTGAACGATAAACGGCCGGCAGGATGCCGGCTGCTCCATTTCGGAGACCCACTCAGCCCTGTCGCCCTTGGAGCCTGTCAATGGTTAGCCATGATGCCCGCCACCGCCGGGATGTCCGCCACCGCCGGGATGACCGCCGCCGCCCTGGCGACCGGCACTGGCGTGGGCGACGCTCTGATGACCGCCGCCGCCCTGACGACCGCCACTGACGTGGGCGACGCCCTGATGACCGCGGCCGCCCTGACGACCGCCACTGACGTGGGCGACGCCCTGATGACCGCGGCCGCCGCCCTGACGACCGCCGCTCGCGCGGGTGAAGCCGAGTTGACCGCCGCTCGCGTGGGCGGCACCCTGTTGACCGCCGCCGGCCCCTACACCGCCCCCGAAGCCGCCATGACTGACGCCGCCGCCAGGATGTTGCCAGTTGCCACCGCCCCAAGCAGCGTTACCGTGGGCGATGCGGCTGTAGCCGCCGCCATCGACGACGATGCCGCCGCCCATTCCCCAATTCACCGCATACCAGCCCCAAAAGGCCGGCACGATCGGCCACGCTGGACCCCAGGCCCAACCGACCCCGGCCGCGAGTGGGCCGAGTCCGAAATAACGGGGCGAGAAGTAGACCGGGGGATACTCAGCCCATGGCCACGTACCATAGACCACGGCCGGGTTGTAATAGGGCGCATAAACGACGTTCGGATTGGCCGACGCAATTACGATGTTGGGCCCGTCCTCCCGACACACGATCTTGTCGTTCGATGCCAGGTTTCCCGCTGTCTGCGCCTGGTGGCGCAGGAACTGGATTTGCGCCATGACATCGCTCTGTTGATGGGTAAAGGCGACGCCCAGCGAATCTGTCCAATCGAGATTTTCGTTGAGCATCGTGACGATGGCGGGGAACGCGGTGATCGACTTGACGCTCGGGTCCCAATTCATCGGCTGCAGGGCGGTGACGAGCGCGTCGCCCTTGAGCGCGGCGTTGCTCGGATTATCGAGCCAGCGCGCCGCCTGGACGATCTGCAGCGGAAAGGTCGAAGCCATTAGAATTTGCGACACAAGCTGATCGGGGTAGAGCGCGATCGGCGCGAGCATCTGATCCAGTTTCTGCTGAGTAT
>DATMND010000160.1:0-5304 GCA_035569235.1 Acetobacteraceae bacterium | reverse complement strand
CTCCAGCCGCGACAGATCGAACGTGCAGTCGCGTTTCTCCTCGGCGAAGAAGCCGGCGCCGTCCGTGACGATGAAGCCGAAGTCGCGCGTGCACGCCTGATCGACGCGCGGATAGTAGATCTCGTCCAGGATGCCGTGGCTCAGCGTGAACCACACGCGGCTGACCGGCGACAGCGCGGTGCCGATGCCGCTCTTGGCGCTGGAGGTCCAGCGCGGCGCGATACCTGGCCAGCCGGGTGCGTCGGTCACTCTCGCCTCCTCATGCGCTGTCGGTGTAAGTTGTGCCATGGAACGACTGAACTTTGAACACTGACCCCGTGAGCGATGGCCGGACATTCCCAGTTCAAAAACATCATGCATCGGAAGGGCGCCCAGGATGCGCGCCGCGGCCGGCAGTTTGCCAGGCTGATCCGCGAGATCACGGTTGCCGCTCGCCAGGGTCTGCCCGACCCCGCCGCCAACCCGCGGCTGCGCTCGGCGGTGGTGGCGGCGCGGCAGGCGAACATGCCGAAGGACACAGTCGATCGGGCGATCAAGAAGGCGACCGGCGGGGCGGGGGGCGAGGATTATGCCGAGGTGCGCTACGAGGGCTACGGTCCGGCCGGGGTGGCAATCATCGTCGAGGCGCTGACCGACAACCGCAATCGGACTGCTTCGGACATAAGATCGGCGTTCGCCAAGCATGGCGGGGCGCTGGGCGAGACCAATTCGGTAAGCTTCCTGTTCAACCGGCTGGGGGTGATCCGCTATCCGGCGTCTGTCGCAAGTGGCGATGACATGCTGGAAGCGGCGATCGAGGCGGGTGCCGAAGACGTGGCGAGCGATGCGGAGGCGCACGAGGTGACCGCGGCGGTCGATGATTTCTTCGCCGTGCGCGATGCGCTGGAGGCGCGGTTCGGACCGCCGGAGAGCGCGCGGCTCGATTGGCGCCCCACGACAAGTGTCACGCTGAACGAGGACCGTGCCGCGTCGGTGCTTAAGCTGCTCGACGTGCTGGAAGATAGCGACGACGTGCAGAACGTGTACGCGAACTTCGATATTCCGGATGCGGTGATGCAGAAGCTGTCGGCGTGACGGGACGGCGCTCCCGCCATGCCCCGTCAGCAAGTATTCTGGGTGACGCGCCCCCAGCCACTTGCAACATCACGAAACCGTGATCATGTTTGGTCACGGGCCCGTTCCCAGTTCACTGGTTAGCGGGCCAGCAAAGGGCGCGGCAGATGAAAACCGAAATCGAACTGATTGATGCCTATCATAATGCAACATCCGATTACGAGGTCGCCCAGTCTGGCGCCGGCGACCGCCTCGCGGCTTTCACCAGATTGCTAGTGGCAGAGAGAGCCCTAACTACCCGTTTGCCCGGGCAACACTTGGTTTGTTGGCCGCAGGGGCGGCCCTGGTGCCATTTTTAGCATGGTGGACTCCACTCGCCCGGCCGGCTCGCCGGAGGCACAGGCGAAGCGAATACCAGCGATGTGTGCGCCGGGCATGATCGACCTCGATGCTCCACGTTTCACGACCTCCGACGCGTGCGCCGCTGCCGGCATTGGGCCGGCCACGCTCAAAAGTTGGCTCAGTCGCGAGCCGGCTATCATCTTGCTGCGCAAGAGCGATCAACCGGCGATCGAACTTGGCGACGGGCACTTACTCACGCTCCGACGCGTTTATCAGATCGCCCTGACGGCCGAGCTGATGCGCCTCGGCGTCGCCGCGCAGCGTGCCGGGAACCTCGCCGCCCTGTTCACCGACCAAGGTAGCGAGAAGCTAGCGGCCTGGCGCGACAACCCTGGCCATGCGCAACGGCTGGCGGGACATCAGTTCGCGAGCGGCTCCGCCATGCTGGTCGCGAACAAAGATAGATTTGGCCCGGTCGTCAGTGCCGTGACGAACACACCGTCCATAGAGCTATTCGACCGTTACAATTCCAATGTTCTGGTTGTCGACGTGGACGAGATGGTTGATCGCGTGCTGGCGAAGCTCGGGCTGACAGAACTGGTCGCCGGGCCAGCGACACAGCCAGCGGATCGGGCGGCGGGAATAGGGCAGCTGCAATAGCCTCGAGCCGCGGCGAGCCGCCGATCGAGCGTAGCAAGCTGCAGCCCAAGCGGCCGGCACATCGCCGCATGCAGAGCGTCCGGCGCACGCAGCTTCAGATCGAAGCGGCGAGCGTAGGTGTTGGCCAGCCGGCAGTCGTGCGCGTCCATCTCGGCAGTGTCGATCTCGCCGGCTCGCCAGACGTCGAAGTCTGCCAATCTCTGCTCCGCTTCGCGATCTCCAGCACGCCCATCTGGACCAGCCGGGACAATGCGAAGGCAACTTCGGCGGCTGCAAAATCACTGACGGTCAGATTGTCGCCGCAGCCAAGCAGGAACGCGCCAACGGTCTTGGTGAACCGTTCATCGACAACCGTGGGAATGATAACGCTGGCGTCGAGATACAGGCTCACCTATCAACTTCTTCGTACATCTGGTTGAGCAGTTCGACCGACGTGATGCCGACGCTCTTGCGTGCCTGGGTGCGGGCCAGCAGCCACTCAAGCATGGCCCTGGAGGATTTGGCATTTCGCGGGGCTCTCGAACGCAACTCTGCGACGGGTTTGCCGTGTCGCGTGATCACCACCTCCTCGCCCACGATTGCCTTGCCGATCAGGACGGACAGACGATTTTTCGCTTCCGCGACGCCATAGGTGCCCATACTGAGCCTCGTGGATTATGGCCAATATTACAGCCATAGAATGACGCCTCGGTCCATCGTATAGCAGCACAGGCCATGAACAGGGGCGCGATTCGCCAATGGTACGACTGCTCGGCATCGACCCAGGCCTGCGCATCACCGGCTGGGGGGTGATCGAGGTTGATGGCAACCATCTGCGCCATATTGCCGATGGCATCATCGCGACCGACAGCGCAACCAGCGTGCCGGCGCGGTTGAAGGCGCTGCATGACGCGCTGGTGGCGCTGATGGCGCAGTTCCGGCCGGACGAGGCGGCGATCGAGGAGACCTACGTGAACCGCAATGGCACCGCCACGCTGAAGCTTGGCTACGCGCGTGGCGTGGCGCTGCTCGCCCCTGCGCTGGCTGGCATTCCGGTCACCGAATATGGCGCCAAGGCGGTGAAGCTTGCGGTGGTCGGGACCGGCGGGGCCGAAAAGGCGCAGGTGCAGATGATGGTGCGTCAGCTGTTGCCGGGCGGCGCGATCCGCCGGGCGGACGCGGCAGATGCGCTGGCGGTGGCGATCTGCCACGCGCATCACCGGGCCAGCCGGATGGCCTGGAGCAGTCGGGTGAGGAGCGCGTGATCGCCCAGCTGACCGGCCGCGTCGAGGCCCTCGAGGATGGGCGCTGCATCATAGATGTGAACGGTGTCGGCTACCTGGTGCAGGCCTCCACACGCACATTGGCCGCGCTGCCCGCTCCGCCGGCTGCCGCACGACTGCTGGTGGAAACGCACGTCCGAGAGGACGCCATCCTGCTCTACGGCTTTGTGGATTCGGCCGAACGCGACTGGTTCCGCCTGCTGACTACGGTGCAGGGCGTCGGCGGCAGGGTCGCGCTGTCCGTGCTGTCGGCGCTGTCGCCGCGCGATCTGGTCTCGGCCATCGCCGCCGGGGATCGCGCCAGCCTAACGCGTGCGCCTGGTGTCGGTGCGCGGCTGGCGGTGCGGCTGCTTACGGAGTTGCGCGACAAGGCCGGCGCCATGCCGTCGGCGCCCGGGTTCGCCGCGCCTCGGCTCGGTCCGCCCGGGGTTGCGGAGGATGCGATCTCGGCGTTGGTCAATCTTGGATACCGCCGGCCGGAAGCGCAGTCGGTGGTGGCTCGCACGGTCGAACGGCTCGGCGATGCGGCGCCGCTTGACGCGGTGATCCGCGATAGCCTGAAGGAACTGGCGCAGAGGGCGCCGACATGAGCGGGCGCGTCCGTGGCCGAGGTCAGACTCCCCCTCCCCTTGCGGGAGGGGGGCGGGGGGAGGGGGCCGCGCCAGCGCCGTCCTCGACCCCGCCCCCCGACCCCCTCCCCAAAGGGGAGGGGGAGAATGGCCGGGAAGTCTCGCCCATGCGGCGCGCGGAGGATGCGGCCGAGGCCAGCCTGCGGCCTCAGACGCTGCGGGAATTCGTCGGCCAGCAGGCCAGCCGCGAAAACCTTGCTGTGTTCATCCAGGCCGCGCGCGACCGCGGCGAGGCGCTGGACCACGTGCTGCTGCACGGCCCTCCGGGCCTGGGGAAGACGACGCTGGCCCAGATCGTGGCGCGCGAACTCGGGGTCGGCTTCCGCGCCACGTCCGGTCCGGTGATCCAGCGGGCAGGGGACCTCGCCGCAATCCTGACAAACCTCCAGGCGAGGGATGTGCTGTTCATCGACGAGATCCATCGGTTGCAGCCGGCTATCGAGGAAGTGCTCTACCCCGCGATGGAAGATTTCCAGCTTGACCTGATCATCGGTGAAGGGCCGGCGGCGCGCTCGGTGCGCATCGACCTGTCAGCCTTCACGCTGATCGGTGCCACCACGCGGGCCGGCCTGCTCGCCACCCCGTTGCGCGACCGCTTCGGCATCCCGTTGCGCCTGGTATTCTATACGCCGGCCGAACTGGAGCTCATCGTTCGCCGCGGCGCCGAGAAGCTCGGCGTGCCGCTGACCCGCGACGGCGCTGCCGAGATCGCCCGCCGATCGCGCGGTACCCCGCGCATTGCCGGGCGGCTGCTCCGCCGCGTGCGCGACTTTGCCGCGGTGGCCGGGACCGCCGAAGTGGACCGCAAGGCAGCGGATGGGGCGCTGAACCGGCTGGAGGTGGACCGGCTCGGCCTGGACGCGATGGACCGGCGCTATCTCCTTCGCATCGCTGAACACCACGCCGGCGGCCCGGTGGGCGTCGAGACGCTTGCCGCCGCGCTCGCCGAGGCGCGCGACACGCTGGAAGACGTGATCGAGCCATTCCTGATCCAGGAAGGCCTTGTGCTGCGCACCAGCCGGGGCCGCATGCTGGGCGAGCCGGGCTGGCGCCACCTCGACCTGCCGCAGCCTTCGCCCACGCCGGATCAGCTCGATCTGCTGCGTGACGCCGCGCCACCGGACCATGAATGAACAGCAATCCCGCCTCCATTACGCCGGATGGCAGACATTGCTATGCCGTACGCGTCTACTACGAGGACACCGATGCCGGCGGAGTCGCCTATCATGCCGCCTATCTCCGCTTTGCCGAACGTGCCCGCACCGAGGCCCTGCGGGACCTCGGCATCCCGCACTCCGAACTGCTCGGGCAGTTCTCCCTGATGTTCATGGTGCGTCGCATCGAAGTGGACTATCTCC
>DATMND010000159.1:0-2235 GCA_035569235.1 Acetobacteraceae bacterium | reverse complement strand
CAGCCTGCAGAGTGTCGACAGCCAGATCGACATCACCACCGGTACCGTAAAGCTCAAGGCCATCTTTTCCAACCAGGATGAGAAGCTCTTTGCGAATCAGTTCGTGAACGTGGACCTCCTGGTGAGCACGCTGCAGGGCGCAACGCTCATCCCGCAGCCGGCGGTGCAGCGCGGTGCGCCGGGCACCTACGTCTATGTCGTGGGCGCCGATCAGACGGTGAGCATGCGCAAGATCACCTTGGGTCCGGGCGATGCCAGCCGTATCGTCGTGACTTCGGGCCTGTCCGTCGGGGATGTCGTGGTGATCGACGGCGCGGATCGCCTCAAAGACGGCGCCAAGGTCCGGCTCCCACAGCACGCCGGCGCCGCTGCGCCGGGATCAGGACCGGCCGCCGCGAATACCGCACCGGCCCAGCAGCAGCACCGGCGCGGCAACCGCGGTCCATCAGCCGGTCAGGGCACTCAGGCGCCAGCGCACTAGGATCCCGGCGTGAATCCGTCCCGGATCTTCATCCTGCGGCCCGTCGGCACCTCGCTCCTGATGGTGGCGATCTTGCTCGTGGGCATCGTCGCCTTCGGCTTCCTGCCGCTCTCGGCGCTGCCGGAAGTCGACTACCCCACGATCCAGGTGCAGACCTTCTATCCGGGCGCGAGCCCGGAGGTCATGACGTCCTCGGTCACCGCTCCCCTGGAGGTGCAGTTCGGTCAGATGCCGGGACTGAACCAGATGTCCTCGACCAGCTCCGGCGGCGCCTCGGTCATCACGCTGCAGTTCAACCTGGATCTGAGCCTCGACATCGCCGAGCAGGAGGTGCAGGCGGCGATCAACGCGGCCGGAAACTTGCTGCCCTCGGACCTGCCGGCCCCGCCGATTTACGCCAAGGTCAATCCCGCGGATGCGCCGATCCTCACCCTCGGGATCACCTCCAAGACGCTGCCACTGACGCAGCTCGAGGATCTGGCCGACACGCGCATGGCCCAGAAGATCTCCCAGGTCGAGGGCGTCGGACTGGTGAGCGTCAGCGGCGGGCAGCGCCCGGCGGTGCGCGTGGTCGCGAACGTGCGGGCGCTGGCGGCCTACGGGCTCAACATCGATGACCTGCGCACCACGATTGCCAATGCCAACGTCAACTCGCCCAAGGGCACGCTGGATGGTCCGGCGCGCTCGTGGACGCTCAACGCCAACGATCAGATTCAGGATCCGGAAGCCTACAAGAGCATCATCGTCGCTTATAAGAACGGCAACCCGGTACGGCTCTCCGACGTCGCGGATGTCATCGCCGGCGCCCAGAACACCTATCTGGCCGGCTGGGTGAACAACAGCCCGGGCATCATTCTCAACATTCAGCGTCAGCCCGGCGCCAACGTGATTCAGGTGGTCGATCGCATCAAGCAGCTGCTGCCGGCGCTCACCGGGAGCCTGCCGGCGGCGGTGGACGTGACGGTGCTCACCGACCGCACCAACACCATCCGCGCCTCGGTGCATGACGTGGAGTTCGAGCTCAGCCTGGCGGTCGCCCTGGTCGTGATGGTGATCTTCCTGTTTCTGCGCAGCGTGCCGGCCACGATCATTCCCAGCACCAGTGTGCCGCTGTCACTCATCGGCACGCTGGCGGTGATGTACCTGTGTGGCTTCAGCCTCGACAATCTCTCGCTGATGGCACTCACGATCGCGACCGGCTTCGTGGTCGATGATGCCATCGTCATGATCGAGAACATCTCGCGCTACATCGAGCAGGGCGAGGCGCCGCTGCAGGCCGCGCTCAAGGGTGCGGGCGAGATCGGCTTCACAATCGTGTCGCTGACGGTGTCGCTGATCGCGGTGCTGATTCCGCTCCTTTTCATGGGCGACGTGGTCGGACGGCTATTCCACGAGTTCGCCATCACGCTCGCGGTCACCATCGTGATCTCCGCGGTGGTCTCGCTGACGCTCGTGCCGATGATGTGCGCCAAACTCCTGCATCGCACCGAGCCGGAGAGCGAATCGCGCCTCGCGCGCTGGTCGAACGAGAAGTTCCAGGCGCTCATCGATCGCTACGGCGAGGCGCTCAACTGGGTACTCGAGCGCCAGCCGCTGACGCTGCTCGTGGCCGTGGCGACGCTCGCGCTGACGATTGCGCTCTATATCTTCATTCCCAAGGGCTTCTTCCCGGTACAGGACACCGGGGTCATCCAGGCGATCACGGAGGCGCCGCAGTCGGTCTCCTTTGCCGACATGTCGCGGCGCCAGTCGCA
>DATMND010000158.1:0-2741 GCA_035569235.1 Acetobacteraceae bacterium | reverse complement strand
AAGGTGAAGGGTTTCGGATGCCGGCCAGTGGTGACCTATCCGCGCGCACTGGGCCGGCGTCCGAAAGCCCCCCAGGAAGGAACCCGCGGGGGCCGCATGGGCGGTTGTTGCTATGGGGATTTTACGGGGCAGCGGTTCGGGTAGGGGACGCGCTGGCCGCGTAGTTGGCGTCGGATCGGCAATCGCGGTGCCATCATCGTCGTCTCGGCGGTGGTGGACGGAGCGATTTTGGCCTGATCGAAGATGTAAGAGATGGCGTCGGAGACGGCGGGGCGAAAGCGGTGCAATGCCGGAGGCGAGGTTCCCCGGTGGGCAGGTGTGAAGACGCGATGATGGGCGTCATGGCATTGCGGTCCCGACCCCGGCTTGCGGTGAGGGCGGGGCGCGAGGCCCACCGCCGGGTCCGAAGCTCTCGACGATAACCATGCGGCCGCCGCAACAAGGGCATGGCGGGCGGGAGGCGGCCTTGGCGCCGGTGATCACGTCCGGGTCGTCCTGTTCCGTTGCCCAATCGATCGCCGGCAGCGGCGCGGTGATCAGCTTCCTGGCGCGTGCGATATTGGCCTTGCAGGTGGCGCTGGCGAGCAATCCGTAGTGACGGATGCGATGGAACCCCTTCGGCAGAACGTGCAGCAGGAAGCGCCTAATAAACTCGTTTGGCGAGAGCGTCATCGTGCGAAACCGCGCCCGGCCGTTGCTGCGGTAATCCTTGTAGCGGAACGTCACACCGCGCTCGTCGAGACTGACCAGCCGGCTGTTCGCGATGGCGACGCGGTGTGTATAGCGGGCGAGATAGGCGAGCACCGCCTCGGGACCGGCAAAGGGTGGCTTGGCGTAGACGAACCAGTTCTTTTTGTGGAGCGGCGCAAGGTGCGCAGTAAAGGCCTGCCGGCGACCCAGGCCTTCGATCTCGCCGAAGAATGCCAGCCGGCCCGCCATGTGGGCGTCGGCGAGCCGCGCCAGGAAGAGCCGCCGGAACAGACGGGACAATACGCGCACTGGTACGAGGAAGCCGGGTCGGCAGCGCACCCAGTGCGAACCATCGAGCGATATGCCGCCGCCTGGCACGATCATATGCACATGCGGATGGTGGGTCATCGCCGAGCCCCAGCTATGGAGCACGGCGGTGATGCCGATGTGGGCGCCCAGATGCCGGGGATCGGCGGCGATGGTGAGCAGCGTCTCGGCCGCAGTGCGGAACAGCAGATCGTAGACCACCGCCTTGTTCTGGTAGGCGATTGGAGCGATCTCGGCTGGCAGCGTGAAGACCAGGTGGAAATAGTCGACCGGCAGCAGATCGGCCTCACGGGAGACGAGCCAGTCCCGCGCCGCCGCGCCTTGGCACTTGGGGCAATGGCGGTTGCGACATGAGTTGTAGGCGATCCGGCTGTGGTCGCAATCCTCACAGCGCTCGACATGGCCACCGAGGGCAGCCGAGCGGCAGCTCTCGATCGCTGAAATCACCTTGAGCTGGCCGAGGCTCAGATGCCCGGCGTTGGCCTTGCGCCAAGTGGCGCCATGACGGTGGAAGATGTCTGCGACCTCCAGCCCCGAGCGGCGCACGGCCGCCGGGCTACACCCCGGTTCTCGGGCTCCGTTCGGTTAGCGGCGCGAGCCGGTCGAGCGGGCTGGTTACCGTGCGGATCGTGGTATTGGCGACGCGCGTGTAAAGAGCCGTGGTGTCGAGCTTGGCATGGCCGAGTAGCACCTGAATGACGCGGATGTCGGTGTCCTGTTCCAGTAGATGCGTCGCAAAGCTGTGCCGCAGCGTGTGTGGCGACACCCGCTTCTTGATCCCGGCAGCCTCGGCAGCGGCATGGACAGCGCGGTTGAGCTGGCGGGTCGAGAGCGGCTCTAGCGGATTGCGGCCGGGGAATAGCCAGCCGCGTGGCAGCAGCACGCCCAGGCGTCGGCCCTCCTGCCACCAGGCACGCAGCAGTCCGAGCAGCTGCGGCGACAGCATAGCCTGGCGGTCCTTGCGGCCTTTGCCCTGCTCGACCCGCAGCAGCATGCGCTCAGAGTCGACATCGCCGACCTTGAGCGCGACGACCTCGGAGACGCGCAGCCCGGCGCCATACGCAGTGGCGAATGCCGCCTTGTACTTCGGCCCCGGCGCCGCCTGGAGCAGCAGCGTGACCTCCTCGACGCTCAGCACGGCCGGCAGCCGCCGCGGTTCGCGCACAATCGTGAGCCGCCGCGCAAGGTCGGGCCGGTCGAGCGTCACGGTGAAGAAGAAACGCAAGGCTGCGACCGCGCTGTTGATGCTTGGCGGCCGTACGCCAGCCTGCGCTTGGTGGTGCTGGAAACGGCGTAAATCCTCCGCCGTCGCGGTGTCGGGAGACCGACCGACAAAGCCCGCGAACGCGCGGACGTTGCGAATGTAGTCGTTACGCGTCTTCTCGCTGAAGCCGCGCACCTTCATGTCCTCGATCATGCGCGCCCGCAGGGCGCTGACGGGCCGGTCGGAAGGAAGCGGGGTCATTGTGGGCTCCTATCTCAAGCCGAAGGTTGCTGGACCTTCGATGCTCGGGATCGGATGCCCCGGTAGTCACGCCTTACCGCTTACCCCGCCCAAAACTCACAGACCGTGACGCGCGCCTCCTCCCGCGAGAGCGGGTTCGTTCATGGGTGGTGAGCCGACCTTCGCCCAAGCCAGGATGAACGGACAGGTCGCGCCGACAGCGGTCATCGGCGCGACCACGATTGAAAGCGCGCGGTGGATCTTCTTGTCACTCGATCAC
>DATMND010000157.1:0-4350 GCA_035569235.1 Acetobacteraceae bacterium | reverse complement strand
TGTTCATGGGCGGGCCCTCCCCGGAAAAGGGTCGGGGAAACCGCCGCCAACTTCAAACCGACACCACCCAAAATCGCCGAAAAGCCGTTATAGATCAAATATTTCTGGGTGGTTCGTTCGGAAAACTCCGGACAGTAGTGGATGCAACTGTTGTCGGACACGGTCGATTTCGCGCGCCTCGCCACCGCCCCGATCAAGCTCTTCATCACGGCGACAAACGTCCGAACCGGACGGCCGCGCGTGTTCCGCAACGCAGAACTGACGGCGGAGGTACTGCTCGCTTCAGCCTGCTTGCCGACCATGTTCCAGGCAGTGGAGATCGACGGTGAAGCCTATTGGGACGGCGGCTACTCCGGCAATCCGACCATGACGCCTTTGGTGCAGGAATGCGTATCGGACGACACGATCCTCGTCGCCATCAATCCGGTCGAGCGCCCAGAGATCCCGCGTACGGCCCGTGACATCCTCAACCGCCTAAACGAGGTGTCATTCAACGCCGTACTGCTGAAGGAACTGCGGATGATCGCCCTGCTCCGGCAGGTCGCGGATGCTGGCAATACCGAGGGCGCGCAATGGGCGGGCATGCGCATCCACATGATCAGGAGCGAGATGATGACTGATCTCGGCTCCTCGTCCAAGGTCAACGCCGAATGGGCGTTTCTCTGCATGTTGCGCGACGAGGGGAGGCGCGCGGCGAATGCCTTCCTGTCGCTGCACGGTGAGGATCTCGGGCGGCGTTCCACGCTCGACATCGATCGCCTGCTTGAGGGCGTCTGACGCGATGGGTCTCCTCGGCGTCCTGCTCGGCCTGGCGTTGCTGGTCTGGCTGGCCTTCCGCGGTTGGAGCGTGCTGCTGCTCGCCCCCGTAGCAGCGCTGCTGGCCGCGGCCTTCGCCGGCCAACCGCTGCTTGCGCACTGGACGCAGACGTTCATGGGCAGCGCCGCGCAGTTCCTGGCGCAGTTCTTTCCCCTGTTCCTGCTGGGTGCGCTGTTCGGCAAGCTCATGGAGGACAGTGGATCGGTCACGGCAATCGCAGGATGGATGACCGAGCGTCTCGGCGCGGGCCGCGCCATGCTAGCTGTGGTTCTCGCCGGCGCCCTCGTTACCTATGGCGGCGTCAGCCTGTTCGTGGCCTTCTTCGTCCTGGCTCCAATGGCCGAAGCGCTGTTCCGTGTTGCCGCCATCCCGCGCCGACTGATGCCGGCAGCGATCGCCCTCGGTACCTCCACGTTCACGATGTCAGCGCTGCCAGGCACGCCAGCGATCCAGAACGCAATCCCGATGCCGTTCTTCGGCACGACAGCCTTCGCCGCGCCGGGACTTGGCGTGGTCGCTGCCGCTATCATGCTTGGCTTTGGACTATGGTGGCTTGGGCGAGCTGAGGCCGCCGCACGGCGCCGGGGTGAGGGCTTCGGCAGTGCTGCGCCTGTGCCCGTGGATGCCGTTGCTGATGATCCAATGGTGCGCGAGCGAACGACGACGGCACACGCATTCGATCCAGCGGAAATCCATCGCGCGGCACGCGCCGAGATGCCGCCGTCCATCGTGCTGGCCGCGCTGCCCCTGGCGGTGGTCGTCGCCGTCAACCTTCTGATGTCCTTCGTCATCCTGCCGCGCATGAACACCGCTTTCCTTGCGGAGCCACGTTGGGGTGCGACATCGCTATCGGCCGTCGGGGGGGTCTGGTCGGTGGCGGTCGCACTTGCCGCCGCTATCATCACGCTTCTGCTGGTCACGGGACGGCGTCTGCCCGCCCTGCGGGAGAGCATGGACGCCGGCGCAAATGCCGCCGTGCTACCGGCCTTCAGTGTGGCGAGCCTGGTGGGCTTCGGCGCCGTCGTCGCGGCGCTGCCGGCGTTCACCCTGGTGCGCGACTGGGTGCTCAGCATTGGCGGCGGCCCATTGGTGTCGCTCGCTGTCGCCACGAACGTCCTCTCCGCGCTTACGGGCTCGGCCTCAGGCGGGCTGACCATCGCACTGGACGCGCTGGGGCCAACCTTCATGCGTCTCGCCGGCGAGCAGGGCATCGATCCGGTGCTGCTCCATCGGGTGGCGGTCATTGGCGCAGGCACGCTGGACAGCCTGCCCCATAACGGCGCCGTGGTGACCCTGCTCGCGGCCTGCGGTTCGACCCACACCCAGAGCTACCTCGACATCGTCATGGTCGCGATTGTCGGAGCGCTCGTGGCGCTTGTAGCCGTCATCGCGCTTGGTGGTTGGGTCGGATCGTTCTGAGACGACCTCGGCGGTGCGAAATCCCTCCGGCTCAGCCAGCCGGCCAGAGAGCGAAGCCGCGACCGACGTGGCCTTCCCCAGCGCTCCTCCGAGGGCTGGGGGCTTTCTCTGTCCCTGGCGTCCTCCGCCCCCGGCCGAGCGATTCGGGGGGCGTTGACGCCGCCGGCCCGCCGCGCGCAGCGTCAGAGCGTTCCCTGTTGTGTTGAGGCAGCGGGTCGGGGCCAGGCCTCCCCGTCCCGTTTGCTTGGGCATCCAGATACCACCGGGCGTTGACGCCCGCCGGGGACAATTGCCACGCCGCTCACCTGTCAATGCTGCCGCAACGTTGCCCATACCGGCGTGTGATCGCTGGCACGGCCCTCGGCGCGCGCGAAGCGGTCCACGTCCGCATCGATCAGCCGTTCCGCGGCACGTTTGTTCAACAACAGGAATCGATGCGCAGTCTGGTATCACGTTGCCACTGGTCCCTTTTGTAATCCCAGAATGACTACATTGGTTCATGAGGATGGCGAATGCGCACGGCGTCAGTCCAACCTTGGTCAAGCAGCAACCCTGCACCGCAGCCTCAACATAGCGACTTTGATCGTCTGCCGGACCGCCCGGGAGGCGGTCCCGGGTCAGTATGGGTTCATTGGCTTTCGCAAGAATCGCGACGCCGTTATACGTGCGCTGCCCACCCACGCCGTACGGCATCGCAACCGGTGCCGCGGAACTCCTCCACGGGGAACGCACTGTCCGTGCATTTAAGTTCCTGTAGGCAGACCACGTCGGGTTTCGATGTGCTGACCCAGGCGAGCAGATTTGCCAGCCGTCGGTTCACATTGTTCACGTTGAATGTCGCGATTTTCAGGATCTGCTGCGGCCCAACCCTGGCGGCCCGTGCCCTGGCCGGCGTCTTCCTGGTAGGCGTTGTTGCCGATGTGGATCTGCCAGTTACGGAGAGGGGAGCGGGAGCGGGCGACACCGAACGCTCTTCAAATCGGCGGGCAAGCTGATTGAGCTCCCACTAGCGGGCTTGCCCGATTTCGCGGATCCGCGGGTTTTGAGGGGCCCCTTCCTTATTTATCAATGAGATGGACGAAAAAGTCTTCACTACATCAGGTGACGCCGGCGGTAGCGGTGGTGGTAATTTTGGGAGGCTGCTGGGGCGGCAATTGCTGCGCCACCCGGCCGCCCTGCAGGCGCTGGTTCTCGACGACGCTCCAATAGCTGTGCGTCTTGCCGTCCTTCTTCCGTCGGGTCTGCCGCAAAAACATGACCCGGCAAATTTAGCGAGGCGAATCCAGCGAGCGGAATGGGGGAGGTCTTCACTACAGCCGTTTTCGACCGAGGTCGTTCAAAATAGCCACGAAATAACAAACACTTATCGAACCGCCTCCGGACCAAAGTCGGATTTTCGGGGTGCGAATCCGCGAAGTCGGGCTAGTGCCGCCGCTTGCTCCCAATTTGGCGTCTGATCGGCAATACCGGAAGCGGCGCCGTCGCATCCATGGTGGCCAGTCTCTTGTATAGCTTCAGCGCGTCTGACTGCTCGGTAAGACGGCCTTCCGCGATACTCCGCGCAGGCGGTGGATGGAAGAAACGATCAACCGTGCCGCCGACTTGGAATCATAGTTTCGCCAACTTCTCCAGTCCGACAGGCTCCTAGTGCCATCGTGATGCCTCCGGCGCACGCCAAGTGCCAATTGTTTTCAGGTTCGGCGTTCTGTCAACGCTGCGTCTCCCTCAACCGCCGTGCCGGGCGATTTGTTCTTTGGCGATCGTCGCGACATGGTCGGGCGTGAAGCCGAACTTGGTGAGCAGGCCCTTGAGCGGCGCGGAGGCGCCGAACGTGTGCATACCAACGACCGCACCCCGCCGACCCACGTAGCGCGCCCAGCCGAGCGTCGCCGCCTGCTCCACTGCGACGCGTGCAGCAATCGCCTGCGGCAACACTTGCTCTTGATAGGCCTCGTCCTGCTGCTCGAAGAGTTCGCAGGACGGCATGCTGACGACGCGCGTCGGGATCCCCTCCGCCGCAAGCTCTTCGGCGGCGGAGATGCAAAGCGAAACCTCGCTGCCCGTGCCGATCAGGATCACCTTCGGTGGCGCACCGCCGAGGTCGGCGAGCACAT
>DATMND010000156.1:0-3385 GCA_035569235.1 Acetobacteraceae bacterium | reverse complement strand
CGTCTGGTCTGGGATAGCTACGATGCCATTGTCACCGCTTGCAAGGAAGGATGGAACTTCCTCATCAATGACCCGGACAGGATCAGATCAATCGGGCACCGGGACTGGGCATGTGTCAATGTTTAGGCGGATTGGTATTAGCTGGACTTTGGCCAATTATTATCCGGTCCTGATCACGCTCGCACGCCTGTTGCAGGGATTTTCGGTCGGCGGCGAGTTCGGCAGTTCGGTCGCATTTCTGATGGAGCATGGGTGGCAGCGCCGGGGCATCGCCACCAGTTGGCAGTTCTCCGTCGCCGGTCTGATCACGGCGCTCGCTTCGCTGTTCGGTCTCGCGCTGAACACGCTGCTGAGCCACGAGCAACTGCTGAGCTGGGGTTGGCGGCTGCCTTACATTTTCGGCATGCTGGTAGGTCCGGCCGGGCTTTATATCCGTTCGCGCCTGGCCGAAACGCCGGAGTTCCTGAAAGCGGAACAGCCGGAGGGGATGCGGATCCGCGCATTGCTGAGCAAGCATCCGCTGGCGGTAGTCCTCGCGATCGGCGCTTCGATCATTTCGAACAGTTCGTTCTACATTCTGCTTTACATTCCGACCTACGGACAAAAGACCCTGCACCTTCCCGCCTATACCGGCTTTGTCGCGACGCTGGTCGGTGGCATCGTTCTCGCGGTCGGTGCCCCCTTGTTCGGCCACTGGTCGGACAAGATCGCGCGCCCGCGGATCATGGTGGTCACCGCCTGGCTGTTCGTCCTGACGTCATGGCCGGCCTTCTTCCTGATGGCGTCGTGGCCCACCCTTTGGACGTGCATCTTCGCCTGCGCGTGGCTGCAACTACTCAAGGCGGGCTACAGCGGTGTGCTGCCCTCCTTGCTGGGCGAGCAGTTCCCGGTCGCGACCCGCGCAATAGGCGTGTCGCTGAGTTTTAGTACGGCGGTGACGATCTTCGGCGGCTTCGCGCCGTTCATCGCGACCTGGCTGATAGCCCCGACCGGCGACCCGTTGTCACCGAGCTTTTACCTGGTCGCGACCGCCGCCATGAGCGCCGCCGCGTTGGCGATGATACAGCTGCGGTCGGCGCAGGAGGTTCGGGCGAAGCTGGCAGCATCGTCGGCGTGATGCCTGCCGCGATCGCGATGAAGGCCGAGAGCAGCGTTTCAATCGCATGATTATGGTCACAGGACTCGCGACTTTGAGCCGCGTCGTCTGGCGATTTTTGCATTCATCGTTGCCTGACATTGAGGTCCCGGCACATCGACCCGCGGTGATGGTATGTGCTCGGCCAACCACGCGGCGTTCGTGTGACATCGACCCGATCAGGCGGCGTCGCGCGGATCGAACCTCTCGTGGATACCACGCTAGGTTGGGAGTTCGTGCACGCGTCCGACCGGATGGTCGGCGCCGCAGGCGAGGGCCATCCGAGAATGACCGCAATCCCCCCGACGCGGTCGTTCGCTGACGATCGGGCGAGTGGCTGAAGTCGGCCCATTTGAGACCTTCATGCCCGCGCCAGCGTGGGGTCGTGTCGCCCGGGAAGCGGTCACTCGCATCAGACTTTTTGTCATTTTGGCGGAACGGCTCATGTCAGTTCGTCGAGTAGCACCTTTGCGTCCTTGAGATCGGCGGTGTCAAAGCCCTCGGTGAACCACTCATAGACGGCTGCGAGCAACTCCCGCGCCTCGGTTTTCTGCCCCCGTTTGCCCCACAGCCGCGCGAGATCGCGGGCCACGCGCAGCTCATAGGACTTTGCTCGCTGGCGTCGTGCGACGCATAGCGCCTTTTCGAGGGCCGTTTGGCCATCTTCGGATTGGTCGAGACCGCACAGCGCGATGGCCTCCAGGCGATGGAGCTCTGGTTCCCACCGGCGCTGCCCTGTTCGCTCCTGGTCCTCCAAGCCTTCCCTCGCCGCCACGAGGGCCGCCCGGTGCTCGCCCTGCCGCGCTAGCGCTTCCGCCAACCTGCGCAGGCCTTACGGACGCAACCGGGCGCGGGGCCGATCAGCGAGTCCCTGACGCAAACAGGCGACTGCCTCACCAAACGCCCCCTCATGAGTGGAATAGTGGATGTTCGATTCTTGAAAGGAGGGGTGCCAGCGGCAGACCGCATCATCCGGGTCATTGTAGCAGCCCGGCGCAGGTTGCCAAGCGACTGCGAGGTCTCCACCGCCGATGCTACCAGCTCTTGACGCGGCAGCGCCAATGCAGGTCCATGCCAAGCGCGGGCAACAGGGGGAAAGCAAGGTGTCCGTTACGCAGCATGGCGACATGCGCCCCGCCACATCCGTGCGGAACCGATCGCCATGGCGCAGTGCGATCGCCGCCGGACTGGGTTCGGCCATCGAATATTATGACTTCCAGCTCTATGCGGTGTTGGCGGTCACCATCAGCGCGCTATTCTTCCCTAACCAGTCGCCCGAGACCGCGCTGCTCTCCACGTTACTGATCTTCGGCGGCGCGTTTCTCGTGCGGCCACTCGGCGGGATGTTCTTCGGCTGGCTCGGCGACCGGCACGGCAGACGCAGTGCACTCCTTGTGACGGTGATCGGCATGGGTTTCGCCACGGTCGGAATCGGGCTGCTGCCAGGATATCTGGCACTGGGCATCCTGGCGCCCTGCCTGTTGCTGCTACTGCGCTTCGCCCAAGGCTTCTTTGCTGGTGGCGAGGTCACCGGCGCGGCGACATACATCGCCGAAAGTGTGCCGGTACGGCAGCGCGGGTTTTTCGGCGCGTTCAATCCGGCGATGGCGACGTTCGGCCTGACGCTGGGCACCGGCGCCACCGGACTGTGCAGCGCGATCCTCGGCGCACCGGCGATGGCCGCCTGGGGATGGCGCATTCCGCTCCTGCTGCCGGTACGCTGATCGCGGTTTGCTTCTGGGCGAGGAGCCGCATTGAGGATTCGCCGGTATTCGAGCAGCTTGCCCGCGAAGCCCGTCTATCGCGAACGCCGCTCGCCGAAGTCGTCAGCCAAAACTTCCCAGCGTTGCTGAAGATCATCGGCCTCGGATTTGCGCAGAATGCAGCCGGCTATGTCGGCGTCGTCTACTTGTCTATACACATGACGCGCTTCCTGAAGTACGACCCCACCCAGGTGTTCGCGCTGATTTCCGCCGTCACGCTGCTTTCGGTCGTTCTGATGCCGTTGTCCGGCGCCGTGTCAGATCGTGTCGGGCGACGCGCCATGCTGGCCGTGGCACTCCTCGGTTACATGGTGCTGGCGCCGGCCACGATATATCCCCCGACTCTGCGAGAAGCCGAAAAAAGCCCCCTTGCCAAACGGGCCGAACCGGATTCTACCGGCTGCATGATACGGCCCGGCTTTCTTGACGGCGAATCGCGGCAAGACCTGATCGAACTGGCTTGCGATGGGTCGGCCGCGCATCGTCT
>DATMND010000155.1:0-5475 GCA_035569235.1 Acetobacteraceae bacterium | reverse complement strand
CCCGGCACGATGGACGCGATCGGGCGGAAGAACGCGCTGGGTCCGACCGCGGTGGCCGCACCCGGCAATCTGAAAGGCTGGTGCGAGGCGCTGTCCCGGTTTGGCACCTTCCCGCTGGCCGATGTGATGGAGCCGGCGATCCGGCACGCCTCGCGCGGGTTCCGCGTTACGCCGTATCTACATGAATGCGTCACCGACTGTGCGGCGGACATGGCGCACGACGCGGAGATTTCGCGGCTTTATCTGCCGGGAGGTGCGCCGATCCAGCCCGGCACGCGCCTGGTCACCGGCGATTACGCCGAGACGCTGCGGAGCATCGCCCGCGAAGGGCCGGATGTGCTTTATACCGGGGCGCTCGGCGGGACTTACGCTGACCATATGTCGAAGGCCGGCGGCTACATCACGCGGGCCGACCTGACCGGCTACCGCACGATCGATCGCGATGCGTTGCGCGGTATGTATCGCGGTTATGACATCGTGGGGCCACCGCCGCCGTCATCTGGGCCGTTGCACATCATCCAGATGCTGAACATCCTGGAAGGTTACGACATCGGCGCACTTGGTTTTGGATCCGCCGACACGCTGCATCTGCTGGCCGAGGTGCTGAAGATCGCGTTCGCCGACCGTGCCGCCGCGACCGCGGATCCGGCGTTCGTCAAGGTACCGGTGGCGAAGCTGCTGTCGAAATCCTACGCCGCCGACCGCCGGGCGCGCATCGACCTTGCGCGCGCGCAGACCTGGGGTGCCGATGTGGCGCCGGGCGAGGGCGCGCATACCACGCATCTGACAGTGGCTGACGGCATGGGCAACATCGTTGCCAGCACCCAGACCATCAATTCGTTGTTCGGCGCGCGCTATATCGTGCCGGGCACTGGGATGATCCCGAACAACTACATGTTCGTGTTCACGCCATATCCGGGCCGCGTGAATTCCGTGGCGCCGGGCAAGCGCATCACGTCGTCGATGTCGCCGGTGATCGTGCTGCGCGACGGCAAGCCGTGCTACGCGCTCGGCCTGCCGGGCGGGTTGCGTATCTTCCCCTCGGTGATGCAGGCGCTGTCGAACCTGATCGACCACGGCATGAGCGTGCAGGAGGCAGTGGAGGCGCCGCGCCTCTGGACCCAGGGCTTCGGCGTGGAGGTGGAGAACGCCGTGCCGTCCGATGTGCTCGCCGCGCTGCGCGACCGCGGGCACGATGTCGCGGCGGTCGGCAATGTCGGCGGCGGTATGAGCGCGATCCAGTTTGGTGCGGATGGCACGATGACCGGCGCGGCGTGTTGGCGCGCCGACGGGACGCCGATCGGGCTCGGCGGGGGTTATGCGCGGAAGGGCGTGCGCTTCCGGCCGGACCAGGCGCGGAGCTGATCAACCCTCGCCCCGCGCCATGGTGAAGACGACGGAGGAACTTGGTCGTTTGCTTACTGCAGCGGCACCGATCCGGTGTATTTGACAATGTCCAACCCGCCGCTCAGTCGGTCGTTGGCGTAGATCAAACCATTCTCATCGACGTAAACATCGTTGATCTGGATCGTGTGCGTGGCGTTCCCCGGCGGCGGCGCTTCGACCAGGTAGCCGATCTCCACCGGATGGTAGGGATCCTCGATCGAATAGGCGCGGATGCCGCCATTGAAGAAGCTGCCGACCACCGTTCTGCTCAGTGTGCGCGAGGTGCTGGTCGGCCGGTTCATGTGGATGTTGTGCGCACCGAACCGTCCGCCCGCCTTGCATAGAGCAGCGAAGTCCGCAGGCGGCGGAAACACCGCGAGCGGAACGGGAGTGTTCTCGTCGCTCATGTCCCAGACCCAATTGCGCTTCGGCCAATCCTTGCAGTTTGCCGTTGTCGCCTCCTCGGTCTGCACCAGCAGATTGCGCGAGACGATCGGCAGCACCGTGTGCGCGAAGCCGTTGCCGAGCGACTGCCACGAGCGGCGTGCGACCAATTTGGGATGTGCCTTGTCGGCGATATCGAGGATCACCACGCCGCCGTCGATCCAGCCGATATAAGCACGGTCCGGCCGCTCCGGCGACACGGCGGGTGTGTGCATGCGGATGCCCGCATCGAACGGCTTCACCCGCAGTGGCGACGGCTCCGCGTCGCCGTCGCGCGTGCCGGGCAGCCACCAGCGGCCGGCCTCCTTCGGCAGCGCGGGATCCCGCATATCGACGATCATCAGGAACTGATCGTCTTCCTTGTTGCGCGGCGTGAAGTCGTTTGCTCCGGTCGAAAGATAGGCGTACTGGCCATCGTCAAACGACAGATAATGCACGCCGCGCGAATGCGGACCCGCGGTGTCGAAGTGCGACAACTTCTTTGGATGCACCGGATCGGCGACATCATACACGTCCATGCCGGCATAGGGCTGCCCCACCGCCTCGACCTGATGCGCGACCGCCAGCGTCGTGCCGGACAGGCCGAGCGAGTTGCAGCGCGCGAACTCGGCCTCCACCGGAACCTGGGCGATGACCGTCGGGTCTTCAGGTTTCGTCACGTCGATCGCGGTGAAGCACATCGGCGCGGATTCATGGGCGAGGAACAGCACGCGTTGGCCATTTGGATATTGCCGCAGCGCGAGCCCTTCGCCGCCCTTTCCGGCGCCCATCAGGTCGCTGTGGCCGATGATCTGCATGTTGCTGGCTTCCGCCACTGCCGGAATTGGATCGGCATCTGCCACCGTCGCCGCGATCATCAGCACAGCGAACAGGCTGAAGGTTCGGCATATCGATGTTTGCATCGCATTCTCCCACGGCAGTTGACTGCCCGATGTCATATTGCCGCTCAAGGGGATGCGACAACGACGTGAGTCGCAGATGCCCTCGCACGGCGGATCAGAGTCCTGTCGAACGTAGCGAAGCGCTCCGCCATCCGGCTGGACGCGATGTGCAATGCATCGGCAAAGTCGAGACCCCGGCGCGAAAGCTCCAGCGCCTCGGCGATGGCGGATGCATCCTCGGAGTGGACCTGCGGCAGCGCTACCAGAGCAGAAAGCGCGCCCACAATGTCCTGGGCTGGAAGACCGTAGAGGCTTCTCAGGACCCACTCGGTTTCCAGCGCCACCGTCTTTGGCAGGAAGATGGTCTCGGTTTCAAACAGTTTGTGAACGCGCGCAAACTGCGCGGGGTCGTCTCCGGTCAGCAACCGGACCACGACATTAGTATCGACCGCGATCACGGCGCCTACGCAATTCCGCAATGACCGCGGCGTCCATCTCGGCGATCGAACGCCCGGGTCCGGTCACGCGCAAACAGCCCGCCACGTCGGCGAGGCGGCTGTGGACAACTGATTTCACTGGCCGTAGCAGTACGCCGTCTCCCGCGGGTTCGACAGAAAACTCTGTGCCGGGCTCCCAGTGGTGTTCATCGCGTACCGATTTCGGCAGGATGATCTGGCCCTTCGAGGAAAGCCGAGTGGTCTGCATGGAGCGCAGTAGTAAGATCAGGTAAGACGGCCGTCAAGGATCGATGCGAACACCTTCAGCCAGTGGCAGCGACCTCCACCACATGACCCGCCAGCGCCAGTGACGCGGTCAGGCCCGGGCTTTCGATGCCGAACAGATTGATCAGCCCTGGCACGCCATGGGTCCGCGGACCCTGCACGACGAAATCCTGCGCCGGCGCACCGCGCGGCACGATCTTGGGACGGATGCCTGCGTAGCCCGGTTGCAGCGCACCATCCTTCAGCGCCGGCCAGTATTTCCGCACAGCCGCATAGAAACCGTCGGCGCGCGCGGGATCGACCGTGTAATCGATCGCGTCGATCCATTGCACATCGGGGCCGAACCGTGCCTGCCCGCCGAGGTCGATGGTCAGATGCACGCCGAGGCCGCCCGGCACCGGCACCGGATAGATCAATCGCGAGAACGGCGAACGCCCCGACAGCGTGAAGTAGTTGCCCTTGGCGTAACACGTCGGGGGAATGCGGTCGTGCGGCATGCCGGCAATCTGCGCCGCGAGGCCAGGCGCATGCAGGCCGGCGGAATTCACCAGCAGCCGGCAACGCAAGGTCATCGGGTCCACGCCGCCAACATCGATCTCCACGCCGCCTTGCACAACGCGCCCGCCGGTAACCGGGCACAGAAACACCGGTGTCGCTCCGGCATTCTCTGCGTCGCCCTGCAACGCCAGCATGAAGGCGTGGCTGTCAATGATGCCGGTGACGGGAGACAGCAACGCGCTGGTGCACGACAGGTTCGGCTCCATCGCGATCGCCTCAGCAGCGTTGAGCACGCGCATGCCCTCCACCCCGTTCGCCCCGGCGCGGCGCTTGATGCCGGCCAGCATCGCGTCCTCTTCGGCGTTGGTCGCCACGATCAGCTTGCCGCAGTTCGCGTGCGGCACGCCCTTCTCTGCGCAATAGGTGCACAACGCCTTGCGACCAGCGACGCAGAACCGCGCCATGAGGCTACCGGCCGGATAATAAATGCCGGCGTGAATCACCTCGCTGTTGCGCGACGAAGTCTCGGTGCCGATGCCTGCCGCGGATTCCAGAATGATCACGTCGCGGCCAGCCAGCGCGAGGGCGCGCGCCACAGCCAGCCCGACAACACCGGCTCCCACCACGACACAGTCCACCCGCTCCACACGTCACCTCACTGCCATGCGGGCCCGGTTTACGCCGGCACGGTTTGCCCGCCAACCCGATTGCAAACCGTTGATCTACCTCCGCTTCAGTTCGTGCCGCGTCGGTCTGCTAATCAATTTCAATACGCTATCGCCTACCAACGGAATCAAACGCCGCGTGCTCTAGCGCGTTCATGCAGTATTGACCGGGTGCCTCGTCTTCAAATTCGGGTCGTCGATTGTCGGCACGTGTAGAAATAGTCCCGCGGATCAATCATCGTCCGCTGTCCGCCGGATCAGCACCTCGCGCTTGCCGACATGGTTCGCCGGGCCGACGATGCCCTCCTTTTCCATCTGCTCGATCAGCTTGGCGGCGCGGTTGTAGCCGATGTTGAGGTGCCGCTGGATGAAGCTGGTACTCGCCTTGCCCTCGCGCGCCACGACCGCGACCGCCTCGGAATACAGCCCCTTCTCGCCGTCGCCCGCAGCGCCGAACCCGGGAAGCATCGCCGCGCCGTCATCGTCTGCCGGTTCGGTCACCTCGTCGAGGTACGCGGGCTCGCCTTGCTCGCGCAGGAACTCCACCACCTTCTCGACCTCCTCATCCGATACGAAGGGACCGTGCACACGGGTGATCCGGCCGCCGCCCTGCATGAACAGCATGTCGCCCATGCCCAGCAGTTGCTCCGCGCCTTGCTCGCCCAGGATGGTGCGGCTGTCGAACTTGCTGATCACCTGGAAACTGATGCGCGTCGGGAAATTCGCCTTGATCACGCCGGTGATGACATCCACCGACGGCCGCTGCGTCGCCATGATCACGTGAATGCCTGCCGCCCGCGCCATCTGCGCCAGGCGCTGGATCGCCGCCTCGATCTCCTTGCCGGCGACCATCATCAGGTCCGCCATCTCGTCCACCAC